>JAMOOM010000072.1 GCA_027065515.1 Campylobacterales bacterium
CTGAAATTTGCCAAAAACTCCTCGCGGCATCTCTTTGCAATCTATGAGGAGTCGATGGATCAAAAAGAGACGATTGAAAAGAATATAAAAGCGATCTCCCGCCTGAAAAACGCTCTTGCAAACGATAGAGTCTTTCCCTATTTTCAACCGATTGTAGATCTTGGCAGCATGAAAACCGTAAAATATGAAGCGCTTGCGCGAATGGAGGATGAAAACGGTGCTATCTTGCCTCCATATCAGTTTCTGGAAGCTGCCAAACAGGCCAAACTAAGCGGCTCGATCACCACTGCAATCTTGGAACGGACTCTTGAGATGGTGCATAGAAGCGGAGCCTCTTTCAGCGTCAACATATCCTCGAGCGATATCGCGAACATACACGACAAAGAGCAGATATGCAACCTTCTCAAAAAGAATTCCGATATTGCCGGAAATATCACTTTCGAAATTCTCGAGAGCGAAGAGATCGAAGATTACGAAGTGGTATCGGAGTTTTTAAAAGAGGTACGCCGATATGGCTGCAAGATCGCCATAGACGATTTCGGCAGCGGATACTCGAATTTCGAAAAGCTGCTGCAGCTTGAGATCGACTACCTCAAAATCGATGGCTCGCTCATTAAAAATATCGATCATGATGCCCACGCCAAGCTTGTGGCAAAAACCGTAGCAGCTTTCGCCAAAGAGGCAAAAATCGAAACCGTTGCAGAGTTCATCCACTCCAAATCGGTTCTCGAGGAGGTGGCCTCGATAGGCATGAATTTCGGGCAGGGGTACCACCTTGGCAAACCTATGCCGGCTATCCACTATTTCAAAAACGATATGGGCATATCCAACACAAAGGATCGACGATGAATTTAGATAAACGCTATGCCGCCGCCTGCTTGCAGATATTGCGCGAAGACGACCTCACGCTGCCCGATACGATCTCCAAAAAGCTCGAAAAACGATCGTTTGCGGCTGAATTCATAGAAGACAACGAGCGTCATCTATATCTGAAGCTTTACGGCAACAGACATTTCATGCTGACACAAATCGTGCCGATTTTGCAAAATATCGGGCTGCAGATTCACAGTGAGATATCCTACGAAATCCCGATCGATTCCAAGAATGCCAAAAGCATCTATGTAAGCCGCTACCGAATCGGCAACGAAGAGATCGATGAAATCAGAAACAGCGAAGCGAACATTCTCCTTCTTGTCGAGCAGATGCTATGCCATCCCAGCCTTGAAAATACTCCCCTTTTACAGCTTACGGTCAAAGAGAATCTATCTCCCCGTGAACTGGAGCTTTTAAGTGCACTGATCGATTATGAAAATCAGCTGGTACTCTCTTTGAACAAGGTCACGATAACCCAGGTACTGATAAGGCATCATGAAATCACCAGGAAGCTCCTGGAGTATTTTCACCTGAAATTCAACCCCTCGGCCAAACGAAAAAAAGCGACGATGGAAGATCGGCTGCAAAAGATCGAGCAGCTGCGAAAACCGATCACCCATATCACTGAAGATACGGTACTGCGCATCATGACCGAAATAATGCAGCAGATGATGCGAACAAACTACTTTCTGGACAAAGACGAGATCGCTTTCAAAATCCGCACCGACCAGATCGAAAGCCTTACAGATAAAATAGAGCCCAAAATCGAAGCTTTCGTCCACAGCTACAGGCTCAGCGGCGTGCACCTGCGCATGCACAAAATAAGCCGGGGAGGAATCAGATGGAGCGACAGATGTGAAGATTTCCGCATCGAAATACGAGACCTGATGCTGACCCAGGAGGGGAAAAACGCCGTAATCGTGCCAGGCGGCGCAAAAGGGGGGTTCATCATCCGGCTTCCGCACGAAAAGATTACCAAAGAACGCTTCAAGGATTTCTACGAGCGTTTCATCGACGCTCTTTTGGACCTGGTGGACAACCTGGAAGATGGCCATGTCGTCACAGATTCCAGAATTGTCCGTTACGACGACGACGATACCTATTTTGTCGTAGCGGCCGACAAAGGAACCTCCCATATGAGCGATACGGCCAACGCCATTGCGCTCAAAAGAGGATTCTGGCTTGGCGATGCGTTCGCCAGCGGTGGATCCAAAGGATATAGCCACAAAGAGCTCGGCATCACGGCAAAAGGAGCGATGCGCTCGGTGGAACGATACTTCATAGAGCAGGGCAAAAATCTTTATGAAACTACAGTTACCGTTGTAGGAATCGGCTCGATGAATGGCGATGTATTCGGAAATGGGATGCTGCTGAGCAAAAATTTCAAACTGCTCGCAGCCATCAGCCACAATGAAGTCTTCATCGATCCCGATCCCGATCCCGAAATCTCGTATCTGGAGCGCAAAAGGTTGTTTGAAGCATCACCAAATGGAGGATGGGACCATTACGATCCCGAAAAGATCAGCGAAGGGGGCGGGGTTTTCCGCCGAGACGAAAAGGAGATCCCGCTCTCCAACGCGATGCAGAAACTCTTTCGCACCACCAAAAGGAGCATGAGCGGCGAAGAGCTGGTACGGGCGGCGCTCTGCCTCAAAGCCGATATGCTTTTCAACGGCGGCGTAGGCACATATGTCAAAGCGAGCTGGGAGAGCAACCTCGAAGTTGGAGACAAAACCAATGAAAACGTCAGGGTCGATGCAAGCAGCCTCAAAGCGCATGCGGTCTGCGAAGGGGGCAATCTGGGATTCACTCTGCCTGCACGCATAGAATATGCAAAAAACGGGGGCTTCATAAACCTCGATGCCATCGACAACTCGGCAGGCGTAAATACAAGCGACTATGAAGTGAATCTGAAAATCACACTCGGTACGCTGGTGAGCGAAGGGCAGCTGGACGAAGAGAGCCGCCTCGAAGCCTTGCAAAGACAGGCCGACATGGTGACAAACCGGGTGCTTTGGACCAACTACCATCAATCCCTGGCCATCTCTTTGGATCAGGAGCGCAGCCAGGAGGACCTGATTCCGTTTCTCGATACGGTCAGAATACTCGAACGGGATCTGGCTATCTTCAACCGGAAAAGATTTCATATTCCAAAAGATGAAGATATCTCTCTCGTTTGCAAGGCGGACGGCGGATTGGTACGGCCGATTCTTGCTACGCTCCTCTCCTATGCCAAAATATTCGTCAAGCGCAAAATTCTCGCATCCGATCTTTGCGACGATTCGTTCGCACAGGAGTATCTGCTCAAATATTTCCCAAAAAGTTTCGCCACCCTATATGAAGACGAAATATTGCGCCATCCGCTAAGAAAACAGATCGCGGCAACCGTCATGGCCGATCGCATCATAAACAATGCAGGTGTGACCTTCGTAGCCGACATCGACGAGATCGGAGAGGAGCGCTTCCTCTCCAAAATCAAGAGTTATCTTATCTGCAACCAGCTCTTCGGCAGCAATGACATTCGGTACGAAATCTTTCGTCAAGATTACAAGATGCCGGCACTGGAGCAGTATGCTCTACTGCTGGAGGTCGAAAGCACCCTGGATTTTAGTGTCAGCTGGATGATCCGCCACCTCTCTTCCGATCAGATCCACGCTCCTACGCTTCTGCGCTATAGAAGCGAGCTCTCCAAACTGTTGATAGAAACCCCGGATGAAGCGGTTACACCCATCATACCCCAGAAAAGCCCGATCAACCGCCTCTTCCACCATCTTCCCTATATGAAATTCACCATTGCGGCCATCATTTTACACGAAAAGAACCACCGCCGCTTCACAGAGACCGCACAGCTGATGTATGCGATCATAAAAGAGCTGCATATCAACGAAATCATGGCGGTACTGGAGAGATACCGCCCGAAAGAGAGCAAAGAGCATACGATAAAAAAACAGTTGAAGGAGTTTGTCGAGTTTGCGGTCACCTCTTTGAGCGAAAAAGTGATCAACTACCAAAGAAAAAACGAATCGATGGATTCTGCACTGCACAACTACCTGCACGAAAGCGAAGAGCGCTACAAGGCGCTACAGGAGGAATTTGCCTCCTTTATGGCACAGGAAAAAAGAGAGAGGCTCGAAGAGATCGAAATAGTGGTGAACTCTTTGCTTCAGATGGCATTGGAAAGCCCGCTGTAAAAGATCGCCATCCCATATGGCCTCATTTCTACCGGGTTTTATCGGTCGGCTATAAAACCCAGTAGCTTCTCTATGCGCGCGATCGTCTCCTCTTTGCCTATGATACTCATCACATCGCCAAGATCCGGACCGCCCAGCCTTCCTATGAGAGCCAGCCGCAAAGGCATGCCTATCTTTCCAAATCCTATCTCTTTTTGAGCGACGAAATCCTCCATGAGCTTATGATACTCCACAGGAAGATGCAGCTCTTTGGCATCTTTCAACATTTGGGCAAAATCGGACAATATCTCCGCCGCATCTCCTTTCATCGCCCTCTTCATCGCCTTTTCGTCATAAGCTTCGGGCGTTTCGAGAACCTCTTTGATCTGTTCTGCCATTTCAGCGAGCGTCTTGCAGCGCTCTTTGAATATATCGAGCAGAATTTCTCGTTTGTCATGGCTTAGAAGATAGATTCCGAAATCTTCAAGCAGAGTGGCCAGACGCTCGTTGGGGCTGTTTTTGATATAGTGGGAGTTGAGCCACAGGAGTTTGTCGAGATTGTACTGGCTGGCCGATGCGTTGATGTCGGACGGGTCGAAAAGCTCGATCATCTCCTCCTTGCTGAAAATCTCCTGATCGCCGTGACTCCATCCCAGTCGCACCAGGAAATTGAGTAGAGCTTCGGGCAGATATCCCATGCGTTTATAATCCATGACATCCGCCGCACCGTCTCGCTTGGAGAGCTTCTTGCCCCCTTCACCCAGGATCATAGGCACATGATAAAAGCGCGGAAGCTTGAATCCCAACGCTTCGTAAACGACGATCTGCTTGGGAGTGTTGTAGAGGTGATCGTCTCCTCTGATGACATCGGTGATTCCCATCAGCGCATCGTCGATCGCCACGACGAAGTTGTATGTAGGTGTACCGTCGCTGCGCGCGATAATAAAATCGTCCACTTCGTCGGCTTTGATCACGATAGTGCCCTTGATACCGTCTTCAAAGACGATTTCGCCATGCCGAGGGGCTTTGATGCGGATCACCGGCTCCACGCCTTCTGGCGGAGTGCCCGTAAAATCTCGGTAGCGCCCATCGTAGCGTGGCCGCTCTTTTCTGGCCATCTGCTCTTCGCGCAGTTTGTCGAGCTCCTCTTTGCTCATATAGCATTTATAGGCTTTGCCTTCATCGAGCAACTTGATGATGTAACTTTTATAGAGATCGAAACGGTCCGACTGATAAACCGGATCGCCGTCATAATCCATCCCCACCCACTCGAACGCTTCCAAAATCGCCTTTGTCGCCTCCGCCGAATTACGGCTCAAATCGGTATCCTCGATGCGCAGCTTGAACTCTCCGCCGTTGCGGCGCGCCCAAAGATAGTTAAAGAGTGCGGTTCTGAGCCCTCCGATGTGCAAAAATCCAGTCGGCGATGGGGCGAAACGTGTCACAATCATAAAAGTCTCCAGTATCAAAAATTTCGTTATTATAGTTTCTTTTAGATAAAATACCGATATAGGGCACCTCCAAGCCAATCACTCAGCCAAGGACAAACGAATATGCGCCGAATCTCAGCACTCTTTTTTGCCGTCTGCATACTTGTGGCCACAGCGGCCACGGCAGGACTCGTCGATGCCATCAGTATCGTAGTGGACGACCAGCCCATCACTCTTTATGAAATATACAAAGCCCAAAAGCAAAGAGGGCTGACCAAACAGCAGGCAGTCGAAGCGTTGATAAAGGAGCGACTCAAGGATGAAGAACTCAAAAGACTTGGAATACATATCGACGACTTCGACGTAAACCAGGAGATCGAACGCATCGCCCAAAAAAACGGAATGGACTCGCTGAAAATGCGCTCGATCCTGGCTGAACGCGGCATCGATTGGGATACATACAAGCAGCAGGTCAAAGATCGCCTGCTGCAAGAGCGCCTCTATGAGCAGATACTCTCCACCAAAATCCAGCCGCCAAGCGACAAGACGCTAAAAGAGTACTATCGTCTGCACATAAACGAATTTTCAATCCCGGAAGCGATTCGCGTAATCCAATATTCGGCCCCGACAAAAGAGGCGCTGGAGCGGGTGATGGAAAATCCTATGGCTCAAGCCCCGGGCGTAACCCGCCAGCCGCAGAGGCTCGAGGCGCAAAGATTGAATCCGCAGCTCTTCATGATGCTCACCCGCACACCCAAAGGGAGTTTCACACAGATTCTGCCTGTCGGCGGGCAGTTCGTGACATTTTTTGTCCAGGAGTTCGAAAATCCAAAACCGATTCCTTTCGAAAAGGTGAAACAGCAAGTTTACGCGAAGTGGATGGAGCAAAAGCGCAAGGAGGCGATCGAAAGCCATTTCGAAAAACTGCGTGCGGCAGCGAACGTCAGAGTGTTGCGGGCTCCGTAAATGGCCGCTTTCATCATTCGTACCCTCTGTGGTATGCTGATACTCGCCGTCTCCTCGATGGCGTTCGTGGATGTGACGCCCATAGAGATCGGTGAGCATCCCGGGATCAGCGGCTCTTTTTCTCTCTCCTCATCGCTAAAAAGAGGGAATGTCGATCGCAACGATTACGCGGCCGATGCCAATATCCGTTACGACACGAACCGTACCGACGCTATTTGGGCGATAGGAAGTTTCGATTATGGAAGCTCTCACGGCGATGAGATAGAAAACAGCTCCATGGGCCATCTGCGCTGGCTCCACCGCATCGATGTTCCACTTTATGGCGAACTGTTCATTCAGGCCGAGCAGGACAAATTCAAAGAAATTTCAAACCGTTCGCTTGCAGGCGGCGGTGTACGCTACAGATTTTTCAATACCCAAAAACATGGCAAAGGGTATATCGGCATAGGACTTTTTTTCGAAAAGATACGTTATCGCGATACAGCTATCGACCCGAATGAAAACAATATCAGACTAAACGGCTACCTTTTCTATACGAAAACCTTTCAGACGAATGCCCTTTTGAACCTCTACGCCTACTATCAGCCAAAAGCGGACGATATGCAAGACTACCTGATCGTTTCGGCCTGCGAGTTGTCACTGCCGATATATGGATCGCTCAGCCTGCTTTTTTCGCTTCAGGGAAATTACGACAGCAGACCCCCTGAAAGCGGCGATATAAAGCATTACGATATTACACAAAAGACGGCGTTGAAGTGGAAATTCTGATCTCTTGAAGCCCGCCTTTCGGCGGGGCTTTTTCACATGTGATTTTCGAGGTATTTGGTATCGAAGCGGTTTTCGATGAAGTCTGGGTTGCGCATCATGCGGCGGTGAAAATCGACGACGGTCTTGATGCCGCCGATCTCGAACTCGTCCATCGCCCTGCGCATCTTTTTGATGGCGCGGTCGCGGTCTTCTCCCCATACGATCACTTTGCCGATCATCGAATCGTAGTGCTGGGGCACGATATAGCCTGCATGCGCATGGGTGTCTATGCGCACATCCTTGCCTCCGGGCGCGATCCATCGGCTGATCTTTCCAGGGGAGGGAACGAACCGAACGGGATCTTCAGCCGTGATGCGACACTCGATCGCGTGCCCTTTCAGGTTTACTTCGCTTTGATCAAAAAGCGTATCGCCTTCGGCGACGCGGATCATCCATTCGACGATATCTATGCCGCTGACCATTTCACTCACGCAGTGCTCTACCTGCAGACGCGTATTCATCTCCATAAAATAGAAATTCTTGTGCTTGTCGACCAAAAACTCGAACGTTCCGGCGCTTTCGTATCCGATATGCTTCGTAGCGCGCACAGCGGCTTCATGCAGCTCCTTTCGGCGGGCGTCGTCTAAAATCTCCGCCGGAGACTCTTCGATCAGCTTTTGGTGCCTGCGCTGCATCGAGCAGTCGCGCTCGCCGATATGCACGACGTTTCCGTGGCTGTCGGCAAGAACCTGCACTTCGATATGGCGTGGATTTTCTATGAACTTCTCCATATAGATCGTGCCGTCCCCAAACGCCGTGATCGCTTCACTCTCCGCGGCGAGAAAAGCGTTTTCGACATAGCTTTCATCTTCGACGATCCGCATTCCTCGCCCGCCTCCACCGGCAGCCGCTTTGAGAATGATCGGGAAGCCCATCTCTTTTGCCAATCTTTTGGCCTCTTCCACATCTTTTATCGCACCGTCGCTTCCGGGAATGACCGGCACGCCGGCTTCTTTCATCACCTGCTTTGCCTTGCTCTTGTCGCTCATAAGAGCCATGACCTCAACGCTTGGCCCGATAAACTTGATGTTGTGAAACTGGCATATCTCGACAAAATTCTGATTTTCGCTCAAAAATCCATATCCGGGAAATATCGCGTCACATTCGCTCACTTCCGCGGCTGCGATGATGGAGGGGATATTCAGGTAGCTCTCCTGGCTTTTTACGCCCCCGATGCAGATCGTCGCATCGGCCAGCCGCAGATAGCTGGCATCTTTGTCGGCGGTGGAATAGACCGCAACGGCCTCTTTGCCCATCTCTTTGATCGTGCGTATGGCGCGCAACGCGATCTCGCCACGGTTGGCGATGAGGATTCGTTTGATTTCAGCCATGGATTCAGACCTTTTCGACAAGGAAAAGCGGCATATCGTACTCCACCGGCTGGCCATCTTCTACGAGGATGTCGAGTATTTTGCAATCGAACTCCGCTTCGATCTCGTTCATTATCTTCATGGCTTCTATGATGCAAAGAGGCTGTCCTTTTTTGACGGTATCACCCACATTGACAAAAGGAGGAGAATCCGGCGATGGAGAACGATAGAAAGTTCCCACCATCGGGGAAGTGATATAAACGGCGTTATCCGGTATCTTCTTCTCGCTCTCAACCGCCGCAGGCTGCGGTGCCGCAGAAGATGTAGCCGCGGGAGCTGGAGCCGCAGCGGCGGGAGCCTGTGTCGCCGCATGACCACTCTCGCCACCTTTTTCCAAAGTAAGCGCAAACTCGCCTTCTTGCAGTTTCAGCTTGCTCAATTCGCTCGTGTTAAACAGTTTTATCAGATCTTTTATCTCTTTTAGATTCATCGTCTTCTCCGAAATTAAAGTTGTAGTTCTGTATAATATCAAAATTATGTTTAACAGGATGAACGATGGGGCTTAAAAGCGACCGATGGATCAGAGAAAAAGCGCTCAAAGAGAAGATGATCGAGCCGTTTTGCGAAGAGCAGGTGGGAAAAGGGGTCGTCAGCTACGGGCTTAGCAGCTATGGTTACGACATACGCGTCAGCGACGAATTCAAAATCTTCACCAACGTAAACGCCGAAGTGGTCGATCCCAAACATTTCGATGAGCGAAACGTCGTCGATGTCAAAAGCGACATATGTATCGTACCCCCAAACTCTTTCGCCTTGGCGCGCACGGTGGAGTATTTCAAAATGCCGCGCGACGTATTGGCGATCTGCCTGGGCAAAAGCACCTACGCCCGCTGCGGCATCATCGTGAACGTGACCCCTTTCGAGCCGGAATTTGAAGGCCATATCACGATCGAAATTTCAAACACCACTCCGCTGCCTGCCAAAATCTACGCCAACGAAGGTATCGCTCAGGTCCTGTTCCTGGAAGGCGACGAACCTTGCGAAGTGAGCTACAAAGACAAGGCTGGCAAATACCAGGCCCAAAAGGGGATTACACTGCCCCGCATACTCGACCAAGGATAAAAACCTGAAACAGACAGCCATTTTGATTCTCATCGTTGTTTTCGTTGGAGCCGCCTTCACGCTCAACCGACTGCGCCACACCCGGACGGAAAGCCCTCCACCCGTGACAAAACAGGAAAAAGCGATCGCCAAACCTTCCACGCAATCCCAAAACGAGACTCCGGAGCAGATTCGCTCCACCCCCTATCTGGAGCGCTATATCCAAGATGTCATCGTTCATGGCTCCAGGCAGCACTTGGGCTTCAAATATGGAGATATGCCCGAAAAGATGGCCGATCCCGCGCTCGCGCCGAAAATCGCCGCCTATGTCGTCACATTATCCGGTAGAAAACCGACACATCCTGAGTGGGTGAGCGAAGGGCGCCTCTACTACACGAGCAATTGCGGAGGATGCCACGGGGAGGATGGAAAAGGTGTGCATGGCACATTTCCGGACCTTACGCGCGATTTGATGCTTGGAATAGAAAAGAGACTCGAAAAGGCCCATCTATAGGGTATTTTCGATCTTTACGGTAAAGTCGCCGTCGAGGTACCCTTCGCAAATGGTAACTTTGCCAAAATTTGCGCACACTTTTTCGATCTCTTTCGGCATCCAGTAGTTGTATGTGTCGCTGCGATCTTTTCCTTTCAAAAGATTAAAAACGACACCGATATTTGCCGCATCGCAGCACCTTCTGATCGCCAACACCGTCTCGAAGCGGGTCAGAAGGTTGAAGCTCCCGCTGGCCAAGTACCAATCCGCCTCCGGCAGAGGACTCTTTAAAATATCGCGCTTCAGCACCGTCTGTCCCGTTCTGATGGCTGCTTCTTTGACCATTGCATCCAGCGCATCCAGCCCGATATATCTCTTTGGAAGAGAGTTTTTCTCTTTCATATAGAGCCAAAGATCTCCAAATCCGCAGCCTGCATCGACGACACTGCAAGAGGCGATATCTCCCGAGGCACGAAGAAGCGCGCCAAAGCGCCTCTTTTGGCGAAACTCATCGCTCCATGCGACCCCTTTGGCGGTAGCGCCATATTTTTTGATCGCATTGGTATAAAATATGGTCTGATCTATGCGTGGCATCAATCGGACTACTCGAACACGACCCGCTTTTGCATGGATTCAGGCCATTTGGCCACCCCCATTCTTATCGCCCCGATAGAATTCTCGATACTTCCGGCAAAGCTGAAAAGCCAACCCTTGTGGGCATAGATCCACTCCAACATCTTGGCTTTTTTATCCATTTCGGTTTTCGCATCCTTTACCTGAATCGTTGCCAATTCCAACTCCTGATGCATGATAAACGGCTGAATCAGATCGAAGAAAATGGAAGAGAAATTTTTATCGTCATACATCTTTTTGATTTCGTCTATTTTTTCTATGATGATTCCCAGTTTCTCGAAGTCGATCTTCCCAAGCTCCCCTTTTTCATTGAGTGCCTCTATCGATTCAAGCTCCTCCACCACCTCCAGAAAAACCTCTTCGGCCCTCTTTTTCACGGCAGTGGCAATACTTATCGCTTCATTGACATTTTCTACGATTTTGTCGTGAAATCGCTCTATGGTCTCGTTATCGCATCTTTCAAGCTCGATGGGACACTTCGGCTCACTGCGATTGACAATCTCTTCGACAACCTTCGAGAACGGAATCTCTTTGGCTCCTTCAATCCTTGCGCCCCCTTCTGTCGCATTGATGGTGCGGGTATATCCCGCTTTGTTCGTCTCGGCAATAGCCTCTTCGAAGAAATTTAAAAAAAGCTTCCATACAAGCGTAGTCGGAACTTCATGACCTCCTCCATATCCTTGTATATACCCGTCGGCCTTTTCGGCTTTGACCTCGTTTTCTCCGAATGTATGGCCTTTGGCATGGCTGATCCCTCCCTCTCCGTAAGATAGATCCTGCCCAATGAAAACGATATTTTCAAATCTCGCCATCGCCGCGAACTCGTAGGCCATATTAGCCGCACTCATGCCGCGTCCTATATATCCCCACTCCTTGGATGGAGAGAGGAATTTCATATACCCAAAAGGCCTCATGCTCAATTGCAGAGTCCCTTTCGCATTTTCGATCAGATCCTGGTGGGCAATGGCCGAAATCGCTTCTATGACTCCCTTTTGAAATTCGGGTGACGTCCGTTTGTAAAACTCGGCGGTAAGCGCGACACGTTCGATCGAAAAGACGATATCGGGTTTTATCCCCTCCCTTTCGAGTATAGGCAAAGAGGCGTCGATACAAAGAATTGTCACAAAATCTTCTATCTCTTTAAGCAAAGAAAGCTGTTTCCCAAGGGACGGTCCCGTAGATACGATTATGGCCGTTTCACTGTTTTTCGCTTTTTTCACCAACTCCTGAAGCGTGGGGGTCTCCACCATTTTTGGAAGATTTTGTACATAGTGGTGCAAACCGATAAGAGAGTCTTCTATGTCGTTGCCAAAAGAGTAGGCAAGATGCTCCAACGCCCGGGTAAAGAGCCGGTTGATTCTAAGAATATCTTCGGTAAATTTTTCATAATACGGCGTCAATGGATGTAGCTCGTAGACTTTGGCAAAAATTTTGGCATTGCCGGAAAGATACTGCAGCACATACTCGTATGTCACATCTTTTGAATATTCCAAAATCAATCTGCCGCTTTCGATCTCTTCAGAAAAATCGTTCAGATTGAGAGCTATATAAAGCAGCTCTATCTCCGGCTCGAACACCATCACCCTCTCGTGGGTTTCATTGGCCAAAAGAAGTTTATAAAATATTCCGTTGCCTATACCGTAAAAGTAAAGATATGGATATCGGGCATATTTTGTAAAATCTTTTACAAGAGCCAGTGTCTCGTCCAAAGGCTTGCCTATGTAAAGAGGCGTGAAATCGACGGTATCTACAATATGTATATTGGCCGGGTCGGAATCCGATACAACTTCGTAGCGCTGGTTGCTTTTTACATCGAAAATTCTGGAAGCGAGTAGCGGATCTTTTTTTAACAAAGCTTTGATATTTTTATCGAACTTGGACATTTTTCAGGTTTCCATCTTGTCTGTTTGATTGGTATGAAGATTTTTGTGGAGCTGTTATGAACACCAAAAGCTGAAAAACAGCTTTTGGTGCATATGCGTCATTTCGACTACTGAAGGAGTCTTAGGACATTTTGCTGAACTGCATTGGCCTGACTCATGGCATAACTGCCTGATTGGGCCAGTATGTTGTACTTGGAGAAATTTGCGCTCTCTGCGGCGAAATCCACATCTCTGATCTGGCTTTCGGCTGCCTGCACATTGACCTGCGTAACGCTGATATTGTTGATAACGGATGTCAGCTGATTTTGGGAAGAACCCAGGTCGGAGCGTATCGCGTCTAGCATTCTCTGTGCCGATTCCGCGATATCCATAACGAGCATCGCTCCTTTGAGAGACGTGACACCAGTTCCAAGAGCCGCTGCTGTCGCCCCCTGTATAACGGCTCCCGCCGCACTCGCCACATTCGCATCGAAAGTATCGATTACATCGGCAAGATTCACTGTCGCTTCGGATGCGGCGCTTAGTCCAGAACCTGTCGAAGCCGAAGCTATGATATCACGACCATCCAGTTTCGTCAGCGTCAATCGGCCGTAGAACTGTGTAGCGGTAACCACACCATCTCCACTATTGATATTTACACCGCGTCCATCGGAGCGCAGGACCAGATGACCATCTTTGTTCAAAGAGGCTTCGACACCTGTCTGATCTTTGACCGCATTGATGGCATTTACGAGACGGCCGTCGGAATCGTTGGCCAAAACCCCACTGATCGTACCTATTTTGACTCCATTGATAGCGAGCGATACGGCATTGCCAGCTGTCACCGTACCCAAATCCTTGGCCACTTCCGCACTCGCCCTGACGCCCAAATCATTCTGATAGGCATTGATGACTTGTGCAAGCTGCCCAAGGCCCGTTCCGGCACTAGTACTGACGGTTACTGTCTGGAGTGTCTTGCCGTCGACAGTCATAGTGACTGTAGATGCAGCCGTTATCGCCGCACCGGTCTCCGTACGAATACTACCGATTCTGTTTGCGTCGGTCGCGCCGATATTGACATTCACCGTCTGGTTGGAGTAGGCACCCACCTGAAAGGTTTTGTTGACGAAACCACCGGCCAAAAGGTTCTGACCGTTGAAAGATGTTTGAAACGCAATATTGTTGAGGTTCTCTACGAGCTTTCCAATATCTTTCTGAATGGCTTTTCTCGAGCTG
>JAMOOM010000073.1 GCA_027065515.1 Campylobacterales bacterium
TCGCAAAATCGATAGCCAGCTGCTCTCCGATAGGAAAAATTCCAAGCTCCAGACCACGGATGAAAAGCGCCAGACCCAATGCGACGATCAAAAGACCGATAACGATCGAAAAAAGATTCTCCGGCACGCTCTGGACAATTGCAGCCTGAAAAAGAGCCACGACGACTACAATCGGCAAAAGATCTTTGAAAGAGTTTTTCAGATCATTCAGAAATATCTTTGCCGAATCCACCATGCGATTACCCCCTCTTCAAGCCGTAAATCAATCTGCTATAAAATCTTTTTGATCTTTTCCATGAGCCCCTTTTTCTGGCTGCCTTCTGCGGTTTTGTCATCTTCGTTGTAGATATCTTCAGGAAGGGCGCTCTCCTGGCCCGCATCTATATTGACAACCTCCAGATTGGGATGGATAAGCTCTTTTAGCTTTTTTTCGACCACCATCTTCGTAGTCATCAGGCTCATCGAACATCCATGGCACGTACCGGTCAGCTGAATATAGACCTTTCCGTCTTTGACTCCCAACAGCTTGATATCACCTCCGTGCCCTTTTACATATTCGCTCACCGAAGGCAGATGGTTTTTGACGGCGATGTATATATCCTCATCGGAAAATGGCATAGACATGAAATCTCCTTTTTTAAAAGACGATTATACCCTAAGGGCGCCTTCAAAAACCCTATACTGCTATAATTGCGCTTCAAATTTTAGAAGACGCCAGATATTCGTTGACGGAGTGACAAATTGAAAAGAAAAATTGCCGCAATCAATGCTATCGACAAGGGTATTTTATATATGCTCGCAAGCGCCCTGATATCTGCATTGAACGGCGCAGTGGCAAAAATGCTTGGCGAAGAGATGAGTGCCCTGGAGATCGTATTCTTCAGAAATCTTATCGGCACACTCATAATTCTTTCAATTCTCAAGCATACGCCCACTGTACTGCCGGGAGGTCGGATACACCTGCTTTTGTTTCGAGGATTTTTCGGATTCATGGCGATGATTCTCTTTTTCTACACCATTACGACGATTCCGCTGGGCGTAGCGATCACGTTAAACAAAACCTCTCCGCTCTTTGTCGCCATTTTGGCCTTTTTCTTGATGAAAGAGCATCTCAACCACTATGCGATAGCGGCGCTGCTTCTTGGCTTTACCGGCGTGATATTCATCACTCAGCCCACAGGATTTTCGCTGCAGTATGAACACCTGCTTGGCCTTCTTGGTGGATTTTTTGCCGCCTGCGCGTACACTACTATCAAAAAAATTCGCAATATCTACGATGCGCGCGTCATCGTCCTCTCTTTCGTCGGAATGGGTACCATTCTGCCAGCCATTTTATTTATTGTTGCACCTTATATCGAACCTCCAAAAAATCTTGCATTTTTATTTCCACAATTTGTGCTGCCTACTACGGTTGCCACTTGGACTCTGATCGCCTTTATGGCAACCATCTCCACCCTCTCACAGTGGCTTTTGACCAAAGCATATACACTGGGGCGTGCCGGAATAGTCGGTGTCATTAGCTATGCCAACATCCCATTTGCCGTAGGTTTTGGCTGGATGCTCTCGGACCCTTTCCCGAATCTTTGGGTGTGGATCGGTATCGCTCTTATCGTTCTGGCGGGAATGCTGCTAAAAAAGAGTTAGTTTTGTAGAAGATTTTTGTGGATCTATGGGGCGCCAGCAGAGATGCCGGCGCCTTTTTCGCCCTTCGGGCCTTATCGTGAAAGAATCAAGCGCCAGCCAGCTTGCCGCCAAGCTCGCCAATCGCCTGCTGAACTTTCATGATCGAACGGTTTTGATGCCGAGCTATTTTGGCTGCTTTCTCTTCGAGTTTCATCGCTTTTTCGAGCGCTTTCTCCTCTTTAAGGACCAAATCCTCGTACTGCTCGTGCAACGACTGATATCTATTTTCCAGCGTATTCAATTCCTCAACAAGTTGATCGTACTCTTTTTCGTACATTTCAAGTTTTCTGGGGTTATCGGTTTTCAAGATCAGTTTTTTGACCTTTGCAATCTTGTTCAGTTTTTTATGAATCTGGCGCTCAAGTTTACGCAACTCCGTTGTGATTTTGAGTACTTTCTCTTCACATTCGGAGACTTTCTCGTGCGTTTTTTCGATTGCCTTGTCCAGATCGTTCAACTCCTCTTCGGTATCACCTAGAACTTTCAACAGCTCTTCGATCGATTTTTTTGCGCTTTTAAGTGCTTTTTTCATCTTGACTCCTTTTTGTTTTTTATCTGACAGTATATCCATTTTTTGCCATACTTTATGCATCCCAAGTCACATTCGGGCTTCAGGAGCTTTATTATATATCCACTCCCTCCCAGAACTCATCGTAGCTGAGATTTGTCTGGGCGTTTTCATCCATCATGTTTTTTTCCATCAAGTTCTTTTGCACCCTATCGAAATAGCTTTCGAGTGCCTCTTCCACGATCTGATCCGGTGATTTTTTAAGAATCTCGGAAAAAATATGAAGGCTTTTTACGGTATCTGGTTTGAGCCTCACCGATTTTTGCCTGGATGCATCATTCATGAGGAAATTATAACAGATATTGGCTACAATTTATAAATTGGCACCTCTAAAACCCTATACGGATCATAGAAGGCAAATTTGGGATAAGATTTGGTGAGAAATTTCCGCAG
>JAMOOM010000074.1 GCA_027065515.1 Campylobacterales bacterium
CGGAACGGCTCGTAACTCCTTCGTAGTGATACTTCACCGTACCGATGCAACTGCTCGACGGTGCCACGACGTAATCGTAATCGGCAAATATATCTACAAAGCGGTCGGCGAGCTTCATCGCATCATCGTTCATACCATTGTTCAAAAATGGCTGCCCGCAACAGCTTTGCCCATCTGGATATTCGACCAAAAATCCATGCTCTTGCAATACTTCCAGTGTCGCCATCGCGGCTTTGGGGTAAAAATCATTGACATAGCAGGGGACAAAAAGAGCCACTCTTTTCATAGATAACCTTTGTAGCGATACTTTTCCAGCTGGGTTTCGTTACCGCTCACACCCCCGCTGTGAACATAAAGGATCGGCCCTTTTAGCAATTCATACGCCTCGATAAGCTCAAGCCACATCTTCGGCGCATATACCAGATCGAAAAGTATGCCGGAATCTTTTAACCGTCTCCAAATATCCAGATACTCTTTTTTGGGTTTTGCAAAAGGCCATTTTCCCATGCTGTCCAGTATGATCGGGAAGCGGCTTTCGTCGGCTTCTAGCTTTCCAAGCTGAGTTTTCAGTGCGGACTCGTCTCCCACTACAGGAGTGGTAACCACATCGATACCCGAAGGCAGATGGCGGCGTAGATATAGAGCCGTGGTGCCTGTACCGCTCGGGGTGGCCACGGTAAAACTTTTCAACCCGGCCTTTGCGGACCAAAAGAGAATCTCATCGGCCAAAATCCCGACACCCTCTTCCGCAACCGGATCGGCACCACCCTGAGGAATGAAAACCGACCCATTGCCGTATTCGCTTTCAAGAGTTTGTACTCTGTCGTAAAACATGGAAGGAGATACTTCATGGGCGACCATCCCGAGATCGAGAGCCATTTTGAGATTACCCATCGGTTTCTCTTTCAGCCATCTTGGAATTGTCTTGCAATAGTAGTGAAAATTCCACCCTTTCGATTTGCACATATAAGCGATCGAGAGCATGGCGTTTGATTGTGTGCCGCCATAACTGACTATCGTATCAAATCTGCCAGAGGGCGCCTTAAGAATAGAGTAGAGTTTACGCAGCTTGTTGCCAGAGTACCGCGGGTCGATCAGCTCGTCGCGTTTGACATAAAAATGTTTACCCTCAATTTCAAAATCATCCACCCGGGAAGGTGGATATAGAATATCAGTATCTGTCAATGCAGTTTAGATCTTCGAATGCTTCATTTAGTCGTGAGGCCATGGACTTTTCGCCCTCCCTTAGCCATTTACGGGGATCGTAATATTTTTTGTTTGGCTTGTCCTCGCCCTCGGGATTGCCGATTTGGCTCTGGAGATAATCATGATATGTCTCGACATATCTCTTTACGCCTGCCCAGAACGCCCACTGGGTATCGGTATCGATATTCATCTTTACCACTCCATAGCTGATAGCGGCTTTGATGTCTTCCAGTGCCGATCCACTGCCGCCATGAAATACGAAGTCGACAGGTTTCGGGCCGGTTTTGTATTTTTTTTCTATATATTTTTGCGAATTGTCGAGGATTTCCGGACGCAGTACGACATTACCGGGCTTATAGACACCATGAACATTCCCAAAGGAAGCCGCTATGGTAAACCTGTCGCTGATTTTGCTGAGCTCTTCGTAAGCGTAGGCCACCTCTTCGGGCTGCGTGTAGAGGAGTTTGTTATCCACATCGGTATTGTCCACGCCATCCTCCTCTCCACCCGTAATACCCAGCTCTATCTCGAGCGTCATTCCCATTTTGCTCATACGCTCCAGATATACCTTGCATGTCTCGATATTACGCTCGATAGGCTCTTCACTCAGATCTATCATATGGGAGCTGAAAAGTGGCTTGCCGGTTTTGGCGAAGTGGTGCTCGCTCGCTTCCAAAAGAGCGTCTATCCAGGGTAGCAGCTTACGCGCCGCATGGTCTGTGTGAAGCATCACAGGAATCCCGTACGCTTCCGCCAGCGTATGAACGTGCTGCGCGCCGCTGATTGCACCAAGAACGGCGGCTTTGTCGGCATCCAGGGCTTTTCCGCCCAAAAAACTGGCGCCACCGTGACTAAACTGTATAATGATTGGAGAATTGACCGTTTTGGCCGCCTCCATAGCCGCATTCATCGAATTGCTTCCTACGACATTCACCGCAGGCAGCGCAAATTCGTTGGCTTTGGCGATTTCGAAAATCTTTTGTACATCATCGCCGGTAACTACGCCCGGCTGGACATAGTCGGAAATTTTTACACCCTTCATCCGCTCTCCTTTTTATGATTACTGATAGGTCACTTTTGCTTTGGAACGCAGCTGGTCGGCAATCTTTTTGATCTTCTCTTTGAATTTTTCCATCTTGAGATCTTGCTTGATTCGATCTTTGACATCCTCGAAAGGTATTGTCTGAGCCGGTTTTTTCTCTTCTACAAAGATTACATGATAACCAAACTGGGTCTTGACCGGTTTTTTGGTAAATTCTCCCGCTTCGAGTGAAAATGCAGCGTCACTGAAAGGTTTGACCATCTGCTTTCGTCCAAACATTCCCAGATCCCCACCTTTTACCGCGCTAGGCCCGGTGGAGTATCTCTTCGCCAACTCTATAAATTTCGCTTTCAACTCTGATTTTGGAGTCTTTTTCAGCTCATCGATAATCTTTTTGGCTTCCGCTTCCGTTTTAACCAGAATATGGCGGGCATGGACCATTTCCGGGCGCTGGAACGCATTTTTGTGCTCTTCATACGCCTTTTTCGCCTCGGCATCACTCACTTTTATCGCGTCGAGCTCTTTCTTCATCCAGATATCCAAAGCGAGCTTCTTCTTGAGCTTTTCAAGAGCCTCTTTATACTCTTTGCTTCTGGTTATGCCACTTTTAATTGCCTTTTCCTGAAGAAGCTCCTGCTCGATAACCTGGTCCAATACCCTTTTCTTTACATCGTCAGGAAGCGCATCGTATGTAGTGCGCGCACCCATGGAGTTGAGGACGGACTGAACCTCCTCTTTCGTGATCTTGTGGCCATTGACCGTCGCCAGAGTTTCCGCTGCAGGAAGAGAGAGCGCCAATACGGCCGCGCTCATACCTGCGATGAGAAATTTTTTCATTTTGTTCCTTTGAGTGTTATTGAATGAGTATTGTATCCCATTGTCGTTTAATGAAAGTAAAGGGGCCTTTGATTTTAGGCCATATTATGATAAACGTTCTGTACGTCGTCATCCTCTTCGAGAGTTTCGATCAGCTTCTCCACCCTTTTGGCCGTCGCATCGTCCACATCGATCGTATTGGTGGCTACAAGTCCCACCGAACTCTCCAATATCGGTACGCCAATTTTTTCGATCGCCTGCAGAAGATCATCGAAATCGGATGGCTCACTCTCGATGACCAGCACTTCGTCATACTCCTGGATATCCGTAGCGCCATGCTCGAGCGCCACCTCCATCACCTCATCATCCTTTTCGCTTCTGGGAACGGTGATGACACCTTTCTTTTCGAACATCCACGCCACGCTTCCACCGGTTCCCAGGCTGCCGCCCGCTTTTGAGAAGGCGTGCCGGATATTGGCAACGGTACGGTTTTTGTTGTCGGTCATCGTCTCCACCATGATCGCCACTCCCCCCGGGCCGTA
This sequence comes from Campylobacterales bacterium, assembly GCA_027065515.1. Taxonomy (GTDB): domain Bacteria; phylum Campylobacterota; class Campylobacteria; order Campylobacterales; family Hydrogenimonadaceae; genus Hydrogenimonas. The sequence continues at coordinate 3,607 of JAMOOM010000074.1, forward strand.
CCCTTCATAGGTGTGCTCTTCGTAATTGACACCCTTTAGATTGCCTGTAGCTTTATCGATCGCACGCTGAATATTCTCGGCCGGCATCGAGACGGCTCTTGCGCGCTCTATCGCCAGACGCAGCGAGGCGTTCGCATCCGGGTCCGCTCCGCCGGCTCTGGCTGCAGTCGTGATATCACGCACCGCTTTGGTGAAGAGTTTGCCTTTCTTCGCATCCTCTTTGGCTTTGATGTGTTTGACTTTCGACCATTTATTATGTCCTGCCATATCAACCTCTTGTGAACTAATATCGACAATAGGGTGCCTTGGAAATCCTAAAAGGCACCTCTAATTAAAGTATAGTGTATAATCTCTCTTAAACACTGAATATCAGCTTAAGGATACCCATAAAAGGAGATCTTGTGAAACTTGCGACAAAAAAAGAGATAGAAGAGATTAAACGGCGTCTTCTAGAACACTATCCCGACTCCAAAACGGAGCTGCGATATAGGAATCTTTACGAGCTGCTGGTGGCGGTTATTCTTTCGGCACAGTGCACAGACAAGCGGGTAAATATGATAACGCCAAAACTTTTTGAAAAGTATCCCGATATACCCAGTCTGGCCAATGCGGATTTAGACGAGGTGAAAGAGCTTGTAAAAAGCTGCTCTTTTTACAACAACAAAGCCAAAAACCTAATAAAAATGGCGCAAATGGTTATGGAAGATTACAATGGAGAGATACCGCTTGACGAAAAGGAGCTTGTAAAACTTCCTGGTGTTGGACGCAAAACCGCTCATGTCGTATTGATCGAATATACCAAAGCCAACCTGATGGCGGTAGATACACATGTCTTTAGGGTTTCGCACAGGCTGGGGTTGAGCGATGCCAAAACGGTGGAAGAGACGGAGAAGGATCTGGTCGAGAAATTTCAAACCGATCTCGATCGTATCCATCAGGCGATGGTACTTTTCGGTCGCTACATATGTACGGCAAAAAATCCAAAATGCGATACTGAATGTTTTCTGACGGATCTTTGCAAAAGCAGAGAAAATTTCAAACCGAAATAAAAAACCGCGGATCGTCTATCCGCGGCGAAGAGTGATCAATCGAATTTTTTCTTGAAGATTTCAACCAACTCGTTTTTATCCGCTTTGGTCAAATCTTTTTTCAATCCCATGAATAGCTTCTTTTTGGCGTCATCCGAGACTTTCTCCATAACCCTGTCATAGATATCGCCCAAAAGCCCGAGGTACCATTTAGGGGGATTGTTTACAGCTACTGCATCGGAAATGTCTTTTGCGATTGTATCGATCACCTCAGCTTCTACGCGCTTGTAGAGTTCATGACGATCACCGATACTTCCTTGGGTAAACTCCCCCTGCCCCTGGCTGCCTCCTTTGAACTGTCCGGCATCGTCTGTCACGATATCGCGAACTTTCCAGTGTGACAATACATAGTCTTTTGCATCTATCAGATCGAGTTTTACACGCTCTGGTTTCAAACCCGCTTCAGCTTCCAGATCCCTGGGCTCTGCCCGATAAACTTTCATCTCTCCAAGATTGCTCACTATCACCAAATCACCAACTTTCATCTATACTCCTCTATTTTTTAAACAATTATATCTTTAAAAGATTAAATCGGCGATAAATCGGCGATGATCGCCTCGACCACTTTCGTAATGGATTCCACAGATGCCAACTCTACGCGCTCTCTGTCCGAATGTGGGTCCAGAATGGTCGGCCCGATCGATGCGATCTTGAGTGTCGGAAATTTGGCGGAAAAGATGGCACACTCCAGTCCTGCATGAATAGCGGCATACTCGACTTCAGGATAAAATTTTTCATAAACGTCACGCACTTTTTCGCTAAAAGCGTTGATTTCAGGTTTCCATGCCGGATATTTCCCCTCTTTTTTTCCCGTGAACCCGAGTGCATCGAATCCCGCAAGTGTCTGTTCGCTTAAAAATCCAAGATCTTCATTGTCCATCGCCCTTCCTGAAAGAGATATCTTGACTCCCTCTCTTTTTCCATCGGCATCCACCATGGCCAGATTGATACTTGTCTGAGGAGTGTTCAGATCTCGATTCCAGCCTCTAACTCCATGAGCAAACCCGAAAAGTGTCGCCGCCACCATCCTCCCCCGCTCCATCACGCTCTCGCTCAAAGGGTCTATCTTTCTGTATTCGATATGCATATCCGAAATTTTCAGCTCTTTGCCTTCGGGCACCACAACCACGGCTTCGGCCAACCTTGGGATGGCATTGATCCGTTCTCCTCCTTTCAAAGAGCAGATTTCTGCGCTCTGGTTTTCCCAGATCGTTTTGGATAGCAGCGTAATGGCATTTGGAATCCCATCTGCGATATTCACACCGGAGTGACCGCCTGGAGCATGCGCCAAAAGCTCATACCATACGCCTCCTGCCGGAGCCTCCTTGAAAGCCAGCGGACACTGCAAAAAGAGGTCCTCTCCGCCTGCGCATCCTATATATATTTTTCCAAACTCTTCGCTATCGAGATTGAGCAGGTTGGAAGTACGTATCCCAAGAGCCAGATTGTTGGCTCCAATCAGGCCAATCTCTTCATCGTTGGTAAACAGAAAATCTGCCTTGGCTCCTTTTTGCATCAGATAGAGCATGATGGCCACGCCGATCCCATTGTCCGCTCCAAGAGAGCTTCCATCGGCCTTCATCCATCCATCCTCTATCACCGGCTCTATATCGGGAGCCCTTCCTACGCAAACCATATCGTAGTGTGCCTGAAGCGTAACCCTACTCTTCGCACAATACGCCGCCACATTACCTGCGGCATCGGCAGCGGTCTCGTAACCACAGGATCTGGACCACTCCATTATATATTCACGCAGAGCTTCCGTCTCTTTACTGCAATGAGGAATTTTCGTAATCTTGACAAATATTCCGATAATTTCATCAATCATTGTGATATCTTTCCTGAAACTTGATAAGGCAACCTATTAGCATATGGTAAAATTGTACTATGAAATATCTAAAAATAGTTTTTGTTTGGCCGATACTATTTTTGTCAATGCAAGGTTGCGTCTATTTCAACGAAGATGGAATCTCCACGCATCGGTATCGTGACTGTGTCGAATATTACGACGCAGAAGGCGTGTATCATTGTGAATGTGATGAAAACATTGTCGATTATAGTGAATTGCCGGACAAATTATTAAAATAAGGAACGTTATGAATCCAATCTCCCGTCTCACCATCAAAGGCAAAGTGCTGATTTTGGTAATCATACCAACTCTCGCGCTCATATATTTCACCTCACGCGAAGTGAGCAACCACTTTGCGTTTCAAGCCAAAGTGGAAAAGGTCAGAACTTTAGTGGGCTTGAGTGAAAGCCTAAGCCGACTCGTGCATGAAACCCAAAAAGAGCGCGGTGCAAGCGCCGGTTTCGTTGGAAGCGGCGGCAGAAAGTTCGTTCAAATTCTACCGGGGCAGCGAAAAGAGACAGATAGCAGACTGCAAGCATACAGAAAGCAACTCCTGTCGATAGATTTTTCCATGTTTCCATCCATACTGAAAGAGAGAGTCGATATTCTCGATGGATATCTTTCCCGCCTGCCATCCATCCGGGAAAAAATCGATTCTCTTACCATACCACTTAAAGAGGTGGTCGAATTCTATACAAACATGAATGGCAAAATGCTCGATATTATAGCGCTCTCTTCGAAACTCTCACCCGAAGATCAGATCACGAAAGACCTGGTCGCATACACCTCCTTTCTCAAAGCGAAAGAGCGCGCCGGAGTGGAGCGTGCTGTCTTGAGCGGAACTTTCGCCGCCAACAAATTCGCCCCGGGTATGTATAAAAAGATGATCAAACTCATCGCGGAGCAAAACGCCTATCTCGACGATTTTATTTCATTCGCACCAGATACCATGATCGCTATTTATAAAGAAGCCATCAAAGATCCTTCGTTTGCGGAAGTCGAGAGAATGCGAAAAATCGCCGAAGAGAAATTTATCGAGGGCGATTTCGGCATCGATGCCGAGTATTGGTTCAAAACGATCACAAAAAAGATAAATGTCTTGAAAAAAGTGGACGATGCTATCGCCAAACAGATACACGAAGACCTCAACAGCTTCCACGACACGGCAATCATAGATGCCATCATAGGGCTACTCGTAATTTTAATTATGCTAGCAGTTGCCTATTACGCGGTTTCGGATATACAAAAAAGACTCAATTCGCTCAAACATCTAATCGTGGAAATCGCAAAATCGAAAGATCTCTCCACAAAAGTCTATGTCTATGAACATGACGAATTTGGAAGCATCCGCGAAGCGTTGCGCGATTTCCTTGCCGCACTGCATGATTTTGCCACGCATGCACTCCAAAGCGCCCATGAAAACAAAAACGCATCAACCCAACTCGACAAAACATTCAACGCCATCACGGACAACATAAAAAAAGAGGCTGCCATTGTCGAAGCTGGAATGCAACAGGCCCTGCAGCTCAAAGAGCAGCTCTCTTCTAGCAGCGAAGCGGCCGAAGAGACAAAATCAAGTATCCTGGAGGCCAACGGAGATCTGAACGAGGCCACCCAGATGATTCGTCAAACGATCCGACAAATCGAAGAGAACGCTATAGTCGAAAATGAACTCGCCGACCGATTGCAGCAGCTCAGCCAGGATGCAGAACAGGTCAAAGAGGTGCTTACCGTGATTTCAGACATAGCGGATCAAACGAACCTCCTAGCCCTGAATGCCGCCATCGAAGCGGCACGTGCAGGCGAACATGGTCGGGGTTTTGCAGTCGTGGCGGACGAGGTTCGCAAACTGGCTGAAAGAACCCAAAAGAGTCTGGCGGACATCAATGCCACGATAAACATAATCGTCCAGGCAATCATGGACAGCAGCCAGACGATGAGCAGAAATATCGAAAATGTAAATCTTCTTACCGACAATGCGGCCAGTGTCGAAGGGCAGATAGAAAACGTCACGACCAAAATGACGCTGACCGTGCAAGGAGTAGAAAATACGACAACGTCCATCGAAGATGCCGTCAAAATCATGATCGATTTTGCACAGAAGATGCAAGAGATCAAAAATCTCTCAGAAAGCAACAAGCAAGGGATTATTCAAAGTGATGATAACGTCAAGCGCATTGGGCAACTTGCCGATGAAGTGCTTCGCCAGATAAGTCAGTTTAAAGTTTGATCTACCCGAGGGCGATAGCCCTCGATTCGAGAATCAGCCTTGCTGCTGGTTCTCTTGCTGTTTTTTGACCTCTTCGCGTACCTGATCCATATCGAGCTCCTTGACCTGTTTTATAAGATCGTGCAGACCCTCTTCGGGAATGAGTCCTGGCTGCATGAAAAGCACGATGCCCTCTCTCAGGATCGCGACAGTAGGAATGGACTGGATATTGAAGTGCGCCGCAAGCTCTCTTTGCTCTTCCGTATTCACCTTTCCAAAAAGTATATCCGGGTACTCTTCGGATACTTTTTCAAAAATGGGGCCAAACTGCTTGCATGGTCCACACCACGGAGCCCAAAAATCGATGATTGCGATATCGTGGGAAGAGACTTTTTCGTTGAAGTTCTCGGTTGTGAGATTTTCGAGTGCCATACTGTACCTTTGTTGTGAAATGAGAGGCATTATGACACGATCAGGTTGAAAGTAGAATTAGAAATTTACAAATCGAGCCAGGTCATCGTCCTTCTATCACATTTTTTATCTTTTTCAAATCTTTCCCGGAAGCGAAACAGCTTAGCATATCGCAAGCCAAAAAGCGATCGCTATCTACAGCTTCCATCAAAATGAAAGGGTAGCGGATCGAAGCGATTTCATCACGATTGGCGTTTAGCATCTTTCGGGAGGCTTTAATCGCCACTACGCCTCGCTCCATGCGAATCCAGGCGCGCATCGCTTCAGGATATGCATCCGGATGGCTCATCAGCAAAGCGCCATTGGCATCCAGTGTATTTTTCGCCACCCCTTCGTAATCCAAATCGCTTTTCAAAAGGGCCAGATCCAGCAGATCGTTTATCATCACCGACATAGCGGAAGTGTAGTAACTATCCACAATATCCGCATAACTCTCAAAACCGTCATCCGAAAGAGCCCATCTTCCATCTCCTCTATAGAAGTGCTTCAACGCTATATCTACCCATTTTCCAGCATCGGCAAGATATTTCGGCTCCAGCGTAGTCTGATAAGCCATAAGAGCTGCATCGGCCATAAAAGCATAATCTTCGAGCAAGCCGGGCTGTGTCGCCTTTTTGCCATACAGCGTCTGGTGAAACAGCTCGCCATCTTTTTGCATCATCGATCTTTTTATCGCGCAATAGGAGCTTTTGGCTTCATCGACAAAACGCTCATCGATGCTTCCGGATTCAAAGAGAGCTTTGATCATCATGGCGTTCCATGCCGTAATGATTTTGGTGTCTATGAATGGATACTTGCGAGGTTTTCGCATCTTTTTCAATACGTTTTTTGCCTTTTCAAATCCATTTGGCGGGTTTTCACCCACACGCACGACATGCGAAAACTCCGTATCGAAATTTCCATCTTCGGCAATGTCCAGATACGCAAGCATAGCCTTTGCATCGGTTTTGGAAAATCCCGCATCCATCAAAGCATCGAGCGTATCTTTGTATCTGTAGAGAAAATATCCGCCCTCCCGATGATCGCTGTCGGCATTGCTTGCTCCAAAATAGAGCCCATCATTCGTTCTGAAACGGCGATCCATCTCGTCGATCGTCTCGCGAACGACTTCGGCGAACCTCCCGTTTTTGGTCATCCTCCACGCCTCGACATAGACGGGAACGAGCTCGGCATTCGTATAGAGCATCTTTTCAAAATGGGGCATCCTCCATGCTCTATCGACGCAGTAGCGGAAAAAGGCTCCGTCGATCTGGTCGTAAAGGCCGCTTTGGGCCATGGCGTATAGAGTTTCAAGAGCCATACGTTTCGCTTTTTCATCTTTGTTTACGTGGTAGATATCGAGCAGCAGGCGCAAACGGGAGCTTTCTGGAAATTTCGGACGGTCACCAAGCCCCTTGTAGATCTTGTCATAATAGCTCCACATATTTTCTACCGCTTTTTTGGCGATGGATAGATCGGCCTTTATAGGTTTTGCAGGCATCATGGAAGCTTTTTTCATCAATGCTTCGATCGCGTTGGCGCGTTTTTCGATCCTGTCTCCATGCTCTTTATACAGATGACCAAAATATGGCAACAGCGTTTTCAATCCCTTTACACCATAGGAGTCTTCAGGCGGAATATATGTGGCTGCGAAAAAAGGTTTCAGATCTTCCGTCATGAATATCGTCAAAGGCCATCCGCCGCTTCTGTGGCGAAGCAACGTAAAAACTCTTTGGAAATATCTATCCAGGTGAGGCATCTCTTCACGATCTACTTTTACAGGAACGAACCATCGATTGATCAGCGATGCGATTTGTGCATCTTCGAACGATTCCTCCGCCATAACATGGCACCAATGACATGTGCTGTAACCTATAGAGAGAAAAATCGGCTTATGTTCGCGTTTCGCTTTTTCGAATGCCTCCCTCCCCCAGGGATGCCAATCGACAGGATTGCGAACGTGCTGTTGCAGATACGGAGAGGACGATCCTTCCAGATGGTTGACGAAACCTGCATCGGCTATCGACAACGAAACAAATATGGCGACCAGGACAAAATAACGCATATCCAACCTTCAGATTTTAGGCGAAATCCTCTTTTTTTCAAAAGAGCGAAAAAGCAGAAAGATCACCGTAATTTCGGTAAGCAGCAGCAACCAGTGCAGATAGTACACCTCTTTGGAGTGATCTATCAAACCAAGCCCTTTTTCAAGAATTTTGTAAAATAGCCACGAGACGAGCATACCGGCTAGATAACCCGCCTGTTTGGCCATATCGAGCCATGAAAGAATCGTTTTTTTATTCAAAAAAATCGTCTCCGCTCTAACCAGATACGCTCCAAACATAAAAGTCACCTGGTAGCCGGCATATACCAGCAGAGCCGTCGCATATCCATATGGAAACAGAAGATACCAGGTAACCAGAAATAGCATTACCAGCTCTACAAGCATCGATATGAGATAGAAAGAGCGAAGATTGAGAATCTTTTCGTAATATCGCGCGATAACCAGCATACCCACCGCCAACAAAATTCCCCCGATCGAAAAGATAGAAGGATCCAGCGCCGAGTAGATCGTAAAAACAGCTCCCACGGTAAGGCCTGTATAAAAAGAGTTTACACCTTTGTAGCGGATATAGTATCTGGGTAGTATTTTCAATACTCGATCCCTTTTCGCGCCATGACGCCCCGATCGTAGTAGTGTTTGATTTTGCGCATTTCCGTCACCAGATCACTTGCCTCCACCAGCGCATCGGACGCGCCTCGCCCCGTCATAACCACTTCCAGGTCAGATGGTTTCGCATCGAGAAAACGCAAAAGATCCTCCTCTTCGATCAAACCATACGATACCGCAACCACCACTTCATCGAGCACAAGAAGATTGCAATCGGACTCTTTTAACTCTTCTTGAAATTTCTGCCAAAGAGTTCTGCACATCGCGATTTGCGATCCGGTAGGCTCCTCCGTGACAAAGCTTCCGTCCCAATGGCGCATCAGGCGAAACTTCTCTTTGCCACACGATTCAAGCATCACAACCTCCGCGCTTGGCCTGCTTTTCATAAACTGGACGAAAAGAGCATTGTATCCATTGCCTATCATACGCAGAGTCAAGCCTGCAGCAGCCGTAGTCTTTCCCTTCCCTTCGCCTGTATAGAGCTCTATCTTTCCGAAAAATTTCATAAAAATCCTATGCTGTACGAATTGTTTCGTCCGTTGTGCCGCCTCTTTTCAAAAGATACGAAAATGCCGCTGCATACCCCTCCATCGCTTTTGTGGGAGGAAGATTGTAGAAATTTTTCCACGCCTCGCCGCGACTCTCGTCATATACGCTCTTTGGATTCTCTCTTTTCCAGACGATCCGCACGGCGTGACCTATCAGAACATCGAGGATCAGATCGCCCGAGATCCTGAAAGAGGGGTTGGTCGCAAACAGGTGTGAAATCGCCCTGAGCGCTTCGATATTGAGCTGCCTGTATTCGCAAGATTCGATACGTTGCAGATGATCGTCCACACAGATGGCAAAAGCTCTCTCTCCGGCCGTTGCATCGAGAGTGATTTCATGTCCAAGACGACTTTTTGGAGAATATTTATCAGCGAGAACGATTCCGTCACAATACTGAAGAATTTGCCAGACACTCTTGTAAAAATCTTCATCGAGACGCCCCATCATACCCTCCTGCTGTCGCCATCCGCGCCAATCGCCATTCAAGCCGTCGCCGCAGAAAGAGGGAAACTCCACTCTTTTTATATCTATAATACCATCTGCACGAATCGCCTCCATCTTCTCGATCGATTTGGATACCGCGGCTCCGCTGCCTACGATATCGCGCAGCCTGTTATATATCTCGTGCGGCGCCAGCGACAGAAGCGCGCTATAGGCTTCACTAAACGATAGATCCCTTTCGGCTCCGATTCGTCCGACAAGCAGTTGTACGAAATACCATGGCCTCAGCGTAGTGATACCTTCAAACCATGCAGGCTCCGTGCGAATCAGTTCGCCGATATGGAGTATGATCTCTTGCGTAAGCACCCGCTCCGATTCATTGTCTCCGCAAAAACGCTCGATCAGCGCAAGAATCGCCCTGCTTGAAGCGGGCTGTGAAATAACGGCGGCGTCGGTATATGCACGGCCGACGGCGAGTCGTTTATGGCGCGTTACGACCTCCAGAAGAACATCTTCGATCCTCTCGTCGAAACCCCCTTCATCCTGAGTCTTGGCCCTTATTTTGCGCCAATCTTTCGACTCGTCGCCATCTCTTCGCATCGGTTCGTTCTGGGAAGGTCTGTATGCGGCGAAAGCTTCGGGAGTCAAGCCGTGCAGATCGTCTATGTGCTCCACATGGGATTCTCGTGCGAGATATTCGAGCGATCCGCTTCTAATGGGGACACTATGGCAAACTCCCGCCTGAAGGCCGGAAAGAAGCATGCGCACAGATGGCCACGAGCCTTCGTGCAGGTCGATTTCACGGATAAAAAACGGCAAAATTGCCGGAGCGGGCCGCCTCCAAT
>JAMOOM010000075.1 GCA_027065515.1 Campylobacterales bacterium
TAAAAACGGATATGACCGATAAGCTCAAAGAAGAGATCAGACAGTCTTTCATAGACAGGATACCTCTTTCACGCTTTGGAGACCCAAAAGAGGTGGCCGAATCGATCGCCTTTTTGCTCAGCGATCACGCTTCCTATATCACGGGTGAAACGCTCAAGGTCAATGGCGGGATGAATATGGCATAAATGGCTCTCATTTCTACTCGTTTAAAGTAAATTTTGCTACTATTGTGCAATTCATTAATTAAAAGGAGAATGTAATGGCACTTTTTGACGACGTAAAAGAGGTAGTTGTTGAACAGCTCAACGTCAACCCCGACGAAGTAAAGATGGAGTCCAGGTTTGTTGAGGATCTAGGAGCGGACAGCCTCGATGTTGTTGAGCTGGTAATGGCACTGGAAGAGAAGTTCGGTATCGAAATTCCCGACGATCAGGCCGAAAAGATCCAAACCGTAGGCGATGCGGTCAAATATATCGAAGAGCATAAATAATTCCTCTCTCCCGCTACGATGCGGGAGTGGAGACAAAAAGGAGACGATGTGAGGCGAGTGGTTGTAACCGGACTTGGGATGATCAATGCAGTAGGACACGATAAAGAGAGTTCTTTTAAAGCCATACTTGACGGACAATGTGGCATTGAAAGAATTACCTTGTTCGATGCGAGCAAACATAGCGTGCAGATCGCGGCGGAAGTGAAAGATTTCGACCCTGCGACCGTCATGGACCCAAAAGAGGTAAAAAAAGCCGACCGCTTCATTCAGCTCGGCATCAAAGCCGCTGCCGAGGCGATTGCGGATGCGGGCATAGACGATAACGTCGAAAGAGAACGTTTCGGTATTTCGTGTGCATCCGGCATCGGCGGGCTTGCCAACATCGAAAAAAATGCCGTCGCGTGCGAAACGCGGGGACCAAGAAGAATCTCTCCCTTTTTCATTCCTTCATCCCTTGTCAATATGCTGGGCGGTTTCGTTTCGATAGCGCATACGCTCAAAGGACCCAACCTCTCCAGCGTTACAGCCTGTGCCGCCGGAACCCATGCAATCTCAGAAGCGACCAAGACGATCATTCTCGGAGGTGCCGACCGAATGCTCGTCGTTGCGGCAGAAGCGGCTATCTGTCCAGTGGGCATCGGTGGATTCGCCGCGATGAAAGCTCTTTCGACCAACAACGACGATCCGAAAAAGTCATCACGCCCTTTCGATGCGAATCGTAACGGTTTTGTGATGGGGGAAGGTTCCGGCGCACTTGTTCTTGAAGAGTATGAATCGGCTAAAGCCAGGGGTGCGCGAATATATGGTGAAGTGATCGGTTTTGGCGAAAGCGGAGATGCGAACCATATCACCACCCCGGCGCCTGAAGGGGAGGGTGCCTATCGTGCGATGCGTGCCGCGCTCTCAATGGCCGGAGATCCCAGGATCGATTATATAAACGCACACGGTACAAGCACGAAGTACAACGACTGGTACGAGACGATGGCGATCAAAAAAGCGTTTGGAGGGAAAGAGAGCTGCCCGCCGGTAAGCTCCACCAAAGGGCAGACTGCACACTGTCTCGGGGCTGCGGGCGCGATAGAAGCTGTCATCTCTTTGATGGCGATGCGCGATGGTGTGATCCCTCCAACGATCAACTACGAAACGCCCGATCCGGACTGCGATCTCGATTATGTTCCAAATACGCCCCGTAAGGCCGATCTGAATGTGGTTATGAGCAACTCGTTCGGGTTTGGCGGCACGAACGGCGTCGTAATTTTCAAAAAGGTATGATGTGGCAACCTATCTTCCGTTCGAAGAGAAACTCAAAGAGATAGAGGACGAAATCGCTTCCGCAAGAGTGCGAGGCGATACGGAAGCGATTGTCATACTTGAAAAAGATCTTGAAAAAGAGCTCGGGAAAGTCTACAAAAACCTCTCGGACTATCAAAAACTTCAACTTGCCAGACATCCCGATAGACCGTACGCTCTCGATTATGTGCGGAGATTGATGCACGATGCGGTTGAAATTCACGGCGATAGAACCTATCGTGACGATCCGGCGATCATCTGCTATCTGGGATATATCGAGGATCAAAAATGTGTCGTCATAGGCGAACAGAAGGGGCGGGGGACGAAGAACAAGCTCAAAAGAAATTTCGGTATGCCGCATCCTGAAGGATACAGAAAGGCCCTTCGTGCGGCCAAGCTCGCAGAAAAGTTCAAGCTGCCCATTTTGATGCTTATCGACACACCCGGTGCCTATCCGGGCCTTGGTGCGGAAGAGCGGGGGCAGAGCGAGGCGATTGCAAGAAATCTGCTCGAATTGAGCCGACTGAATACGGCAACGGTATCGGTGGTGATAGGAGAGGGTGGAAGCGGCGGAGCGCTGGCGATAGGCGTGGCCGACAGGCTTGCGATGATGCGATACTCGATCTTCAGCGTAATATCTCCGGAAGGGTGTGCCGCTATTTTATGGAACGATCCCTCTAGGGTCGAACAAGCCACCAAGGCGCTGAAAATCACCCCTGACGAGCTGCTGAAAATGGGATTGATAGACGATATTGTCGATGAGCCTCTCATGGGCGCACATCGTGACAAAGAGGCTGCCGCAGTCGCGGTTGGAGACTATTTTCTGAGCCAGGTTTCTGCACTGAAAGAGATGGACGAAGAGACCCGTTTGCAAAAACGATATGAAAAACTGATGGGGTTCGGTGCTTTTTTGGAGCCGGAAAAGAAGAAGTAGGGATTAAAGAGGCTCGAAGCCTCTTTAAAAAGAGTGGCCTAGAGGCCGTGCTCTTTTTTGTACTCGAGAATCATTTTATAGGCTTCGTCTTTGAGGCGAAGTTTCTCTTTTTTCAATTTTTCAAGCTCAAGATCGTCCATATGTTCACGACCCTCCTCTACATCTGTAATAATTTTATCGAGCTCGTTGTGTTTTTCGAAAATCTTTGCAAAATGCGGATTTTCTACCTTTAGTTTGCTGATGATGTCCCGATATTCGTGAAGCATCTTTCCTCCTCTTTCTGGTTTGATTGCATTGAATGGCCTATGTGGCATGGAGAGGGGCCGACTGCCGCCTTCTTCCGTTTTTGCCGTTCTAGATCAGCTGATTATATTAAAAGCTTGCTTATTATGTTCTGTAGTCGGCGTTTATTTTGACATATTCATGCCCAAGATCGCAACCATATGCAGTGAATTCACCATCTGCAATTCCCAGATCGCAATGGATGGAAAAGGCACTTTTTTTCATCACGGCCGCTGCCTTTTTCTCTTGTTCTACATCAAAGAGGATCACCCCTTTGTCATATACTTTGACGTTCGAAAATGAGATTGTAAGCTTTTGGGGATCGCATTCTGCGCCGCTTGCACCTATCGTCGATGCAATTCTTCCCCAGTTTGGGTCTTCTCCGTATAGAGCGGTTTTGACAAGAAGAGAATTTGTAAGAGCCTTGGCCGCCATCATGGCTTCCTCTTTGTTCGATGCGCCGCTTACGTGAAAAGATACGCATTTGCTCGCTCCCTCTCCGTCGGCTACGATTTTGAGGGCGAGTTCATGCATTACGCGTTCGAGAGCGTGGGCGAAAGCCTCCCTCTCGTAAATGCCCGATGCCCCGTTGGCAAGCAGCATGACGGTGTCGTTGGTGGATGTATCCCCATCTACGCTGATGGCGTTGAAGGTCGTTTCCGCGCACATCCGAAGCATTGGCGCCATTTCGTCGGCCGGTATGGCTGCATCGGTGGTTATGAAGCAAAGCATTGTCGCCATTGCAGGATTGATCATACCCGCCCCTTTTGCCATCGCCCCGATTCTAAAAGTTTCACCGTTTTCAAGCTTTACCTCAAAAGCGATCTGTTTCTCGTATCGATCTGTCGTCATGATGGCTTTTGCGGCAGTATCGGGATTTTTGGTATTTAGATCGAATGCTTCGACCCCCTGCATGATGGCCGCTTTGGGTAGAGGGACACCGATAACACCGGTAGAGCTCATGGCGGGGTTTTTTATGTTTTTGTGTATCGATTTGGCGTGCGATAGAACCATTTCGATATCTTCTACGCCTCGTTCGCCTGTCATCGCATTGGCGTTTTTGGCATTGATCAGGACAAAATTGGTAGTCTCTATAGCGTGTTTTTTAAAATGGACGATCGGGGCTGCCTGAAAGCGATTGCTGGTAAAGATAGCGCGAATATCGCAGAGCCTGTCCGAATAGACGAAGGCCAGATCTTTCTGTCCGTTCGGTTTTAGCCCGCAGGATATTCCATCTGCAAAAAATCCTTCTGGAGCGCAAACGCCGCCGTCAATGGAAAAGAGTGTAAACATCGATAACTCCTGGAGTGGTAAAATGGATAATGGAAGAAGGGTGGAAAAAGAAGAAGAAGTTAGTCGCCAAAGGAGAATCCTTTGGCTTCACGATAAGACTTAGATACCCTGTTTTTTCATAGTGCGAAGCGTAGAGGCTGCAACGCGGATCTTTTTGCGTGTTCCATCTTCGAGCGTTATGCGAACGGTGCGAAGATTTGGCAAAAAACGACGTTTGGTTTTATTGTGAGCATGGCTGACATTGTTGCCGCTCATAGGGCCCTTGCCGGTGATAGCGCATTTGCGTGACATAGTTCCAACCTTTGAGTTAAAATGATAAAAAGTTGGCTAATTCTATTGAAATGAACCATAAATATCGCTTAAATTAAGCTTTGTTTTACCATCATTTGATTTTACCGCCCAAAGACCCGGTTTGCGATATAATCTAAGCAGTAAAACAATAGCAGGGGTTTGCAGATGGTGACACCTCAACAGATCGATGAGTATTTAAAGCGCGTGCCGCCGATGCCAAAGGCGTTGCGAGAAACGATCGCCGCGCTGCAAAGCGGAGATCTTGCCGCGGCAGCCAAAGCGGCTGCCAAAGACCCGGGCATGATCGATTATCTAAAAAAAGTGGTCAACAGTGCCGCTTATGGCTTCAAGGCGACGATTACGGATCCTGCGCAGATATTTTCCGCACTTGGTGCGGCTCGGGCCAAAGAGTTGCTGTACGCCTATATGGTCAGCCGTATCGCGCCGGAATCTTGGCGCTATTTCAATATGGACAATGATGAATTTGTTCGTTTTCAGATAGAGTTTATGAATCGATGGGAGAGGCTGATCGCGCATATGGGAGCAGACGAAAACTTTCTTGGAGCGGCCGCGATTCTCAGTGCCGGGCTGGTGGTCGCCGATGCTATTTTCGGCGATCATTCCTCCGATGTGGCTCTCCTTAGAGAGAGCGGAGACTACGATTTGAATACAATCTTGCAACGGGTAAGCCACGTCGGCTTCGACCGTCTCGTTGAAGAGATAGCCAGAAGATGGGATGTGGAAGAGCCCCTTGTGCATCTTGTGAAGCTCTCTTTTGGCCAAATGCCGTGCGAAGGGGAGGAGGAGCGGATATGTCAACTGGCAAGACTTTTGCATCTGCTTCTTTTTTACGAGTTGAGCCGCCCAAAACTCCTGGAAGCGGGGGCTAACGCCTTCATATCTTTCAATCCGGACTTCACACTGCCTGTACTGGAGATATTCGAAGAGGCGATAAACACCAAATGAAGCCGATAATCAAAAAACAAAAAATCGCACTTTTTACGCCACAGGGGTTTTTGGATGGTGAAAATGCGATGCAATTGATTACACTACAGGATATCTCGGCTGTTCGATCGACAAGCGTATCGATGGTCCTTGTATCGCTCAAAAAGGTGGTTTTTTTCAATAAAAACGGTATCAAAATCCTCCTGGATACCCTTCGAAAGCTCCAAAAGCAGATGCGAATAACGATCGGTTTTTGCGATTATACGAAAAAGCAGTATGACGCTTTTTTCCATTTTTTTGAGAATGAAATCACTTTTTCGCTTTTCAAGACGATAGATATAGCCATGCTCTTTGCGGGAGGCATGCAAAGCAAAAACGAAAATGAAAACGTATTGCTCTACAATCCGGACTCCACCCAAAGAAGTATGCAGGCGATCGAAATCTACGATCGAGGATACAATCCGGTAGTTATGCCAAATGCCGAAGAGTTTTTCAAGCGTTCCGGAGAGGATGGTTTCATCTTTGCCGTGGATATGACGTATCTTGGACTTTTGTCCAACCATATTGCGGCAAAGACCAAGAGCAACTGCGTCATCTACTACCTCAAAGGCTTTCTCGATGGCACAGTGTCCGAACAGTTCGATATAGCTTATCATCGAAACTGCCTGAAAGTCGGATTTTCTCTTTTTATGTTCGATGCTACGCGTGTCAGCTCGCTAAATATCCATGCGGCCAACTTTTTCTCCAGACTTTCGACGGCTGGAGCGGAGTATGGCGCATTGATCGCGATAGCGGGGCTCGATATGGAAAAGGTTCCAAAAACTTTCGTCGAAGAGCTCGAAGATTCCGGAATCATGTTTTTTGACAGCGAAGTGGACTTTTTCGCCGACGAGACGGTCAAATCGATGCACGGTGGGGCCGCGGCGATGAAGAAGGAGTCTCGGAATCTAACCAAGCCAATTGTAGCTTCTCTTCCTCTCTTCGTCTCTTCGGCGATGGAGACGCTCCAGATGATGACAAATATGTTCGCGCTTAAAAAGGGGATGAAGATTCAGCCTTTTACGCCCGTGGTAGATGAAATGATGGGTGCTTCGATCGCCTTTTACGGGGATATCGATGGAATGATTTCATTGTCGATGCCCAAAGAGCTCGTCAAAAAGACATGTGCATTGCTTGTCGGAGAGGAGAGTGACGATTCCGATATTCTGGCGGACGCTTTAAGCGAACTGGTCAACATCGTCGCTGGAAAAGCAAAAACCCTTCTGCAAAACGAAGGCACTCAGATCAGCATCACGCTCCCGCGAAGCTATACGTCGACGGAAGAGCTTGCGGCAACGGTGGGGGGCGTCAAGGGCGTTCAGGTCAATTTCAGCTTCGAAGATTATCCTTTCACATTCTATCTAAACCCATAAGGAGATTTTTATGCCATTGATGCAAGTGGCTCCGAGCATACTTTCGGCCGATTTCGGCCATCTCGCCCGTGACGTAGATGCGATCTGCGAAGCTGGCTGCGATCTGGTGCACGTGGATGTGATGGATGGCCATTTCGTTCCGAACCTCACGATAGGGCCTGTCGTCGTGGAGGCTGTCGCAAAAGCCGCAACCAAGCCACTGGATGTGCATCTGATGGTAGAGAACAACACTTTTCTTGTCGATCTTTTCGCATCGCTTCAGCCTGAATATATTTCGTTTCACATAGAAGAGGAGAAGCACCCGCACAGACTGATTCAAAAGATCAGGAGCCTTGGTATTTCGCCATCTATCGCACTAAATCCACATACTCCGCCACAATGTGTCGAGTATCTGCTGGAGGATCTGGATATGGTGCTTTTGATGAGCGTCAACCCGGGATTCGGAGGGCAGAAATTCATCCCTTCGGTGCTCGAGAAAGCGAGCCGCCTCAAGGATCTGATAGAAAGACGCAACCCCGAATGTCTGATCGAGGTGGATGGCGGAGTCAATGACAAGAATGTCGTAGAGCTCAAAGCCGCCGGAGTGGATGTGGTGGTGGCGGGAAGCTATGTGTTTAAAAACAGAAGCATAAGCGAGGCTATAGAGAGCCTCAAGGTTTGAGCGGAAAAAATGGTTGAAATATCGTGAAAAAAAGATATGAAGGAGAACCTCGCGTAAAGATCTGTGGAATCACCAATTACGAAGACGCGATGGTCGCGATAGAGGCGGGAGCCGATGCTTTGGGATTTGTCTTTTATGAAAAATCGCCTCGTTACATAACGCCGGAAGCGGCACGCAAGATCGCAAAATACATTCCCCCTTTTGTGGAGAGAGTGGGGCTTTTCGTGGAGCTTGAGCCAAAAGAGGTGGATAGCATCTGTCAAAAAGCGTGTATGGGCATAGCACAGATACATTTCGAGGCGGACGAGAACTATTTTCAGGCACTGCAGACCAAATCGCTTCCTGTCGTGCGCGCAAGATCCAGAGAGGATGTCGTGAAATTTTCCGATCGATACAGGCTCATAGACGCCTATTGCGAAAGCTACGGGGGTGCGGGCAAACGATTGAACCTTTCGTGGTTCGACGGCGTGGATTGTTCCAAAATCATCATAGCGGGCGGGCTTTCCGCCGACAATGTGGCTGACGTGCTTCGTTATGGATTCTATGGCGTCGATGTCAGCAGCGGAGTCGAACGCTCCAGAGGCGTGAAGGATCCAAAGAGAGTGAGGGCTTTTGTAAAAGCTGCCAAAGAGGCGCAAAATCTGGATAAAAAAGGAAGCGTATGCGGCCAATGATCGACAATATCGTCGCTGCGATCAAAAGGCGCGGCGGAAAGATGCCGCTGGAAGATTTCAGGGCGCTTATCCAAAAGAGCCGCGATTCGCTTTTCGAAGATATCGATACCCTCACCGAGCTGGTGATCGCTTCGGGATTGCCGATTGATATAGAGGGTGATACGGTGGTTTTGAAAACCTGTTTCAGACCGTGGCGCGACGAAACTTTTTGTGTCGTGGACATAGAGACCAACGGCAGCAAGCCCAATCGCGCACAGATCATCGAAATAGGAGCGCTCAAGTGGAAAAACGGAGAGATTGTCGAGAGGTTCGAATCGTTTGCCGAATGCAGCTACCTTCCCTATCAGATCAGTGAAATCACGGGAATCAATCCCGAGGATCTGAAAGGCGCTCCACCCCTTTCGAAAATGCTTCCAAAGTTCAAAGCTTTTTTGGAAGATGCGCTCTTTGTGGCCCATAACGTATCTTTCGATTACAATTTCATCAGCGCGTCATTCGAGCGTTTCGGACTGGGGGTGCTGGGCAACCGGAAACTCTGCACGATCGAGCTGGCGCGACGTACGATCGAAGCCGAGCGCTATGGATTGGGGCATCTGAATATCGCTTTGGATATCAACACGCTGGTTCACCACCGCGCCTATGCCGATGCCGTGACAGCTACCAAAGTGCTCGAAATAGGTCTGAAAAATCTCCCTCCATCAATCGAAACCACCGAGGAGCTGATCGATTTTACGAAGCTTCCGGTCAAAAAGGCCAAATCGCTTGTGGAAAAAGCGCGAGGCGCCCTTTAGACGAAACGGTTTAAAACCCTGGCCGCCAGCAAGTCCCCCCAGACGTTGATGGCGGTACGGAACATATCCAAAACACGATCTACCGCCGCGATCAGGCCGATCGCCTCCAGCGGGAGTCCTACGGCGCTTAAAATCATCGTCATCATCACCAATCCGGCACCCGGAATGCCCGCCGCTCCGATAGAGGCGAAGGTGGCGGTAAGGAAAATGACGATCTGCTGTGAAAATCCAAGCTCCATTCCGTAACTGTTGGCGATGAACATCACCGCGACCGCTTCATAAAGGGCTGTGCCGTCCATATTGACAGTCGCGCCCAGCGGCAGAATGAATCCCGCGCTCTCCTTTTTGACACCGCCTCTTTCGTATGCCGTTTCGATAGATACAGGCAGCGTCGCGGCGCTGGATGCGGTCGAAAAAGCCACCAGGACCGCTTCGCGTACCTTTTTGAAGTAATCCAGAGGATTGAAGCGTCCCAAAATCCTGGCTACGACAGGAAGTACGATCAGAGCGTGGACAAAGAGGCCAAGCAAAACCGCCAGCACGTAGCTTTTCAGCTCCCAAAGAGTGGAGAGCCCCTCTTTTGCGATGACGTAGCCGATCAGTGAAAATACCCCAAGGGGCGTCAGCTTTATGATCCATTCGGCGATCTTTCCCATCGCGTCGTTGACGCTTTCGAAAAACTCCTGCAGTGTTTCGCGGCGCGCACTTTCAAGCTGCAGGGCCGCTACCGCGAAGAACAGGACAAACACGAGCACCTGTACGATTTTGCCTTCGCTCAGCGATTGGAATATGTTTGCCGGAACGAAAGAGAGCAAAAGCGTAGAAAAGCTCTGCTCCGGCGGGGCCGTGACCGCGGCCGAAGCAGCCATCTGGTGGGCTGCGCCAGGCTCTACGATGCCTACGACTACAAGCCCCGTCGTCACAGCCAGTGCCGTAGTGAGAAGATAGTAGCCAAGCGCTTTGAGTCCGAGGTTTTTGAGTGCTTCACCGCTGCCCAAAGAGACGATCGCCACAAATACGGAAGCGAAAACGAGTGGAACGATCAACATTTTCAAAAGCATCAGAAAAAGATCGCCCATCCATTTGAACGAGAGCATCGTATCGGGCAGCCAGACTCCGGCGGTAATGCCTAAAAAGATGGCGGCGATGGTCAGTGTTTCGGTGGATAAATATTTCATGCTATGTGGTCGATATATTCGTTTTTGAATGCGACGTAACGTTTTGCCGAGGCGTAGAGCTCTTCAACCTCTTCATTGTTCAGCTGGCGCACGGCTTTGGCCGGAGATCCGATGATCAGGCTCCTGGGTGGAAATTTCTTGCCACCCGTCACCAATGCACCGGCCCCCACGATCGACTCTTTGCCGATAACGGCGCCGTCTAAAATCGTGCTGTTCATGCCGATTAGGCAGCCATCTTCGATCGTACATCCGTGCAGCATTACCCTGTGTCCAACCGTGACATCGTCGCCGATGATCGTCGGGTGGCCATCGCTCATATCTGGATTTTTATAGTGGGTGACGTGGATCATCGTAAGGTCTTGAATGTTTGTGCGATTTCCTATATGTATTTTATGGACATCGCCGCGTACGACACAGCCGAACCAGATCGAGCAATCCTCGCCCGTTTCGACATTGCCAATGACGGTGCAGCCCGGAGCGAGCCATGTTTTTTTGCCAAGTCTGGGGAACCACTCTTTGTAACGAAGAAGCATAGCGAATCCTCTTTTTGGGTTGGATTATACTATAAAGACGCAATCTGGCCGGAACGATCCGGTGAATTGGCTCCTGCGACCGTAGCGGTCTGTATCGCGATTTTTTCGGCGAGGAGTGATCAGAGCCGCTTGATCTTGTTGATCTCGTCACGCAGGCGCGCAGCCTCTTCAAACTCCAGTTTTTTTGCCGCTTCGTGCATCTTTTTTGTCAGCTCTTTGACGATTTTTTGCCGCTCCCTGGCGGGCATTTTTTCTATTTTGCTCTTTTTTTCGTACAGAATGCCGTGGTCTTCGAGTTTGAGATTCTCATCTAGCCGTCGTCCGACCGATTTTGGAGTGATGCCATGCTCTTTGTTGTAGATTTTTTGCCTCTCTCTTCTGTGCTGCGTGATGTCGATCGCCTTTTTCATCGAGTCCGTCATCTTTTTGGCATACATCAGCACTCTTCCGTTCAGATTTCTGGCGGCACGCCCCATCGTCTGTATCAGCGCCGTTTCACTTCGTAAAAACCCCTCTTTGTCCGCGTCCAGAATCGCCACGAGGCTCACTTCGGGCAGATCCAGCCCCTCTCTTAAAAGATTGATACCCACCAATACGTCGAACTCCCCCATCCTCAGGCTTCTGATGATCTGGTTGCGCTCGATCGCGTCGATATCGCTATGGAGATATTTCACTCTCAGACCAAGGTCGTTGTAGTAGGTTGTGAGCTCTTCGGCCATCTTTTTGGTCAGCACCGTCACCAGCACCCTCTCGCCTCGCGCGACAACCTTTTTGATCTCGTCGTAGAGATGCTCTACCTGGTATTCGCTGTCGATCACCTCCACTTCTGGATCGAGCAGGCCGGTCGGCCGGATGATCTGTTCGGCTACGACGGCGGAGAGTTCGATCTCCAGATTCGTGGGGGTGGCGGAGACGAAAAGATAGTGAGGCGCTTTTTTTATGAACTCCTCGAACTTCAATGGCCTGTTATCAAGAGCGCTGGGCAGTCTGAATCCGTACTCCACCAGAACCTCCTTGCGGCTTCTGTCGCCTGCATACATGCCGCGAAACTGCGGGAGACTCACGTGGCTTTCATCGACGATGATGAGGTATGGTTTGCCCTTGATGTCGAAGTAGTCGAGCAGCGAATATGGCGCTTCGCCGGGCTTTTTGTCGGTGAGGTGTCTGGCGTAGTTTTCGATACCCTTGCACATTCCGGTTGTTTCCAACATCTCGAGGTCGAATTCCGTGCGCTGTTTGAGGCGCTGGTATTCGAGTAGTTTTCCCTCTTTTTTGAACCACGCCAGCCGCTCGGCCAGCTCCTCTTCGATACTTTTGATCGCCTCTTGAAGTTTCGTGCCGCCTACTATAAAGTTGCTCGCGGCATAGATCGTGGTGGTTTTCAAATCTGCTATCTTGCGGTTCGTGAGCGGATCGAACGTGTAGATCGACTCGATTTCGTCGCCGAAAAACTCGACTCTGAGCGCCTCCTCTTCGCTGTATGCCGGATAGATGTCCACTACGTCGCCGCTCAACCTGAAATCTCCACGGTCAAAAAAGCTATCGTTTCGCTTGTACCCCATCTCCACCAGGCGCAAAAGCAGCGTGCGTTGGTCGATCTCGTCTCCTATCTCCATCTTTAGCACCATCTTTTTGAACTCTATCGGGTTTCCAAGCCCGTAGTTGGCGGAAACGGAGGCCACCACGATGACATCGTCGTATGTGAGCAGGCTCGCAGTAGCGCTTAGGCGCAATCTTTCCAGCTCATCATTGATGGCACTGTCTTTTTCGATGAAAAGATCCTGTCTTGGAATATAGGCTTCAGGCTGATAGTAGTCGTAATAGCTTATGAAATATTCCACATGGTTGTTTGGAAAAAAGCCTTTGAATTCACTATAAAGCTGCGCAGCGAGCGTTTTGTTATGGGTCATGATGATCGTAGGGATCTGCAGCTTCTGGATGATCTGAGCCATAGTGAAGGTCTTGCCGCTGCCTGTAACGCCCAGTAGCGTCTGATATCGGTGCCCGGCCCGAATGGAGTTTGTAAGCAGCTTGATCGCCTGCGGTTGGTCACCGGCTGGCCGGTAGTCGCTTTTGAGTTCGAAAAGCAATGATGCCCTTTAATTTATTTTAGTCTATAATTATACCAACGAAAAAATGAAATCAAAAGGAGTTATAGATGGACAATATCCCTGTCATAGACCAGCTTTCGAAAAAAATCGATGAAGTTCTGGCGCGTTTGAAACGGCTGGAGGAGGAAAACGGCCGATTGCGCAACGAAATTGTAACCCTCAAAGCTCAGAACGAAGCCAAAGAGTCCCAGAACGACAAATTGACTGAGGAGCTCGCGATGAAAGACCTCGAAATCGAAGAGGTGATCGGCAAGATCGAAGCGATGCTGGGAGATTGAGCGAGGCTATGAAGAAAATCTCGCTCGTCATTGGTGGAAAACGATATACAATCACCCTCGAAGAGCCATACGATAAAGCCGTGGAAAAAGAGCTTGGCGAACTCTTCGACCACGCCCGCGACAACGAGACCAGGACACTGCTTCAGGCATTTCTTGCAAAACAGATCGAATGTATCGAAATGGAAGAAAAACTTCAAAAACTTCTCGAAAAGCTTGAATTTCAAAGAATTAAGTAAACTTTTACACAGATTTGCCGATAATGATCATGAGCCTTTGTAGCGACAAAGGACAAAACTACTTTTAAAGGAGTCGTTATGCGACGTGGTTTTACAATGATTGAGTTGATCTTCGTGATCGTGATTCTGGGTATTTTGGCGGCAGTCGCCATTCCGAAACTTGCAGCTACAAGAGATGACGCTAAAATCTCGAAACTTGCGGCGAATGTCAGTACGTTGGTAAGCGATGCGGCGGCGTATTATACATCTCAGGGACAGGCAAATTGGAAAACTGCCAAGTGGGGAGACATCACAAACGTGGAGCTG
>JAMOOM010000076.1 GCA_027065515.1 Campylobacterales bacterium
ATACGATGAGTATCATAGAGGTCAAAAATGTTACGAAAATTTTCAATCAGGGCCGCCCGAACGAGATGACGGCTTTGCAAAATGTCTCATTTTCTCTCGACGAGAACGAGTTGGTCATACTCAAGGGCCCCAGCGGAAGCGGCAAAAGCACTCTGCTGTCTCTGATAGCCGCTCTTCAAAAACCGACATTCGGTGAAGTGATAGCCGCTAACGAGCGGGTCAGCAAACTTCCGGACGATTTCGCCGCTATTTTCAGACGTGAAAAGATCGGCTTCATCTTCCAAAAATTCAATCTCATCCCCACTCTTAGTGTATATGAAAACATAATAACCCCGCTGATTCCCGAAAAAATAGGCGAAAAGGAGCTCGAAGATCGTGCGGCACGGGTGATGGAAGAGTTTTCGATCTTGCATAAAAGAGACTCTTTGACGAAAACTCTCTCCGGTGGCGAGCAGCAGCGTGCCGCTATCGCGCGCGCGCTCGTCAACGATCCTCCGATCATACTAGCGGACGAGCCTACCGCCAATCTCGATGCCAAACTCTCCAAAGCCTTCCTCGACTATGTGCGGCGTATCAAGAAAGAGGGCAAAACAATCCTTATCGCAACCCATGACCCTATCTTTTTCGGACTGGATGTTGCCGATAGAGAGATAGAGCTGCACAACGGAAAAATTGTAGCGATGAGCGATAGGTGACGCAAAAATGCTAAGCCCCAATGTTATCGCCAACCTCATGCTCGAGTCCTTGTTGCTTCTGTTTGCCTTTATCGCTTTTATAATCGCCTGGCAGATCGTGTTGAAGTGGGATAAGAGTGCAACGACCCCGCTTCAGTATTCGCTTGAAAAGAGGTCTTATCTGGTAGCTACGATTGTGGAGTTCATCTTTTGGCTTAAATTGCCTCTTTTTTTCTATTTCATCTACACTCTGGATATTTTGAGCAATGTTTTGCCGGGTGCGATGTGTGCAGCGGGCGTGACCACGGCGACAGCGTATGGCATTTGGCTCTTTGTGGTCAAGATTTTGAATCTCTATCTTTTCGGGCTTTGGATCGTGCTGAATCGCATCGATAGAAGCAGGCCGGACACACCGTGGACAAAGCAGAAATTTCTTCTTTTTCTGCTCATATTTCCGCTTTTTGCGTTGGAAGTGGGGTTGGAGTATCTGCATTTTTCCGGAATCAATCCCCATGTCATCGTCAGCTGTTGCGGCACACTCTTTTCAGCCGTAGCGCACACTCCTGTGGCAATGGCCATAAGGCTTCCTGCGGCGTTGCAGCTTTCGCTCTTTTATGGTACTTTTTTCCTTGTTGTTGTGGCTGCATGGAAGAGATGGAGCCTGCTTACGGCAGCGTTGAACGCACTTTTTCTACCTGTAGCCGTCCTCTCTTTGATTGCATTTTTCAGTACCTATATCTATGAGCTTCCGCACCATCACTGCCCTTTTTGTCTGTTGCAGCGTGATTACCATTATATAGGCTATATCCTTTATGCGGCTCTCTTTTTGGGCACATTTTTTGGCATCGCTTCATACGTGGCGAAAAGATTGGGATACGAAGCCTGGAAAAGGTGGCTGAATTGGTCATTGATAGGAGATACTCTTTATCTTGTTTTGGTATCATACTATCCGATAAGTTTCTATATCAAAAACGGAGTGTGGCTATGATGCGTTGGATGGCGATACTTTTCGCTACAGTATGGCTGATAAGCGGCTGTGGCGACAAAGATGGAAATGTGGGGATGAAGAGCCCCGATGGAAGCCCGGTGACATTCAAACCCCACGAGGTAACATGTCCGCAATGCAATATGCCACTCAAGTCGCTTGTCGACAGCGCCCAGATCGTTTTGAAAGATGGTTCCGTGGAAGTTTTTGACGATCCAGGCTGCATGGTTCTTTGGATGGATGCACATAAAATCGACCCCAAAGAGGTAAAAACATGGGTATATACTAGAGATACGCACCGATGGATCGATGCGAAAAAGGCCCACTATTCGCAAACCGATCCAACCCCGATGGGGTATGGCTTTGGCGCTTATGAGAAAGATGCCAAAGATCGTATCTCTTTCGAGCGGATGCGCCTTCGTGTTCTGCGTGGCCTTACACTCAAAGACCCCAGAATCAGAAAAAAACTTTTAGGATATTAGGAGAAAAGATGCAAAATCAAAAAGCGCAACCCGAGTTCACTTCGGTTATCAAAGGAAAGCCGATGGGCGGATGGTATATCGAGCTTACAGAAACCGCGACAGGTGAGAGTGTAGTCTGTGACAATCTCGATGAATATATGGAGAAGATCGAGGCGATGGGAATGGAGTATGGTCCAGATATGCAGGTGGCATGGAGTACGGATCCAGATGTGGAAAAAAAGGTAATGGACGCTTATGTCATGGAGATTAGAGGATTGATGCAAAAATATCAGGAAGAGACAGGCGCCGCTGGGGGTGAAGAGTAGGGCGCCGTTTGGCTTCTCTACCCTTTTTCATTGCCCCATATCAGCGTGGGGCCGAACTTTATGCCCCATGCGATGAAAAGTACCAACCAAAGCCCCGCAGCTGCATCAAAGAGCCAGCGTAGATCTATTCCCAAGCCCATTGCCATCGAGTAGGAAAATCGTACGAGTACGACAACCTGTGTCAGCCAGAAAAGAGTTACCGAGTAGCGGTCGGCATGTGGGACTTGGCCTGAATGGCCCAAAGCCACACGAGTGCCAAAGCCTATTAGAATCGTGGTTACAAAACCTATTCCAAGCAGATGCAGCCCTGCAAAAAGAAAATCGGTCTGTAGCCATATCTCTCCCACTCGCATGATCGCATCGATCATCAATCCGGCCGGAAGCCACAAAAGACCAAGATGCAACACCCACAATATCGCCGGTGAATCGAACATAGGAAGCTTCCATGAGAGTATCTCTTTGAAAAGATATATTGAAAGTATCGCGGTTATGGCGATATCCCCCCATGCAAATCCTATAGCGAGCATTACCGTTTTAAGAAGAAGCAGTGTGAAAATTGTCGGAATGAAGCGAATCGGTTTGTCGATCGAGACATGGCTGAAAAATGGAATCATTCGCTGGGCTACAACAAAAGTGAGAAACAGAAGGTAGAGGTAAAACCCTGCCGCCATTCCCAGGGGTTGCCATGTAAAATAATGGCCAGAGGCATCCAGGGCGATACCCGCGATAAACAGAGTGTGGGCGACAAGGCCTACAGCATGGGCAGTCAGTAGCCAGAAGGGATCTTTTTTTTCCGGCGATCCGCTTACATCGTAGATGGTCTTGAAGTTTTTGACGCTAAACAGATGAGCCACAAGGACAACGATAGCCCCCGCCACCGCCAAGGGGGCGAAAAAAAGAGCGCCCGCGAAAAAGAGGAGACTGCCTATCGAATACAATATAAAAAGACGGATGTATATGAAAGGCGGAACCGGCTGCGTCATGCAAAAGCGCGGAAAGGTGGTAAGCAAAAAGCCGTGAAAGAAGTGGCTGAAAACGATAAATATCATCGTATAGGCATGAAATGCCGTTATATCTATCTGTAATGGGAGCACCCCTTTGTAGGCGAGCATGAAAAGAAGCATCGCTATCGCCGACCAGGCTATGCCCATAAAAAAGAATGGCTGATGAGGCTGAGAAAGAAAGGTCTCAAGTGTAGATTCGGGTTTGTGTTCACTGGTGTGAAAATTCATATATCTCTCCATCTGGTACCGGTATTGTTAGCGCGTATTGTAAAGTTTTTGTCCTTAAATAGGAAGAGGTTGGCAGAATCTTCGATTTTTATGGCCCCATTTACGTAAGATCGATCAGGAATTAACGTATATCTAACACAAATATACTATAATCGGCTCAATTCACGATGCGGGGGAGAGGGCGAATAGGTGTTTGATGAAAAGTATCTGGGTCGTTACCTTTTTCTTTCGATATTCATAACCGTTCTTTTGGCTGAAGCATTGATACTGCTTTATACACGACTTGAAACTTCTCATGTGGCAGTTGCGCAAAAAAAAAGAGCGATCTCCTTGCATATTGCCACTTGCAGGCCGCATAGACCAAAAACGAAGGCGAAAAGAGAGCCCGCGTCAAAACCTAAAAGAGAGATATCTCCAAAACCTCCCATTAAAAAAATAGAACCCAAAGCAGTGGTAAAACCGAAACCGAAACCGAAACCGAAACCAAAGCCGAAACCAAAGCCGAAACCAAAGCCGAAACCTGTCCATCAGTCAAAACCAGCTCCAAAACCGATAAAAAAAGTGCGCCCGAAACCTGTTGTTCCGATCAAACAGCCCATCGAGCAAAAAGCGTGCAGGTGCAAGATGCCTTCGCCGCCATCAGCTGCCCCAAAAGTTTCACCAAAGAGTTCTGTGACGCCCAAACCAAGCAAAGAGACAGAGAGCCTGAAAGCTGCATATCTTCAAAAGGTACGTGAAACAATCGAGCGACACAAATACTACCCGCGTATCGCAAAACGGCTTCGTCTTACAGGTGTTGTAGAGGTGCAATTGAAGATTTTGAAAGATGGACGTATCAAAGATGTCAAGGTGGTCAAAACCTCTTCGCACAGGAGACTGGATAGAGCGGCGGTAAAGACGGTGAAAAAGATTGGCAAATTTGCACCCCTGCCGGATGTTTTTGGTGGGGAGAGCCTGACATTGCGGGTTCCGATACGATATACATTGAAATAAAGGGTGATATATGACATTGATGCATTATGTTGAGTCCGGTGGTGTGATTATGGAGATTCTGATCGCTATGAACAGCATAGGGTTGGCGGTAATGATCGCCAAGGCTATACAGTTTTGGCGCTATAGTCTCGATGCCGATACACATGCCAACGCCATAGCCAGCGACTTTTTGGCGATCGGTTCAAACGACAAGGAGACGATGATCCTGATTCTCAAAGAGTTGCTGCAAAGCCGCCTCAAGAGGCTCGAAAAAGGGCTGCCGACTGTAAAAATCATCGCCACCACCGCGACACTTTTTGGATTGCTGGGAACCGTCGTGGGCGTTTTGATGGCATTCGAGGCGATATCGAAAGTCGGCATGGGCAATCCGGCTGCATTTGCGGGCGGTATTTCAATGGCGTTGGTGACGACAGTGGGGGGACTCATCGTTGCGATAATACATGCAATCGGATACAACTACCTTGTGGCATGGCTCGATTCGATAGAGGCCAATATCGAAGAGAAGCTTCTGCTCTATTTTTATGGAGAGCAGGCGTGAGACGACGTGAATCTTTGACTTTGGATATGACGCCGCTCGTGGATGTCGTATTTTTGCTTCTTATCTTTTTCCTCGTCACTTCCGTATTCAAAAAAGAGGAGCTCGCGCTTTTATTGAATCTTCCTTCGGTCGAATCGGGGCAGAAGGCCCATATTCCTTCCAGAAAAATAGAGATCGAACTGGGTGTGAATAAAATCGCACTCAATGGGCAAGTCGTAACCATGGAAGAGCTCGAAGTGGCACTGGCTGCCAAGAAAGAGAGCAAAATACCAGTCATCGTACGCATCGACCAATCGGTTTCGTATGGCAGAGTGGCAAAAATACTGGCGCTTTTAGAAAAAGAGAAATTGGAAAACCTCTCTTTGATTACAAAAGCTAAAAATAATCATTGACTGGAGATGATTTGTCTTTGGCTCTAAATATATAGCCGATACCGCCCACAGATTTGGAGGCGTGGTATAATTCATATAAAGAGCATCTCTGAAACTATCGGATTTTAGAGGCGTCATAAAAAAGGAGTAACAATGGGAAAATGGAAACTTGTGGCAATGGCAGCTCTGGCTATGGTGATATTGGGTGGATGCACACAGGAGACACAAAACAGGCTCGGAAGGGCGGTGCAGAACTGGACTGGCACCAATGGGGTTCTCGATCTTTACGCTGGCGACAAACTGGTGATGCGCTTCATCAAGATAGATAAACTTACGACTGCACATGGCACCGAAGATAACCTGCCGAGAAATTATCGGTATGGCTATGGTTACATCGATAAAAATTTCAATTACAAAAAAGATCCGGGCGAAAAGAAACTATATTTCGAGGTGAGCAATTTCAGTAATTACATCTTCTATGAGAACCCTGAAGGTTGAGGAAGGACGGTGCATAGGCTGGACACGATAGAGCTTTTTGTAAAACTGCTCTCTTTCAAGTCGATAACGCCCGAGGATGACGGAGCTTTAACTTTCATTCGCGACTATCTGGACGATTTTTCGGCCGAATGGGTCAACAAGGTAAATGTCAAGAACCTATTTTTGTATAAAAAATTCGGCGAAGGGCCTCATCTTTGTTTCGCTGGCCATGTCGATGTGGTGCCTCCGGGCGACGGATGGCAGAGCGATCCTTTCGTGCCAAAATATGAAGATGGTTATATCTATGCCCGTGGCGCACAGGATATGAAAAGTGGAGTGGCGGCGTTCGTGCAGGCATGCAAGGAGGCCAAAAATTTCAAAGGAACGCTATCTGTGCTCTTGACGAGCGATGAAGAGGGGGAAGCCAGGCACGGAACGATAGAGGTACTCAAACATCTCAAGGAGAAAGATTTTCTGCCAGATTATGCCATCGTGGCAGAGCCTACATGCGAAAATGTATTTGGAGATGCGATCAAGATCGGGCGCAGGGGTTCGATCAATGGAGTCATCGAAAAGATCGGCAGACAAGGGCATGCCGCCTATCCGGAAAAAGCTCTTAATCCGATCCACAAAGTGGCACAGGTACTGCCGCATATAGCAGGCGTGGATCTGGACGATGGGGATGAATTTTTCGCTCCGAGCAAATTTGTCATCACGGATATCCGTGCAGGAATGGAGGTGACCAATGTAACGCCGGGTAAGCTGAAGATGATGTTCAATGTGCGCAACAACACCAAAACCGATAAAGCCAAAATCGAAGCTTTCGTCGATCGCTATTTCAAAGATATGAACTATATTCTGACGCTTGCACAGTCAGCCACGCCCTTCTTGACGCAAAAAGATTCAAAAATAGTTAAAACGATCACAGGGGCGATCGAAAGTGTAACTGGAGTGGATCCAAAATACTCTACCGCAGGTGGCACCAGCGATGCGCGTTTTCTGGCTGAATACGGCATAGACGTGGTGGAGTTTGGCGTGCGTAACGATACGATTCACGCTCCCAACGAACGCACTACACCAGAAGAGGTCGAAGGGCTCAAAAAAGTGTTCGATGAGGTAATATCTTGCTTTTGACGAAAGAGAAGCGTCTATGAAAAAAATTATCATTTTTGTTTTGATGAGTGCGGGCCTTCTGATGGCCGAAGTCGAGTGGCGGCACGATTACGCTTCAGCTAGAAGTCAGGCGCAAAAGAGTGGAAAACCGATGATGGTACTGCTGGTTTCTCGTACATGCAGGTGGTGTCAGAAACTCAAAAACAGAACATTGCAAAATCCTGAAATTTCCTATTTCATCAATAGCCGTTTCATTCCGGTGCTGGTTTACAGGGGGGAGGGTGGATTTCCGGAGATCATTCACTCCACTCTTGTACCGACCACCTTTTTTCTGATGCCGGATGAAAAGATGATTATCCCTCCAGTAAAGGGGTATTGGGAGCCAACGGAGTATATGAGCGATCTGAAGCTGGCTTTCGAAAAATTCAAGAAGATGCAATCTCTTCATTGATTTCATGTAGAAGTCCGCTGCAAAAATCGGAATGGCAGACGATCTGTTCTATCTCTACATTGTCGCTGGCAATCATCTGCACACGCAGGTAGTCGCAGTTTCCCCTTCCAAAAAAGATTACACCGCTGAAAACAAAACCCTCCTCTTTCAGCAGCTCCACTGCATCGTCTATCCGCCCACATCGCATCAAGTTTATGTCGGCATAGATCATGTTGACATGCTTTCTGCAAAGGGTGTGCATTACATGGCGAATCGCGCGGGTGAAGTCGTCGCATATATCGTTGATGACAAGCGTTCCGGTTTGGGTATATTCGCTCAATTCGTAACCGATAGCGCTTTTAAAAGAAGAAGGAAGTCTCTTTTTTGGTCTCTCGATGGAGAGCTTGTTGTTGCCATAGATCGTTTCTACGAGTCTCTTGTATCGAGTGGGAGTGAAAATGGCTCGTGAAGTTGTCGGATTGAGGATTTTGTAGCCGACCAGCACGGCCACGCGTTTTTTGGTTCTTACGGCATTTCTCGGCGGTATTGCCGCTTTCTGTTTTTACGAGTGCAAAATGGCCTACGATATGCCCTTCTCTTGTTTCGGCCACCACAGAAGCGATCTCTTCACGCTCGTTGAGCTCTCGAATTTTGCGAGGATAGTAAAAGAGTGCTTTGTAGTAGCTGTAAGTATAGTTGTTGTAGATGAGGCGACTGATCGACTCTTCGTCTCCTGTCTCGTAATCGCGTATCTGAATCGAGGCGGGTTTCAAAGAGGCGGGCGATTCATCTTCGAGATCTGAGTAGGGCCTAAAGACCATATCGTCAAGATCGAGCGGATGAGCTTTGTATATAGTGAAGGATTTTCCATTTTGGCCCATGTTCAGAAAGCGTAACTCATCGATGCAGGTGTGAATCCGCTTGAGGCCCCCATTATGTGGCGATTCCATATATCGGTAATAATCGAAAGGCATCCCCATATCGTGGACGCTCACCTCCACGCCATACGAAAGAAGGCGCACATCGATGTCGATCGGCCCTTCCATCTGCCTAGGATATGCATGCCGCACGGCATTGCAGATCAGCTCGCGGCAAGCATCAAGGATACGCACCATATCTTTGGGGTCCATTTTGGCAAGAGAGAGTACCTCTTTTATGAAATTTATCGCCAATGAGACGAATTTCTCACTACCGGGAATGGTCAAAGAGAGAGTCCGTTTCATTTTTCTTCTTTTTTATACTCGATCGCCTCGATGGCTGCGAGCGAAAGAATTTTCATGCCGATCGCCAACGAGTCGTCATCCACGTCGAAACGGGTATTGTGCTGAGGTATGCAAGTCCCTTTCTCCTCGTTGCAGATGCCGAGCCTGAAAAATCCTCTCCTCCCATCACCGGATCCACGAGGTCCACCAGCCCCTCTTCGCCTACGACTTTTTTGGCCGCGTCTTTGACGATATCTACCATCGCGTCGTTGTTGGTGAGCTCCGGAGGGCCGAATTCGTATCGAAAATGGTGTTTGGCATCCATGGCCTTGCAGATTCCCTCGATAGTGGTCTCCATTATTATGATAATACGAAACAACTTAATGTTATAATTTTCAAAAAAGAAAAGGATCGAGCTATGATGAAGCCGGTACGGACAAGCGATGCGCCGCAGGCGATTGGACCCTATTCGCAGGCGATAAAGGTGGGAGATTTCGTCTTTACATCGGGGCAGATCGCGCTGACGCCCGATGGTGAGATGACAGAAGAAGATATAGAGCTGCAGACCGCACAGGTGATGCGCAACCTGAAGGCTGTACTGGAAGCAGCGGGAAGCAATCTGCAAAATGTAGTGAAAACGACGATATTCCTGGCCGATATGGAAGATTTCATGGCGGTGAATGCAGTTTACGAGAAGTGGTTTGGAGACCATAAGCCGGCGCGTAGTACCGTAGCGGTGAAGACTCTGCCCAAAAACGCGCTGGTAGAGATCGAATGTATCGCACTCGTTGAGGCGCCAATTCCGGATTGATGGAATAGGGGTTGTCATTAAACTATTCTTAAACATCGAATGGGTATAATTCGCCACTAAAAACGTTTGCCGTAAATGGCAGGCATCATAAGGAAACGGCATGACAGCAATTATCAAGCATGGCGGCAAGCAGTACAAAGTGAACGAGGGCGATATTCTATGCCTCGATCACATGGGACTGGAGCCAAAAGCCAAAGTCGAGATCAAAGAGGTATTAGCCCTCGATAAAGATGGTGAGCTAACAGTGGGCGCACCATATGTCGACGGCGCTGTTGTCGAAGCGGAAGTGATAAACGAAGGTCGCGACAAGAAGGTTGTTATCTTCAAAAAGCGTCGTCGTAAAGATAGTAAGCTCAAGCGTGGCTTCCGTAGAGATTTCACTCGCGTACGTATTACGAAAATCGCGTAACATTTTTAAGGAGATAGAATGGCTCACAAGAAGGGACAGGGTTCAACCCAGAACAATCGTGATTCGGCGGGTCGCAGACTAGGCGTCAAGAAAATCGGTGGAGAGGCTGTTGTCGCAGGCAATATCATCTATCGCCAGCGTGGTACGAAAATCCACCCCGGCAACAATGTCGGTATGGGTAAAGACCATACTCTTTTCGCGCTTATCGACGGTGTCGTCAAGTTCGAGCGAAAAGATAAACATCGCAAGAAAGTTTCAGTCTACCCTGCGTAAATAGAATGACCGGCGGCTTCGGCCGCCTTTTTCCTCCTCTTTTTGACAAATTCTTCCAAATCTGATATTTTAAGGGCACCTCTAATAAATAACTGCAATTACAAGGTAAAAATATATGTTCGTAGATAGTATAGAACTAAAACTAAGCTCCGGTAAAGGAGGGCAGGGATGCTCATCTTTCAGGCGAGAAAAATTTGTCAACAAGGGCGGACCGGACGGTGGTGACGGCGGTCGCGGAGGCGATGTCTGGTTTATCGTGGATAAAAATACCGATACTCTTTCGCATTTCAAGGGAAAGACAATCCTGAAGGCTCAAAACGGGCGACCGGGAATGCCCAGAAAGTGCACTGGAAAAACCGGTGAAGCGCTCCATATCAAAGTGCCCCCGGGTACGCAGGTCATCGACAAGCTTACAGGCGAAGTGTTGCTCGATTTGACCGAAGACGGCCAAAAAGTGCGCTTTCTCAAAGGTGGTATCGGTGGGCTTGGTAATGTACATTTCAAGTCATCGACGAACCAACGCCCAACCTACTCGCAGCCGGGCAAACCGGGAGAAGAGAAAGAGGTCCGGCTGGAGCTCAAGCTGATAGCCGATGTGGGGCTGGTCGGATTCCCGAATGTGGGCAAATCCACACTGATTTCCAAGATATCCAATGCGCATCCCGAAGTGGCCAATTACGAATTTACCACGATTACGCCAAAACTGGGTGTCGTATCTATCGACGAATATCGCGCATTCGTGATGGCCGATATCCCCGGAATCATCGAGGGGGCCAGTGACGGCAAAGGGTTGGGAATCGAGTTTTTGAAGCATATAGAGCGCACGAAAACACTTCTTTATATGATCGATGCCGCCAACTATCGTGATGTCGTGGAGCAGTTCGAGGCTTTGCACAACGAATTACAAAACTACAGCCAGGCACTGGCGGAGCGTCCCTTTGCCGTGGCGCTCACCCGTATCGATGCAATCACTCCGGAAGAGGCAAACGAAAAGATGGGAGCTTTGATGGATACGCTCGGATGCAGTGCGAACGACGGTTTGGCTAAATTTGGAGCAGACGAAGCGTATCTTGGTTCTTACAATGAGTCGGAAACGAATCCGCGATTTGTAATGCCGATCTCTTCTGTTACAGGGACCAATATAAAACCGCTGATTTTCGCTCTTGCGGATGTTATGAACAAATAAGCGACCGGACAAACAGATGAGACGAATTGTCATAAAAGTGGGAAGCGCTGTCCTTACGGAGCAAAACAGAGTCGCTAAAGAGCGGATGGCGGCACTGGTAGATCTGATTACCGAAGTGAAGGCAGCGGGACAAGAAGTGATTCTTGTCAGCTCCGGTGCGGTAGCTGCGGGCTATACTCTCTGCAAGCTGGACAAAAAGGTGGTGGCCAACCGTCAGGCGCTCGCTTCGATCGGTCAGCCTAAATTGATCGCAATGTATGCCAAAAAGTTCGCACGCCACGATATTGTAGTTTCTCAGATCCTTTTGACCGCCGACGATTTTGACTCGAGAAAAAGAACACACCATGCTATGTGCGCAGTGGATACGCTGCTTGGACAAGGCGTTGTACCTATTATCAACGAAAACGATGTAACGGCTACTGAAGAGCTCGTTTTTGGAGATAACGATCAGCTATCGGCGCACGTTGCATACTATTTCAACGCGGAGCTACTGGTAATTCTTTCGGATATCGACAGCTACTACGACAAAGACCCTCGCCAATATGAAGATGCAAAGCCCCTTAAGATAGTAAATGAGATTCCAAAAGAGGCATTGCGCGCAGAATGCACACCCAACGGAAGTTTTGCCACAGGCGGAATCGTCACCAAGCTGAAAGCTGCCGATTTTCTGATGAAGCGCGGCAAGAAGATGTTTATGGCAAGCGGATTCGATCTCAAGGATGCCCATGCCTTTTTGATTCAAAACAAGCATCTCGGTGGTACTCTTTTCGCTGGTAGGACGATCGAAAAATAATTTTTTTATCCGCTATTGAAAGATATTGGAAAAACTGTCTGGAAAAGATGAAGATTTATTGCAGAAAAGTGGAAATATGGTGGCGGGGGGGAGACTTGAACTCCCGACCTCCGGCTTATGAGACCAGCGCTCTAACCAGCTGAGCTACCCAGCCACTTGAAACCTCTGTTTTGTGGAGCGGTATTTTATCCTAAGACAGAGGTTTTGTCAAGTGTTACCCAGGCATCAGAAGAGATTTTTAATCAAATCTCCAACCGGAGAGTCTTTGAGCTTGCCAGGGAGTCTTTTTTTGATCTCTTCTTTCGCTTTGGATTTCATCAATCCCCGGGTATCGATTTTGATATTTGGTTTTGTGAGCTCTCCTGTAAGATGTACGGGTATCCACATTTTTCTTATTTTGATATTCAGTGTCGTGTCTATTCTCTTTTCCTCCAGGTCTATCACTCCTTGTTTGGAGGTGATTTCTGTCAGCCGGCTTTTCATATAAAGGTCCGAAGTAAGCCGTTTATCGTCAATATCGGTGTCGATCGTGGTCCGTTCGTATATCTCTTTTGTAATATCGAAGTTGGCCATTTGCTTGAGAAGAAAACTCATTTTGTTCGGCAGGATCTGCCCGTCGAGAAGCTCGGCATGCATCGTCCCTTTTTTGCGTAGCGTGTCGTAGGTGATTTTTGCATTTGCGCGCGAATCGAAGATGTGAGGATAGAGCAGCATATCGGTTAGAGCCACCGTCTGGATATTTTTGATTTTGATATCGGCTTTTCCATTTTTGTACAAAGCGTCAAATGCGCCACCTAGTGTATCGGAATGGGCGGTTGCCAGGATATGGTTTTTAGAGCTCTTTATATCTCCTGTAATCTTCATAGCGCCTTTCATGTGCTGGCCGGTCAGAAAATATAGTCTATCCATATTGGGAATATTGAGTATATAATCGGTAGCGAGGCTCCCTTTCGCTATATCGTAGGTGAGTGTTTTTGCCAGCAGTTTTGCGATGGATGTGCGCAGGTTCGTATCGGATATCGCTTTGGTTTGGGCCAGCCTTGTTTTGATATCGGCTGCGAATGTAAGATTTGAGGGGATTGAGAGATTGAAATCTCTTTTGATGGGTGCTGGATGCACTCTGCCTTTGCGGATGGCGGTGACTATATTGCCTTTGAGGTTTTTTATATCCATTCTTGGAATTTTTGCCTCGATGTTGACGATCCCTTTGGCATAGATAGGCTGATTGACCATGTGCAACAGTTTGTCTATCTGCATATGCTCGATTGTCGCTACA
>JAMOOM010000077.1 GCA_027065515.1 Campylobacterales bacterium
GGATATAGCCCTTTCGCCGGCACAAAAGAGCGCCTACGAAGCCCTGAAAAACCGCTCCAGCGCCTTGCTTTTCGCGCCTACGGGCAGCGGAAAGACTGAAATATATATGCAGCTTTTCGCCGATGCGCTAAAAAAAGGTAAAAGTGCGATATTTCTGATGCCCGAAATCAGCCTCACTCCACAGATGGAAAAGCGTCTGAAAGTCCACTTTGGCGAGTCCGTGGCGATTTGGCACTCGAAGCTGACAAAAAAAAGAAAGACGGAGACTCTAGAAAAGATACGCAACGGCGAAGTTCGCATCGTGGCGGGTCCGCGCTCGGCACTTTTTCTGCCGCTGCACGAGATAGGTCTGATTGTTGTGGACGAAGAGCATGACGACAGCTACAAGGCGCACAACCGCCCCCGCTATCACGCCAGAGATCTGGCTCTTTTTATGGGAAAGAAGCTGGATGTCAAAGTGGTGCTGGGCTCCGCTACGCCTAGCGCTGTAACATACGCCAGACAGCCCGTTGTTCGCATAGCCGACCCTTTCATCAAAACGAAAAAGCGTTATATTTTCGAAAGAGGCGGCTGCTCTTTGACTTCTACGATGATAGAGGCGATCGATACCCACCATAAAGCGGGCGGCCAGGCGATCGTCTTTTTGCCTACTAGAGCAAATTTCAAATATCTCTACTGCGAAGGATGCGGCTACAGTGTGGAGTGCCCTTACTGTTCAGTGGGGATGAGTCTGCATAGGCACCGGCGGCTCGTGCGCTGCCACTATTGCGGATATGCAGAAAAGATCCCCGAAAAGTGCCCAAAATGTGGCTCTATCGTCAAAAGCGACAGGATGGGAACGGCGGAAGTCGTAGAGCAGCTGCAGGCGCGTTTCGGCGGCCTGAAAATCCAGCAGTTCGATAAAGATACGATAACGACAGCCGGCAAACTTCAAAAAGCGCTCGACAAATTTTCGAAAAAAGAGACCGATCTGCTCGTGGGTACGCAGATGCTGGCCAAAGGGCATGACTACGCAGATATCACGTTGGCAGTCGTTCTGGGACTCGATTATATACTAGCGCTTCCCGATTATCGCGCCAGGGAGCGTGCGCAGTCGCTTTTCGTGCAGATTGCAGGTCGGGCCGGAAGAGCGCGTGAAGCGACGGTTATCGTGCAGACCAATCAGCCGGAGTTTTTCAGCGAATATATCGGCGATTACGAAAAATTTCTAAAAGATGAGTTGAAATTTCGAGAAGGGCTGTATCCGCCCTATATGCATCTGTGCCGCTTTCTTTTCGCTACCAAAGAGGAGAAAAAAGGGCTTGTCGAAGTGGAGCGAATCAGGGCGCACGTCGAGAGTTTCAACAAGGTTGAAATCGTCGGATGCGGCAAAGCTCCGATCGAAAAGATAGCGGGGAAATTCCGCTTCAATATTTTGCTTAGAAGCCCGAACCGCAGCGATTTGTTGCGTGTCGTCAAGGCCGTCGACGACGGAAGTTTCGAAGTCGATATGGACCCGGTCGACTTCGCGTAAATACGATGTGGTATAATCTTTGGTATGGAAGCATTGCATTATGACGAACACTATACAAGAGCCGATTATGCACGCTGGGAAGGTGACTGGGAGTTGATCTATGGACATCCTTACGCGATGTCGCCCGCTCCGACAACGACCCATCAGGGCCTATCGCTGCAGGTTGCGATGCAGCTTTATCGAAAGATCGAAGAGAGTGGCTGCGAAGATTGCAAAGTCTTTCAGGATGTCGACTATGAAGTATCGGAAGATACGGTTGTACGCCCTGATGTATTGCTGATATGCAAACCGGTCGGAGAAACCGTCAACAAGGCACCGGAAATCATTTTCGAAATCATCTCCTCGTCGACGGGACGTCGCGATGAGACGATCAAGTTCGAACTTTACCAAAAAGAGGGTGTCGGATATTATATTCTTATCTATCCCGATGGGCAGGTCGCCAAAGTTTATCGATGCAATGAGTTTGGAAAATACGTCAAAGTCGGTGATTTCGACAATGAAACGATAGAGTTCGAGACAAAAAAGTGTCGATTCGATTTCGATTTTTCAAAAATCTGGCGCCAGTGATCCACATTTTCGCTACAATCCGATTATGATTCAACGATACCCGACAAAACAGATTTATGTAGGAAACGTTCCTGTAGGAGGCGATGCGCCGATTTCGGTACAGTCGATGACCTATTCGCGCACAGCGGATGTGGAGGCTACCGTGGAGCAGATAAACCGCTTGCATTTTGCCGGTGCGGACATCGTGCGCGTTGCGGTGCCCGACTACGAGGATGCCGAAGCCTTGAAAGAGATACGCAAGCGCACATCCTTGCCGCTGGTAGCGGATATTCATTTCAACTACCGCCTGGCGCTGATCGCCGCTGAAAGCGTAGATTGCATTCGCATCAATCCGGGCAACATTGGCGAAAAGTCAAGAGTCAAAGAGGTGGTAAAAGCCTGCAAAGAGCGCAATATCCCGATACGTATCGGTGTAAACTGCGGTTCTTTGGAAAAGGAGTTCGAAAACCGTTACGGCCTTACGGCCAGGGGTATGGTCCAGTCTGCCATGTATAACATCAAATTCCTTGAAGACCTCGATTTTACCGATATAAAAGTCTCCCTGAAAGCCAGCGATGTAGAGCGGACCGTCGAGGCTTACCGGTTGCTCAGGCGACGGGTGGATTATCCGTTTCATCTGGGAGTGACGGAGGCCGGAACCGTCTTTCACGCCACGATCAAGAGTGCGATCGGGCTTGGAACGCTGCTTTTGGAAGGCATCGGCGATACGATGCGCGTCTCTATCACCGGAGAGCTGGAAAAAGAGATCGAGGTGGGGCGTGCGATCCTAAAAGACAGCGGTGTGGCGAAAGAGGGCCTCAATATCATTTCGTGCCCAACATGCGGACGAATCGAAGCCGATCTGGTCAAGGCGGTAGCGGAAGTGGAAGAGAAGACCAGACATATCAAAGCCCCATTGAACGTTTCGGTGATGGGGTGTGTGGTCAATGCGATTGGCGAAGCCAAGGGTGCGGATGTGGCGATAGCCTTTGGCAAAGG
Organism: Campylobacterales bacterium; assembly: GCA_027065515.1. GTDB lineage: Bacteria > Campylobacterota > Campylobacteria > Campylobacterales > Hydrogenimonadaceae > Hydrogenimonas. The sequence goes on from JAMOOM010000077.1 coordinate 3,059, forward strand.
CAGCGGACTGATCATGGTCAAAGGTGAAGTGGTGGCTAAACTTCCGGAAGATCAGCTGGTGGAGAGATTCCTGATCGAAGTGGAGAATGTGGCGAAGGAATTTAAACAATAAAGGAAAATATTTAATTGGAAGAACATCTATACAACCTCAACATCGAAAGAGCGGTACTCAGTACGATCATCTTCGACCCGCAGCAGTATGAAGAGATAGCTTCGCACCTGAAGCCCGAAGATTTCTATCATCCGTTCCATCAGCATCTATTTATGGCGATGGAGGCTCTTTTTAGGGCCGACCAACCGATAGACGAAGAGTTTTTGCGCCAAAAGCTGATGCATCAGGGGCAGTTTGACGAAGTGGCTTTTTTGGATATTTTGAGCGCCAACCCGCTCTCCAATACCCACGCATATATAAAAGAGATCAAGGCCAAAGCGCAAAAGCGTGCGCTCGTGACGCTGGCTACTGAAATAAAAAAACTCACGATAGAAGACGATCTGCCGGCAGACGATGTGATGGATGCGGTTGAAAAGAAGCTCTATTCGATTACCTCCGAAGCAACCAACGAAGACTTCAGGGAGAGTGAAGAGATGGCTCTTAGCACGCTGGAGCATATCAAAAAGATGAAAGAGCGCGGAAATTCGATGCTGATAGGCGTGGATACGGGTTTCAAAGACCTGAACCGCATGACCTCTGGTTTTGGAGAAGGGGATTTGGTGATCGTAGCGGCGCGCCCGGCGATGGGTAAAACCGCGCTTACGCTCAATATGGCGCTAAAAGCGCTTGAAAATGGCGACGGCGTGGCCTTCTTTTCTCTGGAGATGCCCGCAGAACAGCTCGTGTTGCGGATGTTGTCGGCCAAAACTTCGATAGCGCTGCAGGATCTTAGAGTCGGTAATCTGCGCGACGAGGAGTGGACCAGGCTTTCTGAGGCGGTCGATTGGCTGAGCCGCCAGAAACTTTTCGTCGATGATGAAGGGACGCTCAATATCCATCAGGTGCGGGCGAAACTGCGCAAGCTCAAGTCGCACCACCCAGAGATCAAAGTGGCTATCATCGACTATCTGCAGTTGATGAGTGGTGCGAGCAACAAAGATCGTCACCAGGAGGTGAGCGAGATATCGCGCGGCCTCAAGATGCTGGCGCGCGAACTGCAGATTCCGATCATCGCGCTCAGTCAGCTCAACCGCTCGCTCGAATCGCGTTCCGACAAACGCCCGATGTTGTCCGACCTTAGAGAATCGGGAGCCATAGAGCAGGATGCGGATATCATTCTGTTCGTTTATCGCGACGATGTGTATCGAATACGCGAAGAGAAAGAGAAAGAGATGAAGGCGCGGGCCGAAGGAAAAGAGTATCGATCGAACTTCCATGAAAAAGAGGAAGAGGATGCCGAAATCATCATCGGCAAACAAAGAAACGGCCCCACCGGAATCATCGAGCTTAAATTCCAGAAACGCTTCACCCGTTTTGTGGATGCGGGGCATGTGCCCGTAGAGGTTGTTTACGAACAGGCCAACATCGATACGGGCGGCGAGACCAAAATTGAGCTTCCGCCTATCTAAACCCCTGCTTGTCGAAGGGCGGCGGGAGTGGTCGTATCTTCTTGCCGCAGCCTCTTTTATCTTTCTCTCCATGCTCCTTTGGCACTATTACGACTACAAAAATTTCATTTCCCAAAAAAAGCGATTCGTCGAAGCCGACGTATTGCTTCACTATGTCAAGCACAAAGAGGGAAAAACCTACGATGTCTTGAAGCTTAAAACGCTAAACGGACTCTCTTTCTACACCACCTCCAAAAAACATTTCGAAAATCTGCGCGAGCGAAGGGTAAAGCTGCTCTTTTTCCCTTCCAGGGTGCGGTTTGTAGACTATCTTACCACTCCATACATCCCTTCCGTCATATTGCACGTCGTGCATGAAAAATCGGCACGGATGCGTCTGGCCACACTTTTGGATTCACAGCACGATTCGCCTGAAATGAGAGAGTTGTTCGACGCTCTTTTTCTGGCGCTGCCCGTTTCTCAATCGTTGCGTCGAAAGATTACGCAGCTGGGAGTAAATCATCTTCTTGCGCTCAGTGGATTCCATATGGGGCTTTTATGGGTGGTCCTCTACTGGATGCTCAAACTATTTTATGTACCTATGCAGAAAAGATTCTTTCCATGGCGAAACGCATTGCTGGACGTCGGCGGCGTAACTATTTCGATTTTGGGAGCATATCTCTTTTTTACCGATACGCCTGCCTCTTTGCTGCGTGCGTATGTGATGTTGGTGATTGGGTGGATGGCGCTTTTATGGGGCGTTAGGCTGCTCTCTTTTTCATTTTTGATATTCTGCATCGTTTTGATCGTGTCGCTTTTTCCATCGTTGGTTCTTTCGATCGGATTTTGGCTTTCTGTGAGTGGAGTGTGGATGATATATCTTTTCTTGAAGTGGAGCGAAGGGTGGCCGAAGTGGGCTGTTTTTGCGGGGATGAATCTTTGGGTCTATCTGGCGATGCTGCCGCTGGTGCACGCGATTTTCGATACATTCGCCCTTTCGCAGCTTCTATCCGTTCCCCTCACACTCATATTTACGCTTTTTTATCCCCTCTCTCTTCTGTTTCATGCGGCGGGTTTTGGCGGTGTCGCCGATGTTTGGATTTTGAAGCTGATGTCGTGGCCAAATGGCGAGATGGTTGCTCATGTGGCCACCCCTTTATGGTTTTTGGCTATCTTTGTCGTCCTCTCTTTGCTTGCCGCCAGGTTTCGTTTCGCACTCTATTTTCAGATAGTGTGCATAGTCGGATGGTTCCTCTTTTTGATTGAGAATGTAGCATAGTTTCTGACCATACAGAAATATGATCCATGAAAGGTATATCCACAGCATAAAAAACATCATCGTACTGAAAGATCCATAGATAGTGGTGTATGTCTTGTTGTGAATCGTGTAGAAGATGAATATGTTTTTACCGATATACCAGATCAAAGAGGCCAAAAAAGAGGAGATCAGGGCAGCTTTCATCCGTATCACGACCGTTGTGGAGATTTTATAGACGAGAAAAAAGAGCATCCAGATGATAAGAAACGGAAAGAGAGCCAGAAAATCGATATGGCTGGTATAGCTCGATTGGTTGAGAAAATATTGGATCTTTACCGACATATAGACCGATGCGGCCAGACCCAGGGGTCCGAGGGTGATCAGCGTCCAGTATGTAGTCAAGGCGTTCCAGAAGCTCTTCTGTTTCGATTTGAATATTTTGCTGACGATATATTCGTAGTTTTGAAAAAAGAGGATCGAAGCTATGATGATGAAGATAAACCCGATGACGCCGAGTTTTGATGTATTGCTCAAAAATGTGTCGATATATTGCGATACATTCTCGTGCGATGCCGGCATGATGTTCGAAAAGATGAAGGATTTGATCTTTTCGTACTGGTCGCTGAAGTTTGGGAGCCTGACGATGATCGAAAAACTTACAAGCAGCAGAGGGATGATGGTGAAGATAGTGTAGAAGCTCAGGCTCGCTGCGTAGTAAGGGATATCCGGATCGTAAAACTCTCTGATTTTGCAGTAGATATCTTTAAAAAATCCCCAAAGGCGCATTTTCCAGCTTCCACTTCCTCTCTCTTTGATCAAAGCGCCATTTTGCCAGGGTTCAGGATATCGTTGGGATCGAATGCCCGTTTTATATCTCTGAAAAGATTCATCTCCTCTTCGGTGAATGCAAGTTTCATGAATGGAGCCTTCGAGAGGCCGATGCCGTGCTCGCCGCTCAACGTGCCGCCAAGATCCACGGTGATGCGGAAAATCTCCTCTATCGCCTTGTAGCCTTTTTCTACCTGTTCGGGGTCGCTGCCATCAACCATGACGTTGGTATGGACGTTGCCATCGCCCGTATGCCCAAAGCAGGGGATTTTGACCTTGTATTTGAGCGATACGTCATCGATGCGCCTCAAAAGCTCGGGCAGGGCCGATCGCGGGACTGTGATATCTTCGTTGATCTTTTTGCTGCCGTATATCGTGATCGATTGACTTGCATTTCTGCGTGCAAACCACAAATCGGCCGCCTCTTTGTCGTTGCGCGCCTTTTTGAATTCCGTACATCCGTTTTCGATGAAGACTTTTTCGATCACATTCATCTGATAATCGATCTCTTCGGGCAGGTTGCCATCTACGTCGGTGATCAAAATGGCTCCGGCATCGACAGGAAGCCCTTTGTGAAATTTCTCTTCTACCGCGCGTATCGACAGATTGTCCAAAAACTCCATAGCCACCGGTGTCACTCCGCTGGCCATCGTATTGTAAACTGCCTCCATAGCGCTTTCTACGCTGGGAAAGATTCCCATGGCCGTCTTTTTCAGTCTGGGTTTGGAGATCAGTTTCAAGGTCACTTCGGTGATTACGGCCAGCGTACCTTCGCTAGCGATCAGAATACCCGCGATGTTGTAGCCCGCCACATCCTTGATCGTCTTTTTCCCTGCGCGGATGATATCTCCGTTTGCGCGTACGGCGCGGATCGCCATGACATAATCTTTGGTGATTCCGTATTTGGCGGCCCGCATGCCTCCCGCGTTTTCGCTTACGTTTCCGCCTATCGTGCTGTACTCCTGGCTGGCGGGATCTGGCGGATAGAAAAGCCCTTTGGCTTCGACCGCCTTTTGCAGATCCATATTGATGACGCCTGGCTGTACGACGGCCACCATATTCTTTTCATCGATCTCGATGATTTTGTTCATATGTTTTTCCATCGCCAGGACGATGCCACCGTTTACGGGCAGAGCACCGCCGGTAAATCCACTTCCGGCACCACGCGGTACGATAGAGATGCGATGCTCGTTGCAGTAGCGCAAAATAGCGCTTACATCCTCTTCGTGGCGCGGAAATACTACGGCGTCTGGCTCGTACCTGGTGCGCGTGGCGTCATAGGAGTAGGCGATCATATGGGCTTTGTCGTAATAGATATTTTCATCCGTCACGATCTTTCTGAGTGCATCGATATGGGCGGGTTCTATCATCACTTCTTCTCCAGTTTTTTGTAATATCTGTCATAATTGTAAATCTTGTAGTCGCTCCAGTCGAAAAAACCGCCTGGAATCGATTCGAAACGGTGGTAAAACGGCTGTTTGAATTTTTTGGGATTTACGGCTTTCATCTTGGTGCGTGCAATCTTTTTCCAACTAATGCAGTCTATAAAGTCGCTACCATCTTTCAACATGATCATTACCAGCCCAAGATGCATCTTTTGGCAAAATTTCTGGATCGAGCGTTTGGTCGGACGGGGATTTTTCTCTTGTGCAAGTTGGGTGGCGAAGATATCAGGGTGGATCAGCGTGAGATCCGCAAGAGTGTTTTTGGCTTTTTCGAAAGACTCCTGGTTCGGTGCGATAGGAAGAATCCGGTCGTAGAGGTATCCCAAAACTGCGGTGTCGCCATTGGCGGGGCGTGTTTTGATATCCGGGAGTCTAGGTTGCCTCAAGCCTTCGAATTTCAATAGTTTCAAATCCGATCTCTCGGTATTTGAGGATGTCACGATGGCGGTCGCCACGATGGCGCTGTGCTTATCGTCGTAGGTGTGTATTACGATGCCGCTCATACCTGGGATCAGGTCGGCGGAATCCACCACAGCACTCTTTTCGCTCACGTCGCGAATCTGGACGTTGGTAGCAGTCGGTATGGGTGCGGCGATGGCAAGAGTGAAAATAGAAAGAAGGATCATAAGCTGTTTCATCGAAAACTTTTTCCTCGTTGGTATAGTGTTCTTGGATTATACTCAAAGGAACTTTTAAACCCACTTTAACGCCTTTTCGAGTAAAATCGCTCTTATTCCAAAACAAGTGATCGGTTATATGCGCATTTTTTTCAAGTCGGTATTTTTGTTTCTGATTTTTGCAACGATGTCTCCCGCATCGATAGCAAAAAAAGCCCCATGGCCACAGGGAGAGAGTTTTTTACATTTTCTCGAGCGCCACAGTATGCCCCAGTCGCTCTATTGGAATCTCGATAAAGACGACAAAGAGCTTTGCGAGGAGATTCGTGCGGGCATTCCATACTACACGATGACCGACGACAACGGAACCGTCATAGAGCAGGTCCTCATTCCCATCAGTGACGAGTTGCAGATTCATCTGAAGCGAGGTCGCAAGGGGGAATATACGTTTGAAATGATTCCGGTTATCTACCAAAAGGTAGAGGATATTTTCGCGCTGCCTGTGGAGCGCTCGCCATATCTGGATATCATCAAAGCTACCAACAACCCGCTATTGGCGCATGCGTTCGTGGACGCTTTCAAGAAAAGTTTCGATTTCACGCGCCTTCGCAAAGGGGAGAAGATCGCGATCGCCTATGAAGAGAAGATAAGGCTCGGTCATCCGTGGGGTCTTCCCGTAATCAAGGCCGCTACGATACATACGCGCCGGAAAAAGACGTGGCTCTTTCGTTTTGGCGATCGCTACTACAATGAGAAAGGCCGCGAAGTCGAAGGATTTCTTTTCAGAAAGCCGGTCAATCACGTGCGTATCACTTCCCGCTTTACACTGCGCCGCTGGCATCCGATTTTGCATCGCTACCGGGCGCATCTTGGCGTAGATTTCGGCGGACGCACCGGTACGCCGATCTATGCCGCGGCCGATGGGCGCATAATTTTCGCCGGAAGGCTGGGTGGATATGGCAATGTCATAAAGATACGTCATCGCGACGGTTTTATGACACTCTATGCGCATATGCACAAATTCAGAAGAGGCATGCACAAAGGAAAATATGTCAAAAAAGGGCAGGTGATCGGCTATATAGGATCGACGGGAATGAGCACCGGTCCGCATCTGCATTTCGGCCTCTATAAAAACGGCCGGCCCATCAATCCGTTGGGAGTGATAAAAGTGACCAAAAAAAGCCTTTACGGAAAGAGAAGAAAGGAGTTTATCCGCTACGAAAAATCGATGAAAAAGAGGCTCGAAAAAGCGGTAGAATCCAACAAACGGCCAAAAAAACTGGATGACCTCTCCCGTATCGATTATTGTGTCGATGACAACACTTCAAAAGGCGGCTGATCCATGGAAATAAAAAATTTTCGCATCGAAAAGCTTGAAAACTCCCGCTTCATTCGTCCTGCACTGGTGTATTACGAGCAAGATGGAGTGAAAAAGAGCTGGGAGGTGGTCAGGGCACACGACAGTGTAGCCATACTGCTGTATCACACTCGAAAAGATGCGTTCATTCTCGTAAAACAGTTCAGGCCCGCCGTCTATATGCAAAACGGAGACGGCCACACATACGAGCTGTGTGCCGGCATCGTGGATAAAGATATGCCTCTGGTGCAAATCGCGAAAGAGGAGATCTGGGAGGAGTGTGGCTACGATGTATCTGGCGATGATATCGAAAAAGTTACATCGTTTTACACATCGGTGGGGTTTGCGGGCTCGAAACAGACGCTCTATTATGCATCTGTCGACGAGACGATGCACACAGGCACAGGCGGAGGAGTGGATGACGAACAGATCGAAGTGGTGGAGCTGCCGGTTGCAAAGGCGAGAGAGTTCATGTTCGATGAATCGATTGTAAAGACTCCCGGCCTTCTGTTTGCGTTTATGTGGTTTTTCGACCGTTTCAGTCGATAAATCTCTTCAGCAATCCTTCGTATGCGTCTATACGTCTGTCGCGCAGGAACGGCCACCATCTTCTAACCTCTTCGGATCGTTTCAGGTCGATATCGCAGTAGAGTATCTCCTCCTCATCCGTTGAAGCTTCGGCCAGTATTTCGCCTTGGGGTCCGCATGCAAAACTCCTGCCCCAAAACCGTATCCCTTCAAGCGCTTCGCTGAAATCTTTTTCAAACCCCACCCGATTTACCGAAACGAGAGGCAGGCCATTGGCGACCGCATGCCCGCGCTGAACTGTCATCCATGCGTCCTGTTGCCTGGTTTTCTCCTCTTCCGGGTCGCCTTCGAACCACCCGATGGCTGTAGGGTATATGAGAATCTGCGCGCCTTTTAGAGCCATGATCCTGGCCGCTTCGGGATACCACTGGTCCCAGCATACCAGAACGCCGAGGCGTCCGACGGAGGTCTCTATAGGCTCAAATCCCAGATCGCCGGGAGTGAAATAGAACTTTTCATAAAAACCCGGATCGTCGGGGATATGCATTTTCCGATATTTTCCGGCGACGGAGCCATCTTTTTCAAAAACCACTGCCGTATTGTGGTAAAGGCCAGGCGCTCTCTTTTCAAACAGCGAAGTCACCAGCACTACACCGTTCTCCTTGGCTACGCCGCTCCAGAAGGCGACATCATCCTCGAACGATTCGGCAAGATCGAAAAGATCCACCGATTCGTGCTGGCAGAAATATGGCCCTTGATGGAGCTCCTGAAGCACGATCAGTTTCGCTCTTTTCTTTTTCGCTTCGGCTATTTTTTGGACCGTCGAGGCTCTCATCAAGGCCTTGTCGCCTCTATATTTTTGCTGTATTAGCGCAGTTTTGAGCATCGTCACTCCTCGTAATAGCTTGGAATCTGCATCGTTGCGCAATGCAGGCTTCCGCCCTGCTCGATAAGCTTGGAACACTCGATCGGGATCACTTCGCGTGAAGGAAACATCGTTTTGAAAAGTTCGATCATCTTCTTGTCCTTTTTATCGCTGTATACAGGGAGTAAAAGAGCGTGGTTAGTGATCAAAAAGTTGGCATAGGTCGCGGGGAGGCGGCGTCCCTCTTTGTATTTGGGTGAGGGAAGCGGCAGTGGGACGAGACGGTAGGGTTCGCCTTCGAGCGTATGAAAGCTTTTCAGCTGCTCCTCCATCTTTTTGAGCTCCTCGTAATGGGAATCTTTTGGGTCGTCGCAGGCGACGTAGGCGATTGTCCGTTCATCGACGAAGCGGGCCAGCGTATCGATATGTGCGTCGGTGTCGTCCCCTTCGAGTTCGCCGTAATCGAGCCAGAGGATGCGCTTGAGACAGAGTTTTTCTTTCAAAAACTCTTCGATCTGCGTTTTGCTCATGTGGGGATTGCGGTTCGGGTTCAGAAGGCATCTGGATGTCGTCAGCAGCGTCCCTTTGCCGTCGCTTTCGACGGAGCCGCCCTCTAAAACGAAGTCGACTTTTTCGTAGTCGCCGCAGAGGTGGCCCTTTTCGACCAGCTCTTTGGTCACTGCATTGTCCAGAGCGCTTTCAAATTTCCCGCCCCATCCGTTGAAGGTGAAATCGAGAAATTTCCGTTTGCCGTCGATATAGACGGTGATGGGGCCGAAATCCCTCGCCCATGTGTCGTTGGTCGGGAGCTCTACGAAGGTGATGTTTCGGATTTCACAAAATAGCTGTTTGGTCTTTTCGGCATCGTCGCAGACGATGATGAGAGGCTCGTTGTAGGCGATGGAGCTGGCGATTCGTACGAATGGGGTCAATGCGCCTTTCAGATCCTTCGCCCAGTCGGTTCCTGCATGAGGAAATGCCATCAAAACGGCGTCTTGCCGATGCCACTCAGTCGGGAAGGTGCACGCTGTCATCTTCGTCATCCTTTACGATGCGGATACTTTTGTAGAGCATGACGCCGACGAAGATGGCTGTCGCGATCATCCCCGCGATTTTGATCCCTGCGACGATGGGGTGGGACTCCTTTTCGGGCATGAACTGTGCAGCCTGAATCGATGTGGTCAAAAAGGGGAGCGCTGAAAAAAACAGGAGCTTTTCGATGCGTCCGTCCATTTCTTAATCCTTTATGCGGTAAAATCGTCGCCATGTCGACAATCAAAATTTCTCGCGAAAATTTTTTTTACAATATTAGCCAAATCGCCCGAAAAACTCAATCGGTCGAGAAGATCGCACTGGTACTCAAAGACAACGCCTATGGCCATGGCCTCGGCATCATGGCGAAACTGGCGCAGGAGGCCGGCATACGGCATGCCGTGGTACGGACGATGGCGGAGGCGTGGGAGATTCACGAAAGGTTCGAGACGATCCTGGTGCTTTCCGACACGCCGGTCAGCGACCCCGGTGCGAAAATCCGGATTGCGGTGAACGATCGTTCGCATCTGGAAAAAATTCCCACCGGGACCCGGGTGGAGTTGAAGGTCGATACCGGAATGCACCGTAACGGCATATCGCCGACGGAGCTTTTTCAAGTGCTCGAAAGCCTCGGGGCGAAGGGTTTGAAGCTCTGCGGCGTGATGACGCACTACCGGAGCGCCGACGAGTTGGGAAGCGAACTCTTCTGGCAGCGCAAATGCTTCGAGAAGATTCGCAACGAAGCCCAAAAGTTGGGAATCGGGGATGTCCGATGGCATAGCTGCAACTCCGCAGCGCTTTTTCGAACGACGAATTTCGACGAAGATATAGCCCGTATCGGCATCGCAGCATACGGCTGCCTTGAAATGCCAGGCTCTTTCAACGTACCTTCGCTCAAACCGGTCATGTCGCTCTGGGCCGACCGCATCGCGACGCGTAGAGTGACTCCCTCCATGCGCATAGGGTACGGAGGAGAGGGAAGATTGGAGC
>JAMOOM010000078.1 GCA_027065515.1 Campylobacterales bacterium
TACCACGCCGTACTCATCGGCGCGTCACCAGCCCACGATCTGGCCGTTTTGCGCATCAACATACCCTTCAAACGCCCCAGCCCGGTGATGGTAGGCACCAGCCACGATCTGAAAGTGGGACAGAAGGCATTCGCTATCGGCAATCCATTTGGCCTCGACTGGACGCTCACCTCCGGCATAGTCTCCGCGCTAGATCGCTCCATGACAGAGAGCAATGGTGCGGTGATACGGCATCTGATTCAGACGGACGCGGCGATCAATCCCGGCAATTCCGGCGGGCCGCTTCTAGATAGTGCAGGGCGGCTTATCGGGGTGAATACCGCCATTTTCAGCCCTTCGGGAGCTTATGCGGGGATCGGGTTCGCCATTCCTGTCGATACCGTCAACCGTATCGTACCCCAGCTTATAGCTTACGGAAAATATATCGAACCCTCGCTGGGTGTGGAGATGGACGAAAGAATCAACCGTCTGGCACAGGCGAGACTGGGTTTCGACGGGGTCATGATTTTACGCGTCGTTCCTGGAACTTCGGCCGAAAAAGCGGGCCTTCGCGGAGTCACCGTATATCCAGATGGCTCGTTTTATCCCGGCGACATCATTATCTCCATCGACGGCAAACCGGTCCATAGCGTCCGTGACGTTCGAGATATCCTGGACCACCACAAAGTGGGCGATACCGTAACACTCGAAATTTCACGCAATGGGCGGCTGATCAAAAAGCGGATCATGCTCGAACCCGCAGAATAGTCAGCCTCTCTTCATTCTCGCAGGCCTAACATATCGAAGAGGAGTATTGAAATGAAGCCGGGTTTCAAGATTTTAGATCAAAAGATCCATTTGACTTTCGCTCCAAGCCATGAAGCATCCTCTCCTACGCTTCCATCGACGCTGTATTCGACACTGTTTTGCGCCCGGTAGCGGACTCCGAAGCGCAGCGTATCGCTGTCCTCTTCCCGGTCGCTGAAGTGCTCCCATGCGAGAGTGTAGTCGCTTTGGATACTTTTCAGATACTTCATGCGCAGTATATCTCGGCTGCCATTGGCGCCGTTGTAGTGACCCATGATCATCCCGTCGTTGGTGTAGCCGTCGCGGTAGATGTGGTGGTGGTACCAGTAGTCTCGGTGATCTTCATCCATTTGCAGGTGTTCATAGCCGATCTGCAACCCTTCCATTCCGGCAGTGTCGCTTAACAAGATCCCATAAATGTAGCTATGGCGGCTTGGGAGGTTGCCGGCAGAATCTTCACCAGCCCACTCCCCGTAGATTTTCAGCGGCTGGATAGTGTTCGGGACATACCATTCGATATTGAAACCACCTTTCTGGTCGCCAGGTTCGTTCGGTGTTCCGGTGTTTTCTTCCTGACCGAAAGGGAAGAGTGCTTTTGCAAAAGTACCAAAACCCTGATCACGTCCGCCGCCGCCGAACATGGCTGTGCGATATAGGCCGATACTGAAAAGGTTCCACGGCCGGAAGGTGAACTGCATTCCCATCAGTTTGGGGTATCCGCTGTGAATCGTCCCGTCTTCTTTTACGATCGTGCCATAACGATGCAAACGTGAAACGAAAAAGTCGATATCCATCGCGCCGAATATTTTGTTCAGTATATTGTGCCGGTAGGGGTGGAAGCGAAAAGGGCGCAGCGAAGAGAGTCGGATCATATCGAGCGATTTCGCGTTCGAAGAAAGGAGCAGTGTTCCTTCGCGTCCAGCACCCATCCAGAGTGCCTCCCGCCCCAGCGTGACATTCATGTTTTTCCAGGGAATGCTCTACCTCGCCCCTTTTTTTAGTTCCGGAGCATATCCGGCAGAATGCTTGATGAAATTCCTCTGTTTTAATATCTTTGCGATATTGATTGCCCGTAAAACTTCAAGAATCGGATTTTTTAATATGCCTTTTAAGGCAGATTCAATATAATTGTTAACTCCCATAAAAAGCCCTTTTGCGATTGAGTGTGGTAACAAAATAAAGTGCCTATTTATGGGCTTTTATGAAGAAATTATTACTCTACCGACAAATAAACTGAACTACAGTACAATACTGCGCAGTATTGTACTATGAAAAAAATAGATGCACGAAAACTTAGCCCAAGAGAGTTTACGGAGAAATGGAAGATTGTTATCAGATTTCGGGATATCTCCATAGGCAACCTCTATTGTGGAGGATTATCTAAAAAGATGAGAAGATACGGAAGTGGCCTGAAGAAGAGTATCTCAAGATTGAAAAACAAGCAAGAGCCGATAATACCGATATCTGGTGGACTGATGAAGCAAGCTGTGTATTGTTGCCTGCCAACCTTAAAGGATATCTCCTGTTGGCAGCAAGAATAAGCCTATCCTTACGCATCCTGCCAAAAAGTACAGGATCAATATGATCTCGGCTGTCACCAATACCGGTAAAAGTATGTCCACTCTGTATGACGAGAGTATCAATGTCGATGGATGTAGGTAAAATACTATGATGCAAAAACAGAAAAGAATTCTATTTCTTGGCGGTTCGAAATTTCAGATTCAGCCCATCAAATATGCCAAAGAGCAAGGGCATTATGTCGTTACATGCGACTACCTTCCTGACAATCCAGGGCACCGAT
>JAMOOM010000079.1 GCA_027065515.1 Campylobacterales bacterium
CCCCTTTTGCATCTTTGCTTATACGGATATCATGAAAAGCGAGATGTGCCCCAATTCCAGTGCCAAGCGCTTTGGCTATCGCCTCTTTCGCAGCCCAGAAACCAGCGGCGGTTTCGCTCTTTTTGACCAGCTCGATCTCTTCTGGATGCAGATACCGCCCAAGAAATTTCTCGCCATATTTTTTCATCGAAGTTTCGATGCGTTCGACTACGACGATATCTACCCCTATCATTGAATCACAAATTCCGTAAAATAGACATGTCTGATCTGCCCATCTTCAAGGCGTTTATTGATCTCATTTACGATCTCCTCTTTTAACTTCTCTTTGCCTTTGGGTGTAGTGATCTCTTCTACCGTCTTGGATGATAGGATCGAGATGATTATATCGCGTATCATCGGACTCTTTTTGTCAAGCTCCGGAGTGAGTTCTTCGCCATCTTCTTCGAGGTTCATTTTTACGACAAGATAACGTCGGCCATTTTCGCTCATCAGGTTGACGGTGAATTTGTCGAGCGGATACATTGGCCCGACAGTGAGATCTTCACTGCTCCTGTGACGTTTTTTTGTGACTTTCTCCTGTTTTACCGTCGTACCTTCATCTGCCGAATCATCGCCGGAGAGCATCAAATAGGCAACCACTCCGCCGATAGCGAGAACCAATACCAAAAGCACAACGATCAAAATCAAGACGATATTGCCGCCGCCTTTCTCTTTCGCTCCACCGCTTTCGCTCTCTTTCGACTCCTCTTTCTCTTCTTCCGCCATTGCTCTCTCCTTTGTTCGGTTGTAAAATTTTCATATTTATAGTGGGTATATATTATCGTAAATATTTGCCTAAATGTTAAGAAAAACCGGAACGGCAGCCGTGATTCAGTATCGTTTGGTGCACTTTTGGATAAAATAACCGAAAAAAGATGTATCTTATGATTGGAACATGGCTGGAAAACTTTTTTGCCTTGCTTGGTATGCCGTTTGTGCACCTGTATCGGCGACTTGGGGATTTTGGAAAGTTCATTGAATTTCAGGTAGGCCTCATGCCGCTTTATTTCAAGCCTCCCTATAGGATACGCGAATTTTTTCAGCAAATGGACAGTATAGGTGTCGGCACATTGGGTGTGGTTCTTTTGACGGCTCTGTTTACTGGCATGGTGGAGGCCATACAACTCTATCACGGTTTTCACCGTTTTAGCGCTGAAAACTTTATGGGATATACGATATTCGTTTCGATATCCAGGGAGCTTGGTCCAGTGTTTGCAGCGCTGATGCTGATCTCTCGCGCCATCAGCGCAATGGCTGCGGAGCTTGGAACGATGCGGGTGACCGAGCAGATCGACGCCATAGAGACACTAGCGGTGGATTCGAGAAAATATCTGATCATTCCACGGATTATCGCTACGACCATTTCGTTGCCACTGTTGGTCATAGCGTTCGATTTCGTAGGAAATATCAGCGCTTATCTGATCTCTTCGCAGGCTTTAGATGTCAATCCGATCGCCTATCGGAATACGATCGAACAGTATCTTGACTTTTCGGACATTGGCACCGGTATCATAAAAGCGTTCGTATTCGGGTTTCTCGTCAGCTCCATCGGAAGCTATCTGGGATATTTCGCCAGGGGAGGTGCGCGAGGTGTGGGGCTTGCGACGACCTCTGCAGTCGTCTATTCGGCGGTGACGATCTTTGCGGCCAACTATTTTCTTTCGTCGCTGTTTTTGTTGCTCGACTGGTAGAGACGTCTAGTCGCAATGGTCGATGCCCAGCTTTTTTATGAGTGCATCGAAAAATGGTCCCGCCTCTTTGTCATAGTCATCATGAAATTCGACGCTGACGAAGCCGCGTCCATTGCCTTCGTCGACGGTTGAGATCTCCACATCGCATTCGTCGCGATGGTGCAGGGCATCGATGGAATCGAGGATTTTTTGCCTCTCTCGTTCATTTTTGTAGAAAAGCTCAAGCTTTTCATATCGCTCTTCGTGTGAATGGATAGCGGTTATCGCATCAAGTATATCGGGCATTTAAAGCTCTCTTTTGTAAAATAGCATTCGAAAACGATTATATCCAAAAGGAATTTTATGAATCCACTTTTCAGCCCATCTTCACACTTCAATCTGGCCAATCTGTTTACTATGGTAAATATCACCTGTGGCCTTGTGGCCACTTATCTGATTACCCAGAACAATTTTTTCTATGCCATAGTTTTTGCATGGGTCGGTGGAATTTTCGATATATTCGATGGTAAGATAGCCAGAAAATATTCACTCTCGAACGAGTTTGGAATCCAGCTGGACTCTTTTGCCGACTTTCTTTCATTCGTGCTTGTGCCAGTTTTTTTGATTTTTCAGGCTGTATATACCAATCTGCAGGGTGTATGGTTCGATATTGGCGTGGTCGCAAGCGTATATTACGTCATAAGCGGCCTTCGCCGCTTGATACAGTTCAATATCGATGCCGAAGCGGGGGAGGTAGGTAAGTTTTTCGTTGGCGTACCTACGCCCCTTGGAGCGATACTTTTATGGCTCGTGTATTTGGGATACGCTTACAATCTGATCCCCGGTGTCGTTGTTGTCGGATCGATGTTTCTGATAGGCTGGCTTTTGAACTCGAAAGTGAGAGTGCCGCATCCATAGAGCCGGCTACAAAGATCACATCCACTCTACGACCTTCGCCACCTCTTCCGCTACGAAGCATTTCATCGGTGTTTTAAATCCTGGCTTGTTGGGGATGATCGCTTTGGTGAAGCCCAGTGTCTGGGCTTCTCTTAAGCGCTGTTCGAGGTGAAAAACCTCCCGAATATCACCGATGAGGCTCACTTCTCCTATAAATACACTTTCGTCGCTCAGTGGCCTGTTTCTAAAGCTGCTGATGATGGCGGCGATAATTGCGAGATCGGCCGCGGGTTCATTTATTTTTATGCCGCCGGCTATGTTTACGAAAACGTCGTATTGTCCGAACGGTAGCTCCAGCTTTTTCTCGAGCAGCGCCAAAAGCATAGTGAGCCGGCTGGCATCGTAGCCTGTCGTGGAGCGTTTCGGATTGCCGTATCCACTCTCCGCAACCAAAGCCTGCACTTCGATTACAAGAGGCCTGGTTCCCTCCATCACCACGGTAACGGCACTTCCGGCCTGTGGCTTGCCGCGGCTGAAGAATTTGCTCGCGATATTTTTGGCACTCACCAGCCCTTCTGAGGTCATTTCGAAAATTCCCACTTCGCTGGTGCTTCCAAAACGGTTTTTAAAAGACCTGAGCATCCTGATCTCTTTACTGGAATCACCCTCGAAGTAAAGGACCGTATCGACCATATGCTCGAGCACTCGCGGGCCGGCGATGGACCCCTCTTTGGTGATATGCCCGATGATAAAGATCGGAAGCTGCTTCTCTTTGGCCAGGCGCATCAGGTCGAAAGTGATCGTGCGCACCTGTGTCACACTGCCAGGCGCGGAAGGAACGGCTTCGGAATATAGAGTCTGGATGGAGTCGATGATTATGAGGTCGAAGTGGTTTTGCGCGATCTCTTGCATCACCGACTCCAGGCGTATTTCACTAAGAAAATATAGATTGTCGTGGTTGGCGCCGAGGCGATTGGCTCTCATTTTGATCTGCCCGCCGGACTCTTCTCCGCTGACATATAGTATGCGAAGATCACGCTGGGCGAGATTGCCGCCGATTTTCAGCAGTAGCGTCGATTTTCCTATACCGGGACTTCCTCCGATCAGCACAAGCGATCCAGGAACGATACCTCCGCCCAGAACCAGATCCAATTCGCTGTCGCCGCTGCCAAAGCGCGCAACCTCTTCTTCCTCGATTTGTGTAATCGGTTTGGCATGAACCTTGGAGCTGGCAGCTTTGGAGATACTTTGCAACACTTTTTGCTGTTCGGCAGAGAGCTCTATGAAGCTTTCCCATGCTCCGCAGTTTGGGCATTTCCCCATCCATTTTGCACTCTGCATACCGCATGCCTGACACTCGTATAGACTCTTTTTTTTAGCCATCGGTATCTAGATCTTCGGCTTTGTAGGTTTTTAGAACCCTATCTTCCTGGTCATGTATCTCGATAGAGTCGCTGTTTTCATTGATGACGAGACGATAATTCCTGCCGCTTTTTCTCTCCTGGACAAAATGTTTGGAGAGCAGATCGTAGCCATCTTCACTCAAAAGCGCCTCAAGTTTTTTCAGCTGAGGTTTCGTCAACGCATGGAGATCTACATTGTGGGTTTTTCCCGAAGAGGGGACGGCTCTCTTTTCTTCTTCGGTAAAGATGGCGTCAAGGATCGTGTTGACGAAATCTTCGGCATTGAAAGGTATCAGATCTTCAGCCTTCTCTCCGACTCCAATATAGTAGATAGGCAGCTTCAACTCTTCGGCGATGGAGAACAGCGCTCCCCCTTTGGCAGTGCCATCAAGCTTTGTGATGATGATGCCGTCGATGCCGATCATCTCCTTGAAGGCCTTGGCTTGGTTGATGGCACTGTTGCCCTGGGTACCGTCGAGTATCAGGATTTTGCGATGCGGCGCACCAGGCATCGCTTTTGCACAGACGCGAACGATTTTTTTGAGCTCTTCTGCGAGATTGGCCTGGGTGTGCAGTCTGCCTGCGGTATCGATGATGACGCGATCGATTCCTTTCGCTTTCGCTGAACTTATAGCATCGTATGCCACGGCGGACGGGTCGTGCCCCTGTTTTGTAGAGACGATCGGCACGTCGATTTTGTCGGCCCACATTTTGAGCTGCTCGATGGCTGCGGCCCGGAACGTATCGGCGGCTCCAAGCAGCACGCTTTGGCCCTCCTTTTTATAAAGAAGAGCCAGTTTCGCTATCGTGGTGGTCTTTCCTGCTCCGTTGACCCCGACGATGAGCTCTACAAATGGTTTTTCGCCGGCAGGTTCGATCTTTTTCGTTTCATATATGAAAAGTGAGATTAGAGTGTTGTAAAGCTGTGCTCTTTTTACGGTTTTTGGAAGTGAATCGATAATCTTTTCGACGATGTCGTAGCTGACATCGGCTTCGAGCAAGAGGTCTTCGAGCTCTTCTTTGTTTATTTTGTCACGTTTTTTCGGGGCGGCCGCTTCGATCTTCTCGACGGTCTTTTTCAAACCTCTTTTCAGAAAGGAAAACATCTATTCGATCTCCTTCAGAGCTTCTTTTATATCGCTTTCCATCATCTCTTCAGGCACCATTCCGACATAATGTCGGAAATATTTTCCATTGACGAAGATTACCATCATCGGGATAGAGAAATTTTTGGGCTGATGGAGCATATCGGCAGTGGATGCCGCCAGCAGCATATTGTCCGGCGCATTGGAGACAAAATAGTTGATTCCGTGCTCTTTTCTAAAACGGGAAAGTTCATCGGGTGCGACATTGTCGACGAGCACCCCGATAATCTGAAGCTTCCCTTTGTATTTTTTCTGAAGATTTGCCAGGTGTGGAATCTCCGCGCGACATGGCGGACACCACGTAGCAAAAAAATCGAGCATGACGATCGGCGCTTTCGTGGTGAACGTTATACCCTTTTCGCCTAATTGTGCAACGATCGTGGCGTTCGCATCTTTGAGAGTGAATTTTTTTGGTTCTTTTATCTCTTTTTCGCTCTTTTGCGCAGCCGGCTTTTCGCTTTTTTCTTTGCTTTGACAGCCGTTTGTAAGTAGAGTTATCGCAATCAGCGCGCCAAGAGGCAACAGTTTCAAGTGCATAAAAAAAATCCTTTTCGCTAAAATAGCCTATATTATAATAAAACAGGACTTAAAAGTGGACAAAAAAATATTTCGCCAGGTATGTCGGCATCGCTTGGAAAAAGCGGAAAAATATGGTAGATTGCAACGCAACCGGACGGTTTTGCTCCGACTCAAAAAAATTATAAAAAAATATAATCCCAAATCGGTAATGCTCTATTTGCCGATGGCCCATGAAGTCGATGTTAAACCACTGTTTCGCTATCTGCGTGGAAATAAAAAAATCTATGTGCCGTTTATGGAAGGGAAAAGTTTTAAGTTGGTACAATATAGATTGCCACTGCAAAAAAAGCGATTTGGCATTTATGAACCAAAAATTTCACATTTTTTTATGACTAAAATTGATATGGCGATCGTTCCGGTCGTGGGGGTTGATGGAAGATTTCGCCGCGTAGGATTTGGAAAAGGAATGTACGACAGATTTTTTGCATCTTTGAGAGAAAAGCCGCTTACAGTGTTCGTGCAGTTGACCAAATGCCATACGAAAGAAAAAATCACAGATGATTACGATATCCAGGCCGACATCTATATAACCCCCGAAGATACTATTGTCCGAGGGAAATATTATGATAACAGAGATCGTTATAGGAGGTGCCGCAGCCGCGATTAGCGGTGTTGCCGCCTTTATAATTGCGCGCAAAGTCGATGCGTCGAAATATGAGATATACATAGAACAGGCCAAAGCCAAGGCCAAGGCGATAGAGCATGAAGCGGAAAAGAGACTGCAAAATGCGAATCTATACGTCAAAGAGGCGGAGCTAGAGGCCAAAAAGCGATACGAAGAGGAGATCGCCCGGATCGACAGCGAGTACAAACAAAGAGTCCGGCAACTGCAAAAGCGCGAAGAGAAGCTCGCCGGAAAGCTAGAAGAGGAGCTCGAAGAGATCTCCAAAGAGAGAGAGGAGATCAAGAGAGAAAAAGAGAATCTGGACGCTCTCAAAGCGAAGCTTGACAGACTCAAAAACGAATATATCGAAAAGAAAAAAGAGGCGATGAAGCTCTTGGAGCGCGCTTCGGGACTGACAGATTCAGAGGCCCGTGAGCTGGTGCTCAAACATGCCGAAGAGGATGCGCGTAGCGATATCGCCCATATCGTCCGCAAGTATGAAACCGAAGCCAAAACCGAAGCCAAAAGAAAGGCAAACTATATTCTGGCACAGGCTACTACGCGGTTTGCCGGTGATTTTGCAGCCGAACGGCTCATAAATGTCGTGCATCTGCCAGAAGATGAGTTAAAAGGGCGCATTATCGGCAAGGAGGGGCGCAATATCAAAGCGCTCGAGATGCTACTGGGAGTGGATATCATCATAGACGATACCCCGGGAGCGATCATTCTAAGCAGTTTCAACCTGTATCGTCGCGCTATCGCCACACGCACGATCGAGCTTTTGATAGAAGATGGGCGGATACAGCCTGCGCGTATCGAAGAGATTTATGAAAAAGTGACCGAGGAGTTCGACCAAAAGATTTTCGAAGAGGGGGAGCGGATAGTTATGGATCTTGGCCTTTCGCCGATGCACCCGGAGCTGCTCAAGCTGATAGGCAGATTACGATACCGTGCGAGTTATGGGCAAAACGCCCTGGGTCATTCGCTCGAAGTCGCACATCTGGCAGGGATTATGGCGGCCGAAATGGGAGGAGACGAGACACTTGCCAAAAGAGCCGGTATTTTGCACGATATAGGCAAGGCGCTCACCCATGAATATGCAGGCAGCCATGTCGATCTTGGCGCGGAGGTGTGCAAGCGTTATAAAGAGCATCCAGTGGTGATAAACGCCATATACGCCCACCACGGACACGAGGAGCCAAATACCGTGGAAGCGGCAGCTGTCTGTGCTGCCGATACCCTCTCTGCAGCCAGGCCAGGTGCGCGCAGAGAGGTTTTGGAGAGTTTTTTAAAACGTGTCAAGACGATCGAAGAGATCGCCACCTCAAAGCCCGGCGTGCATCATGCATACGCCATCAATGCCGGTCGCGAAGTGCGCGTCATAGTCGATGCTACGCTTATCAACGATGACGAAGCCATTCTTTTGAGCAGGGAGATTTCAGAAGAGATCGAAAAAGGGGTGCAGTATCCCGGCGAGATCAAAGTGAATGTGATCAGAGAGACCCGGGCGATAAACTATGCAAGATAAAAAGGAGAAATATATGACAAAACGTACAAAAAACAGATGTGGGCAGATCCAGGCATATTTTAGACGCGAAGAGCGTTACGAGGGGATTCAGATAGCATTCAAAGAGCATCCGGAACTGAAAGATGAGGTGCTGAAAGCGATAGAGGAGACGATCGAAGAGACGGGCTCCAAGCCCGCCGTTTTTGAAAACAATGAAAAAGCCGGAGCGGATCCGTATGCATACTACATAGAGTTCAACGACGATTACGACAAGGAGGGTGGTCCGTTTTTCGAAACACTTTTGAGAAAACTGGGTATAGAGAAGTGCTCGGAGTAGTCTCAGCCAAGAGCTGATCGCTACTCTTGGAGGTTGATATCCGAGTCGTCATATGGATCGAGATGGATATTGACCGTCCAATCGGCTTTAGGGTCGATTGTTTTGATCTTGTCTTCGACCTCGTCGGAGATACGATGTGCTTCCAGTAACGTCATGTCGGGAGTGAATACAAGGTGAACATCTACGAAGTAATCGTTCCCGGCTCTTCTGGTTTTTAGCCAGTGGTAGTCGTTGACTCCCGGTTCCGATTCGATCACCTCTTTTATTTTATCCACGATCTCTTGGTCTAGCGATGCATCCAAAAGCATCAACACCCCTTCTCTAATCAGCTCGAATGCCGAATATATGATATAGATAGCTATCAAAATACCCAAAATGGCGTCGATTATATAGAAATCTGTAAAATATATAATGACCAAAGAGACCAAGATGGCGCCATTGCTGAGCAGGTCTGTTTTGTAGTGAAGCGCATCCGATTTGATCACCATGCTTTGCGTGATACGCGCTACGTGATTGAGAAATGCCACAAGAGCGCCGGTCATTACCAGCGACAAAAGCATCACCCCTATCGAAGCGTCCATGTGAGTAAGTTTTTCGTGATGTAGAATTTTTCTGATAGCTTCATAAAAGATGTAAAAACCTGAGATGGTTATGATGCTTCCTTCTATCACCGCCGCGATCGCCTCTATCTTTCCTCGTCCATAATTGAATTTTTCATCAGCCGGTTTTTCGGCACTACTGACTGCAAATAGATTGAAAAGCGATACGGCCAGGTCCATGCCGGAATCGATAGCGGAAGCGAGTACCGATACTGAACCGCTGATAATGCCTACGATAAGTTTCACTATAACCAACACGACGGCTACTAAAGAGCTGACGATGGTGGCCTTTTTCTGTAATGTCATAAAATGCTCCATATTTGGAAGTGCCCTTTGCCAAAAGTGCGAGCCTTTTGAGCTTCAGGGGAGGCGGCATAAAGAATTTTTGGATTTTATCCGATTTAAACTATAATCTCCTTTATGAATATCGATAACATAATCAAAGAGCGGCAATCATGGCTGAAATGGAAAAATATAGCTCCTGTACGAGAAGCTATGAACGAGTTGCCGAATATTTCGGACGCCACACTGGTTTTGGGTGATTGGATCACTCTTGGGTCATCAAGCGTTACAGCGGAGCAAAAAGAGTCGATCATGCGGGTGGCCAAAATGATGATGCCATGGCGCAAGGGGCCTTTCGATCTTTTTGGAGTGAAGATCGACAGCGAATGGCAAAGTTTCAAAAAGTACGATCTGCTGCGGCCATATATGGATCTGGAGGGAAAAGTTGTCGCCGATGTGGGATGCAACAACGGCTATTATATGTTTCGAATGTTGGAATTTTCTCCCAAAAGCATACTGGGCATAGACCCTTCTCCTCTTTTTCGCTCACAGTTCGATCTGATCAATCGATATGCAGGCGTGCAAAACCTGCGATATGAGATGTTGGGCATAGAGCATATGGCCGGATTTGGCGAGATGTTCGATACCCTGTTCTGCCTTGGCGTGTTGTATCACAGGAGTGATCCCATAGCGGCGCTCAAATCGCTCAAACAGAGCCTCAAAAAAGGTGGAGAGCTTTTTTTGGATACGTTTATGATCGAAGGGGAAGAGCCTGTGTGTCTCGTCCCCGAATCCACCTATTCAAAAATTGGAAATATTCATTTCATTCCTACGATCACGGCCCTGCGCCACTGGTTCAAAAGAGCGGGATTTGAGAGTTTCGAGGTTCTCGAAATCGTCAGAACGGAGCCTGACGAGCAGAGAAAAACGGAGTGGATTCCAGGTCAAAGCCTGGAGGATTTCCTGGATCCAGGCAACCCTGAGTTGACTATAGAGGGCTACCCGGCGCCAAAGCGTGTATATGTGCGTGCCCATAGATAACAAAAAGGAGATATGAATGGCCAAAGAGAAAGAGACCGAAACGGACAGCGACGCAGAACGTGCAGATTCGAATGGCACAAAAGAGGGCAGAGAGCTTCGGACACACCGACAGATAAACCATGAATTGTGCGGCGAGCTTGTCGAGCTTAAAAATGGATACGCCAAAGTGAAACTGGCGACCACTCATGAAATGGCCGCAGACGAAAAAGGGCTTGTCCATGGCGGGTTTGTATTTTCGGCGGCTGATTTCGCTGCGATGGCCGCCGTCAACCATCCGAATGTGGTGCTAGTTAGCAGTGAATGCCGATTCCTCTCACCGGTGAAGGTTGGGGATATTGTGATGCTCGAAGCAAAAGAGCTCTACAAAGAGACTCGTAAGCGAAAAATTCATGTTGTTGGCTATTTTGAAGAGATCAAGGTGTTCGAGGGGGACTTTATGACAGTTGTACTCGAACGCCATGTATTGGATCTCAAGCTCTTGAAAGAAGAGGAGTAAAAGATTCGGTCGGCATCTGCTTGCAGATGATACTCAGCCTCCCAAATGCCTCAACCAATATGGGATATTTTGCTTTTCTTCCTCCAGTGTGCTATCTGGACCATGTCCAGGGTGGAGTATCGGATTTTTAGGGTATTTCAGCGCTTTTTGAAGACTGGCCTGCATGGCGGCAGGGTCCGAGTACGGGAAGTCCACCCTTCCTATGGAATCTTTGAAGAGAAAATCGCCACAAAACCAGTGATCGTCGATTTCGATTACGCTACTGCCCGGCGTGTGTCCCGGAAAGTGCAGAAATCTCAACTCCAATGAATCGATATTTATGGTTTCATCCGGCTTTACGGCAATATCACACCTGCTGGGCGGAGTACCCTGAGCAAATGGATCTTCCTCAAGCATAAAGCAATCTCCCTCGGGGCAATAGATAGGAATATCGTAAATTTTTTTGAGTTCGGCATTGCTCCAGACATGGTCGAAATGGCCATGTGTATTGAGGATGGCGACAGGATTTCGAACACTCTTTTTTACCCACTCCACAGCATCCACCCCCGGGTCAACAATAAAATCCATCCCATCGTGACGAACGATGTAACAATTGGTTTGATACGCCCCCATCGGGCATTTTTTTATCTCGATAGACATAATTTTTCTTTGATGTTGAGTTTTGAAACACTATCTTTAAAAAAGAGATGGCGCGAGGTAATTGTACACAAAAGTAAAATAAAAATCACTTTTTCCAAGTGCATGCTTAAAAATCATATTTAGAAGTTATCTCTGAAGAGCTCTTTATGGTGGTAAGCTATATGTAAAAGCTTCCATTAATATTTAATTCAGTATTATGATGGCAATAATTCATCGAATACCAATATTCCACATTCGATGGCGCAGAGGAGCATAGGACTATGGCACGCGAAATACCATTTTTCAAACCGGACATTACCGAAACGGAACGGCAGCAAATCGAAGAGGTTCTCGATCTGGAGGGTTCGTCGAAGATAGATGCTCTTGAAGAGGCTTTTATCAAAAAGACGGGCGCTACATATGCGGTATCGGCCAACAGCGGTACTTCCGCCCTGCACCTATCGATGTGCGCAATGGATCTAAAGCGAGGTGACAAGATAATCTGTTCTGTCAATTCGTTTCCATCGGTACCGGAGGTGGTGCGCCACTTCGATGCCGAGCCGATATTCATAGATATAGACGGTGAAGATTTCAATATGGATCTCGATGAGCTTGAAAAGGTGCTGAAAGCGAACACTTCGAAAAAGCTCAAAGGAGCTATCGTAAACCATGTAGGGGGTCAGCCGACCGATCTGGATCGGCTCTATGAGATCGCCACCCGCTATAATATAAAAATTGTAGAAGATGCGAGCGACGCCCTTGGCGGCACCTACAATGGAAAACAGATCGGTGCGACAGGAGCCGATATCACCTGCTTCAGCTTTTCGCCCCATATGAAACACTCTATCGCCAGTGCCGGTATGC
This sequence comes from Campylobacterales bacterium, assembly GCA_027065515.1. Taxonomy (GTDB): domain Bacteria; phylum Campylobacterota; class Campylobacteria; order Campylobacterales; family Hydrogenimonadaceae; genus Hydrogenimonas. The sequence continues at coordinate 12,082 of JAMOOM010000079.1, forward strand.
TTTTGTGCGAGGACGACAAGCTTTATGAGCGTGCGAGGATTCTTCGTAACCACGCCATTGAATCGAGCGGCTGGGATAAATATGGCAATCTCGAATATGTTTACGATGTTGTGGATATAGGCTGCAAATACGATATCAGTCTCTTGGATGCAGCCTACGCATTGGCACAATACAGCCGTGTCGACAAGATGATCGCCAGGCGCCAACAGATCGCAAAGATGTACGACGAAGCACTCGAGGATGTCAATCATGTCACAATCCCTGTGAAAAAAAGAGAACATATTTACCAACTCTATATCATCCGGATAAACCGCAATCGTGACGGTTTTGCACGCGCGCTCAAAGATCGCGGTATCCATACCGGCCTACACTATATACCATTGCATCTGATGAGCTATTACAAACAAAAATACGCTCTTCGCGTCAACGATTTCCCACAGGCGCTACAGACCTATCAGCAGATCCTCTCGCTGCCCATCTACCACAACATGAGTGACAGCGATGTCGAATATGTGTGCGAAATGGTAAAAGAGGTTGCAGCCGAACATATCTAATCTCCATGCGTATGCTCGTGACGTTTTTCGAAAATATGTTCTATCGCCCCATGTGGCGTCACCGAGCTGTGGCATCTGTATTGCTTCCTTTATCTTTGTCATACGGCCTCATCATGATGATCCGCAGGAGAGTTGCCAAAAGGCGGGATTTCGGTATCCCGATCGTCAGCGTGGGCAATCTGCTCGTGGGCGGGAGTGGCAAAACTCCCATGACGATCGCCTTGGCGCGTCGTTTCGAAAAACCTGCTGTCGTGCTGCGTGGATACGGCAGAAAGAGTGCGGGGCTGATCGTCGTCAGCGAGTGGGGAGAGATAAAAACGGATGTGCAGACTGCAGGTGATGAAGCGACACTCCTGGCGCGCTCTGTTCCCCATGCTACGGTAATCGTATCCGAAAATCGCGTAAAGGCGATCGAAAAAGCCAAAGAGATGGGGGCGAAAGTCGTTTTTCTCGATGACGGCTTTGGCAAAGTGGCCATCGAAAAGTTCGAAATGCTCCTTTACCCCGCAAAAATCCCCAACCCTCTCCCTCTTCCTTCGGGCCCT
>JAMOOM010000080.1 GCA_027065515.1 Campylobacterales bacterium
CATCATTCAGCCAAGCGGTCTGAAAGTCGGAGACAAGGTTATGGCTGCAGAAGCTGGTCTGGATATCAAACCGGGCAACGCGATGAAGCTGAAAAACATCCCGGTGGGTACGCTGGTGCACAATCTGGAGCTCAAAGTGGGCAAGGGTGCACAGCTGGTGCGAAGCGCCGGAGGCTATGCACAGATCATGGGTCGCGAAGGCAAATATGTCATCGTTCGTATGCCAAGCTCGGAGATGCGTAAGATTCTCGGAGAGTGCATGGCCACTATCGGCACAGTCGGAAACGAAGAGTTCGCGAACATCGTAATCGGTAAAGCGGGCCGCAGCCGTCACCTTGGAATCCGTCCGCAGACACGCGGTTCGGCGATGAACCCTATCGATCACCCGCACGGTGGTGGTGAAGGTAAAACCAACTCCGGACGTCATCCGGTAACTCCATGGGGTATGCCGACCAAAGGCTTTAAAACACGTCGTAAAAAAGCCAGCGATAAGCTGATCATTTCACGACGTAAGAAAAAATAAGAGGGTAAGACATGGCAAGATCGATTAAAAAGGGTCCTTTTATCGACGAGCATCTGATGAAAAAAGTGCTCAAAGCGAAAGAGACCGGTGATACAAAACCAATCAAAACGTGGTCACGCCGAAGCACCATCTTCCCGGAGATGATCGGTTTGACCATTACCGTCCATAATGGACGCCAGTTCGTTCCTGTATATATTACAGAGAACCACGTCGGTTACAAACTCGGTGAGTTCGCTCCGACACGTACGTTCCGCGGCCATAAAGGCTCGGTACAGAAAAAGATCGGGAAGTAAGGGGTAGCATATGAGTAAAGCAACACTGAAATTCATTCGCCTCAGCCCGACGAAAGCGCGCCTGATCGCACGCGAAGTACAGGGAATGAACGCGGAACTCGCGCTCGCGAGCCTTGAGTTCATGCCAAACAAAGCGGCGAAAGTGATCTCGAAAGTGATCGCGTCCGCTGTCTCCAATGGTGGATACGAGCCCGAAGAGGTCGTCGTCTCTTCGTGTCGCGTAGACAAAGGGCCGGTTCTCAAGCGATGGAAACCGCGTGCACGTGGCCGAGCGTCGCGTATCATGAAACCAACATCTCACGTGATCGTCGAAGTCACAGAAGCGAAGGATAAGTAATGGGTCAAAAAGTCAATCCGATTGGTTTGCGCCTTGGTATCAACCGTAACTGGTCGTCACGCTGGTATCCCAACTGGCAGCGAGTCCCTGCATTTGTCGCAGAAGATGACAAAATACGCAAGTTCCTGAAAAAAGAGCTCTACTACGCAGGAGTCGCGGACATCATCATCGAAAGAACGGCGAAACGCCTTCGTGTCACGATCGTGGCTGCACGCCCCGGTATCATCATCGGTAAAAAAGGTGCGGATATCGAGAAGCTCAAAGCCCGCCTCCAGAGGATGGTCGGCAAGCCGGTAGCTTTGAATATTCGCGAAGAGAAGCGACCACAGGCTTCAGCGCAGCTGGCGGCTGAAAATATCGCTACGCAGCTCGAGCGCCGTATCGCGTTCAGACGTGCGATGAAAAAGGTTATCCAGGCTGCACAAAAGTCCGGCGCCAAGGGTATCAAGGTTCAGGTAGCAGGTCGCCTTGGCGGCGCTGAAATGGCGCGTACCGAGTGGTATCTCGAAGGTCGTGTGCCGCTGCATACGCTTCGTGCGAAAATCGATTACGGTTTCGCCACAGCATATACAACATACGGAATCATCGGCGTAAAAGTGTGGATCTTCAAAGGCGAAGTTCTCCAAAAGGGAATCCAGCCCGAGCCTGCAGAAGAGAAGCGTGAGCGCCGTGGGCCAAGACGTGGGAGGAGATAAGCATGTTGATGCCTAAAAGAACGAAATATCGTAAACAGCAAAAAGGTCGTAACCGCGGTAAAGCCTATCGCGGCAACCAGCTTGCATTTGGAAATATCGGTATCAAAGCCACCGAAGCCGGTCGAATCGACAGCCGCCAGATCGAATCTGCGCGTGTTGCGATGACCCGCCACGTCAAGCGTACCGGTAAAGTCTGGATCAGAGTATTCCCTGACAAGCCTATCACGGCCAAGCCTCTCGAAACCCGTATGGGTAAAGGTAAAGGTGCAGTAGACAAGTGGGTCATGAATATCAAACCGGGCCGTATCATTTATGAAATGGCTGGTGTCGAAGACAAGCTTGCGCGTGAAGCGCTGACGCTTGCAATGCACAAGTTGCCGTTCAAAACAAAAATTGTCACGCAAGAGGCCAGCAATGAAATATACTGAGATTAGCGACAAGAGCCGCGAAGAGCTCGAGAAGTTGTTGAAAGAGAAGAAGATGGAGCTGTTTGAGATGAAGCTGAAGCTCAGAACAATGCAGCTTACCAACCCGAACGAAATTCGTGCATGCCGCAAGGATATCGCTCGAATCAAGACTGCCATCAATGCGCAGAAGAATGCTTAAGGATTAGATTATGGCGTCTCATAAACGTACAATTCAAGGAACCGTGATCAAAAAAGCCGGAGAAAAGACTGCGACCGTTCTCGTTGAACGTCGCGTCATGCATCCGCGTTATCACAAAACGGTAAAACGTTTCAAAAAATATCTTATTCACGATGAGAACAACTCGACCAAGGTTGGCGATATCGTAACGGCGATCGAGTGCCGTCCGCTCTCTAAAACCAAGTCGTACCGTCTCAAAGAGATCGTTAGTTCAGGAGTCGCATCATGATTCAAAGTTTTACAAGACTCAACGTTGCCGACAACAGTGGAGCGAAGCAGATCATGTGTATCAAGGTACTCGGCGGCAGCAAGCGTCGATATGCCAGTGTTGGCGACGTGATCGTAGCTTCCGTGAAAAAAGCGCTTCCTAACGGGAAAGTCAAAAAAGGCCAGGTCGTAAAAGCCGTCGTCGTTCGCACGAAAAAAGAGGTGCAGCGCGAAAATGGCTCACTGATTCGTTTCGATGACAATGCAGCTGTAATTCTCGATGCGAAAAGAGAGCCGATCGGTACACGTATTTTTGGACCTGTCAGCCGTGAAGTGAGATATGCGAACTTCATGAAAATCGTATCTCTTGCACCGGAGGTTCTGTAATGGCCAAGAAATTCAAGATCAAAAAAGGCGATACCGTAGAAATTATCGCGGGTGACGACAAGGGCAAGAAAGCGGAAGTTCTTCAGGTGCTTCCGGCAAAAGATGCCGTAATAGTCGCAGGATGCAAAATCGCTAAAAAAGCCGTCAAGCCGACCGAGCAGAATCCGGAAGGCGGTTTCGTCAACAAAGAGATGCCTATTCACATCTCCAACGTTCGCAAAGTGGAAGGTGCATAATATGTTGAGACTCAAAGAGAAATTCAATGAATTGAAGCCGGTCCTCAAAGAGGAGCTCGAAATCGGTAACCCGATGCTTATTCCTGCTCTCGAGAAGATCGTGATCAGCGTAGGATGCGGCCACGATGCGAAAGATACGAAAGTCGTACAGAATATCGCCGACACGATCTCTTTGATCGCGGGTCAAAAAGCGATGATCGTTCCTGCAAAGAAATCCGTCGCCGGTTTCAAAGTGCGTGAAGGTATGCCGATCGGTGTCAAAGTTACGCTTCGTGGTGATATGATGTATAACTTTCTCGACAAACTGATCAGTATCGCTTTGCCAAGAGTGAAGGATTTCCGTGGCGTTCCGCGCAACGGTTTCGACGGACACGGAAACTACAATTTCGGCCTGCAAGAGCAGCTGATGTTTCCCGAAGTCGATTATGACAACATTATCAAGACACACGGTATGAACATCACAATCGTGACAACTACAGACAACGACAAAGCGGCATTCGCACTTCTACAGAAGCTGGGTATGCCTTTTGCGAAAGGACGACAAAATGGCTAAGAAATCGATGATCGCAAAGCAGCAGCGAAAACCGAAATTCAAGGTACGTGCGTATTCACGCTGCAGTATTTGCGGCCGCCCGCACTCAGTTTACCGCGATTTCGGTCTTTGCCGCATCTGCTTGCGAAAGATGGCGAGCGAAGGCCTGCTTCCAGGCATAAAAAAAGCGAGCTGGTAATTTTTGGCGCTTGTCGCCAAAAATATACAACAGTTGCACAACGTTAACGTTTTAAATGGAAAATAATTTTTTAAAGGCATGAAGAGACTTGTATCTTGGATAGTGTCTGTGAAATACGAATTTATTTTTCAGAGAGGTGGAGTGATTCTCCATACCGCGCCCACCAAAGCGCAACGAAATTAAAATAAAAGGATTAGGCATGGTGAACGATCTGATTGCAGATTCTCTGACACGCATCAGAAACGCATCGATGCGACGACTTGAAGTCACGACACTGATGTATAGCAAAATCGTAGAAGCGATCGTAAAGATTCTTCAGGAAAAAGGTTATATCGAGAACTATAAAGTTATCGATAACAACGGCAAAAAGAGTATCAATGTCGTACTCAAGTATGACGACAACGGCCATTCGGTCATCAACGAAATCAAACGTATTTCAAAGCCTGGCCGACGAGTGTATAAGGGCAAAGAAGATATCAAGCGTTTCAAAAACGGATATGGCACGATCGTTGTCTCTACTTCACAAGGCGTTCTGCCCAACGACGAAGCGTTCAAGCGCGGCATCGGTGGCGAAGTGCTTTGCAGCATCTGGTAAGGAAAGAATATGTCACGTATAGGAAAGAAACCGATTGATATCCCAGCCGGCATCGAGGTGAAGGTTGAGGGTACAGAAGTTGTCGTTTCCAAAGGAAAAGATGTCAAGAGACTTGATACACACGGACGTGTGGATGTGGAGCTCGAGGATAATCAGATTATCTTCCATCGCAAAGGTGAAGATAAAGCGTCGAGCGCTTTTTGGGGAACCTACCGAGCATTGACTCAGAATATGATTTTGGGACTTACGCAAGGGTTCGAAAAGAAACTCGAGATCAACGGCGTCGGTTATCGTGCCGCCGTCAAGGGAAAAACTCTCGAACTGCAACTGGGATACTCTCATCCGATCAACTATCCGATTCCGGACGGGATCGAAATCAAGGTCGAAAAGAATATCATATCCGTAAAAGGAACCGATAAGCAAAAAGTGGGTCAGGTTGCAGCGGAAATCCGTTCATTCCGTCCGCCGGAGCCTTACAAAGGCAAAGGTGTCAAGTATGTGGACGAAGTGATTCTCCGCAAAGCCGGTAAAACTGGTAAGTAAGGGTTGAACAATGAATAGAACACTACTTTTGAAAAAAAATATACAACGTGCAAAGAGAAAAGCACGTGTACGCGGTAAAGTTTTCGGCACTGCAGAAAAACCTCGCGTCACGATTTTCCGCTCCAACAAGCACATCTACGCTCAGGCAATAGATGATGCCAGCGGCGCAACACTGGCAGCGGCCGACGGTCGGAAAATGGGTCTCAATGCAAACAAAGAGGCGGCAGCGAAGGTAGCCGAAGCATTGGCGGCCAATCTGAAAGCCAAAGGTCTTGAGACTGTGGTTTTCGATCGTAACGGCTACATCTATCATGGTGTCGTCGCGGCATTTGCCGACGCACTGCGCGAAAACGGAATAAAGGTCTAAGGGTATATTATGGAAAATATCAACAGAGAAGATTTCGAAGAGGTCATCGTAAACATCGGCCGTGTCACCAAAGTCGTCAAGGGCGGTCGTCGTTTCAGATTTACGGCACTTGTTGTCGTTGGTGACCGCAATGGAACTGTAGGTTTCGGTATGGGTAAAGCCAAAGAGGTGCCGGATGCAATTCGAAAAGGTATCGACGAAGCGTTCAAGAACCTTGTAAAGGTGAATATCAAAGGCTCTACGATAGCACACGATATAGAACACAAATACAATGCGAGCAAAATCGTGCTCAAGCCGGCCAGCGAAGGTACGGGTGTCATCGCCGGTGGGGCTGCGCGTCCCGTCATCGAGCTCGCCGGTATCAAAGATATCCTGACCAAATCACTGGGCTCCAACAATCCGAACAACCTCGTTCGCGCCACTGTTGAAGCACTAAGCCGAATCAAAGGATAAGAGATGTCACTGCACAACCTCACAAAAGCACCGGGTAGCACCAAAAATTCCAAGCGTGTTGGCCGCGGTCAAGGAAGCGGCATGGGCAAAACTGCAACCCGTGGAAACAAGGGTCAAAAAGCCCGCACCGGATACAAGCAAAAGCGCGGCTTCGAGGGTGGCCAGCAGCCACTCCAGCGCCGCCTTCCAAAAGTCGGTTTCACGAGCCGGGTCGAAAAGCCGTATGTGATCAACATCGAGCGTATCCCGGCGATCGCCGAGCTCGAAGAGATCACAATGGAGACACTTACCAGTGTTCATACCATTAAAGGTAAATACAAGCGCGTGAAATTGATCGGCAAAGCTGCACGCGAGCTCGCCGCCAAAATCAAAGACGAGCGTATCACGACCAGCGGAAAATAACAATGAATAAATCATTGGTCAATAAAATCCTGATTACATTGGGATTTTTGCTGGCATACCGGATACTGGCCTATGTGCCGGTTCCCGGTGTTAACGTAGATGTGATCAAAGAGTTCTTTGATTCAAACTCCAACAACGCCCTGGGTATGTTCAACATGTTCAGCGGTAAAGCCATAAGCCGACTCAGCATCATCTCCCTCGGTATCATGCCCTACATCACAGCATCTATTATCATGGAGCTTCTTGCCGCAACCTTTCCCGAGCTTGGAAAGATGAAAAAAGAGCGTGACGGGATGACGAAGTATATGCAGATAATTCGTTACGCGACGATCGCCATCACGATCGTACAGGCCATCGGAGTTTCTATAGGGCTTCAGAATTTGACCGGCAAAGGCGGAGAAAGCGCAGTCATGGTTGACCCGACTACATTCGTTACGATGGCCGTATTTTCGATGCTGACCGGAACGATGCTTCTGATGTGGATAGGCGAGCAGATTACCCAAAGAGGTGTCGGAAACGGTATATCCTTGATCATTTTTGCAGGTATTGTCTCCTCGATCCCGACAGCGGTTGCCGGAACGATCAACCTGGTCAACACGGGAGAACTCAATTTCCTGATCGTACTTGCGATCTTGGCGATCATACTGGCTACAGTCGGTTTCATTATATATGTCGAACTTGGCGAAAGGCGCGTACCGGTAAGCTATTCTCGTAAAGTGATGATGCAAAACCAGAAAAAGCGAGTGATGAACTATATTCCGATCAAAGTCAATTTGAGCGGCGTCATTCCACCGATTTTCGCATCGGCGATACTGATGTTTCCATCGACGATCTTGCAGGCATCGACCAATCCGATCATCCAGAAGATTTCGGATTTTCTCAATCCAAACAGCTATACATTCAACTTTATGATGTTTCTATTGGTGATCTTCTTCGCATATTTCTATGCATCGATCGTATTCAATGCCAAGGATATCGCCGACAACCTCAAACGTCAGGGAGGTTTCATTCCGGGCGTGCGGCCAGGTGAGCATACGGCGTTGTTTCTAAACGAAGTCGCAAGCCGGTTGACATTCTGGGGAGCCATCTATCTGGCGCTCATCTCTACGTTGCCGTGGATACTGGTCAAGAGTATGGGGGTTCCATTCTATTTTGGCGGTACAGCCGTACTTATTGTCGTACAGGTGGCTCTCGATACGATGAGAAAAATCGAAGCGCAAATCTATATGAGCAAGTACGAAACGCTCAGTGCGGTAGGTTTGTAGATGGCGATCGCTATTCGCAAATCTGACGAAATAGAAAAACTTCGAAAAGCCAACCAGATCGTCGGGCAGACACTCCAGTATCTTCAAAACAGTGTCGAGCCCGGTATGACACTCAAAGAGATCGACGCGATGGGGGAGGAGTTTATCCTCTCCAAAAAGGCAAGGCCCTCTTTCAAAGGATTGTATGGGTTTCCCGCGGCTGTCTGCACCTCTCTCAATGAAGTGATAATTCACGGGATCCCCGACGACACGAAAGTGAAGGAAGGGGATATCCTCGGTCTCGATATCGGTACCGAACTGGAGGGTTGGTATGGTGACGCGGCGATCACGATGCCCGTGGGTAAAGTATCGCAAAAAGATGAAGAGCTGATAGCCTGTGCCAAAGATGCGCTCTATCACGCTATCGATATCATACGTCCGGGACTGAGATTCAAAGAGCTCAGCTTTGAACTCGAGCGTTTCATAAAATCGCGCGGATTTGTGCCTTTGTTGAACTTCTGCGGGCATGGTATCGGTAAAAAACCTCATGAAGACCCCGAAATTCCCAATTATCTGGAGCATGGCTCGCCCAAGAGCGGCCCGAAAATAAAAAACGGCATGGTCTTTTGTCTTGAGCCAATGATCTGTCAGAAGTTGGGAATACCGAAAATTTTGGAAGACAAATGGTCGGTCGTCAGCCAAGACGGCCTTCGCGGCAGCCATTACGAACATACGGTTGCCGTTGTCGGAAACAGAGCCGAAATACTCTCGCAACCTTAAGGAGAAACCATGGCAAAAGATGATGTCATCGAGATTGACGGGAAAGTCATAGAAGCGCTTCCCAATGCAACGTTCCGTGTGGAACTCGAAAACGGGCATGTCGTGCTTTGCCACATAGCTGGCAAAATGCGTATGCACTATATCCGAATCCTTCCAGGGGACAAGGTGAAAGTGGAGCTGACGCCCTACAGTCTGGATAAAGGCCGCATAACTTACAGGTATAAGTAACCTGTAAGTTGCCTTAAGCTATCATTCCATCCCCTTTTCCATCTACGTGAAGGAGTTTTGCATAAATTGCACTGTTTATGCAAGGGTCGGTTAGGCAGTGACTCGCCAAACCTGAGTGGGGGCTTTTCCGTATTTTATCGGATCGATTGTTCAGTGCTGAGCAGTAACGTAGTCGGGTTTGTCAGCTATAAAAAGCGGACGGACCCAAAAGCCGGTATATGCCGGTCAGTGGAGTTTCACGGCAAAGCCGTCGAAACAAAATAAGGAGAAAATGATGAAAGTCAGACCTTCGGTAAAAAAGATGTGCGACAAATGCAAGATCATCAAACGAAAAGGCATCGTTCGCGTCATCTGTGTAAACCCAAAACATAAACAGAGACAAGGATAAAAGATGGCACGTATCGCAGGTGTTGATCTACCTAAAAAGAAACGCTTGGAGTATGCTCTGACATACATCTATGGCATTGGGCTGACCACGTCGAGAAAAATTCTCGATGCTACGGGAATCAGTTACGACAAGCGTGTTCACGAGCTTACTGAGGATGAGGCAGCGGCTATCCGTAACGAGATTCAAAACAACTATATGGTTGAAGGGGATCTTCGCAAGAAAGTCGCTATGGATATAAAATCGCTGATGGATATTGGCAGCTACCGTGGCCTTCGCCATCGTCGTGGCCTTCCGGTTCGTGGGCAGAAGACGAAAACCAATGCGCGTACACGCAAGGGTAAACGTAAAACTGTCGGCGCGGCAGCCAAGTAAGGAGTAATCAGTGGCAAAACGTAAAGTAAGCAGAAAAAAAGTTGTCAAAAAGAATATTGCACGCGGTGTAGTTTATATCGCTGCGACATACAACAATACCGTCATCACCGTTACAGATGAAGCCGGTAATGTAATTTCTTGGAGCAGTGCCGGATCACTTGGCTTCAAAGGAAGCAAGAAATCCACTCCATATGCCGCACAACAAGCGGTGGAAGACGCCATGAACAAGGCGATGGAGCACGGAGTAAAAGAGGTCGGCATCAAGGTGCAAGGACCTGGCAGCGGGCGTGAGACCGCAGTAAAGAGTGTCGGCGCAATCGAGGGAATCCGTGTAATGTGGCTCAAAGACATCACACCGCTTCCACACAATGGTTGTAGACCGCCAAAACGACGACGAGTATAAGGGGACGAGATGGCACGATATACAGGACCAGTAGAAAAGATCGAACGTCGCCTTGGCGTGAGTCTCGGACTCAAAGGTGAACGTAGGCTAGCAGGAAAGAGTGCGCTTGACAAGCGACCATACCCTCCGGGGCAGCATGGGCAGCGACGCACGAAGATCAGCCAATACGGCTTGCAGCTTCGTGAAAAGCAGAAAGCCAAATATATGTACGGCGTTATGGAGAAGCAGTTTAGAAGGCTTTTCAAAGATGCGAACCGAATGGAAGGCAACACAGGTGAAAACCTGATCGCCCTTCTTGAAAGACGCCTCGACAATGTCGTTTACAGAATGGGCTTTGCCTCGACTCGCGCTTTTGCAAGACAGCTCGTTACCCACGGGCATATTCTCGTCGATGGACAGCGCGTAAACATCCCATCTTTCCGCGTCAAACCCGGACAGAAGGTGCAAGTGCGCGAAAAGAGCCGCAACAATCCACAGATTCAGCGCGCAATGGAGTTGACCAGACAAACAGGAATAGCTCCATGGGTAGATGTGGACCATGAAAAAGCTTTCGGTATCTTCACACGCGTTCCTGAGCGCGAAGAGGTCGTAATTCCTGTCGAAGAGCGACTCATTGTCGAGCTTTACAGCAAGTAATAGTGAAGCGGACGCTTTTTGTACGGGTAACTCGTCTGTATGCACGCTCTTGAGTGTGCATACAGAGAGCTTCAAACCGTATGGATCCACGAAGCGTTCGCAAAGTAAGGAGATTTTATAGTGAAACGAATCAAAACAGCCCCATTTATGCCGAGCGAAGTCGAGATCGAACAGACCGGTGATAACAGTGTGCGCATTACCGCCTATCCTTTCGAGACAGGCTATGCGGTCTCTTTGGCGCACCCGATTCGGCGGCTCCTTCTTGGCAGCACCATCGGCTATGCGCCTATCGGTGTCAAGATCGAGGGCGCTTCGCACGAATTCGATTCTGTAAGAGGAATGCTCGAAGATGTCGCAGTCTTTATCATCAATCTCAAAAATCTCCGTTTTAAAATAAAAGGCGACGAGAAAAAAGTCGAGGTCAACTACAGTTTCACGGGACCGATAGAGATCACTGGCGCCGACTTGAACAACGATCAGGTCGAAGTGGTGAATCCCGAAGGATTCCTGGCGACATTGAACGAGGATGCGGAATTGAACTTCTCGCTTCTCATACACCAGGGGATTGGATATGTTCCAAGCGAAGAGATTCGAGAGGATATACCGGAAGGCTATATAACTCTCGATGCGTTTTTCACACCTGTCAGAGCCGCGAACTATACGATTGAAAATATGCTCGTCGAAGACAATCCCAACTATGAAAAGATTGTATTCAATATCGAAACGGACGGGCAGATCGATCCTGTAACGGCATTCAAGAACACGATCGAAGTTATGTATAGACAGATGTCTATCTTCAACAATATTCTCGATATCAACGTATCCGAAGAGACGCCCGCCATTGTGGCTGAAAATCCTCTTGTCAAGACTTTAATGCAGGGTCTCGATACGCTGGGTCTCAGTGCGCGAAGCTACAATTCGCTCGAGCGTGCAGGCCTCAAATATATCGGAGAGCTTGCATTGATGAGTGAAAACGAACTCAAAGAGATCAAGAACCTTGGGAAAAAATCTCTAGAAGAGATCAAAGAGAAGCTCGCAGAGGTCGGTTTTCCTGTAGGAACCGAGATCGAAGAAGAGACAGCCAAAGAGCTGAAGAAAAAAATAGACGCAACAAAAAAATAAAAGATAAGGATCAACGATGAGACATAGACACGGATATCGCAAACTTAGCCGCACATCTTCTCATCGCGCTGCTTTGCTTAAAAACCTTTCGATCGCTCTGATCGAAAACGGTCGCATCGAAACGACACTCGCGAAAGCCAAGACTCTTCGCAGTGTTTTTGAAAAGATGGTTACCCGCGCCAAAGCAGGCGATTTCAATGCACACCGTGCAGTGTTCGCAAAACTTCAGGACAAGAATTCGACAAAAAAACTTGTCGAAGAGATAGCTCCCAAATACGCCGAACGAAACGGTGGATATACGCGTATCATAAAAACGCGACAACGCCGCGGCGACTCTGCCGAGATGGCGATTATAGAACTCGTATAATTTATTTCAGGGCATCGCCCTGAAATACTTCAAAAACTCCCAATTACAACTTTTTCTGTTGCACAAGATCGAAATTTTTGATATCATAAATTCAGTTACCAAAAATTTCAGAGGAACAGACATATGATTCCATTCAGTGACGAAGACCTCTACCCTGCTGTAGAGAAGGTGATCGAAAAGATACGGCCATCTCTTGCGTTGGACGGTGGCGATGTGAAACTGCTCGGCGTTAAAAATGGTAAAGTTTATGTCCAGTTGCAGGGAGCCTGCATAGGGTGCGCTAGTAGCAGCTCCACTCTCAAATATGGAATAGAACGCCAGATGCGAATCGATATCCATCCTGAAATAGAGGTTGTCAATGTGCCAGTTGGTATGGAAAACGAATGGGAAAAAATGGCATGAGGAGAAAATGATCAGCAAAAAAACCAAAAAGGCACTACAGCGTGCCGAGAACTATTTTTATAGTGGAGATTATGATGAAGCTATGCGCCAATACGCCATCTTGCTCAAGGATCATCCACAGCTGAAAGAGGCACGGATCGGTGCAATTTTAACAGACATAGCGATCGAGAATGATGAAGAGGCGCAGGCGCTGTTCGAATACTACCAGGTACTCAAGAATGAGAACGACGAAAACGCCGAAGCAATCATCGAAGGGATGATCGGAACGTTCGACAATGCACTCGAAAAGATTTCGGATATCCTAGATAGCGCGTTGCTGCCGAAAGAGACGCAAGAGCCAGTCGATGGAATAGGCTATTGCGACTTCAAAGAGCTTGTCGGATTGCGTGGCAGTTTCAAGAGAGCTTTCGAAGATATCATGTTTTCTACCAAAGTGGTGATTTCCGAAAAAGAGGACCTGCTCGATTTTATCCAGCAACTTGTCGAAAACGGTTTTAACGAAATGGCGATGCGATATATAGAAGGAGCCGCCATAGCGTATCCCGGTGAATCTCGTATCCAAGAGATCATCGATAAGATAAAAGGGTAGATGTGACGGTTGATTTCGGCGGCGATATAGGCCTGGTGTGCGACAACAGCAAAGAAGCGGATGCAAAGACGAAATTTCTACTTACGCGACTCAACGCTCCTTATGAAAAGGATGCCAAAGAGAGGGGTGCCGAGGTACTCTCTCCTTCAAGGCTGATAGAGGCTTTGAATC
>JAMOOM010000081.1 GCA_027065515.1 Campylobacterales bacterium
TCGGCGCGTTGTAGAGTTTCGCGTAGTAGGGAAGCTTCTCTACCGCTATCTTCGCGTACTCTTTGGTCTTGTAGTTGATCTCCGACTGCACGCGGCGGTCGTTCGGCCCAAGGAACGTGCCTTCCGGCCCGTTGTATTTGAGCTTCGCGTCCTCCTCCGGTCCATCGCCGGCTAGTATCGCACCGCCTATCAATCCTGCCACAAATGGTCCCCATCTCATATTATCTCCTTTCCCCGAGTCGGCGCGGGGTGCCGACCGGGACTTCATGTGATAATTATAGCAAATACGAAAACAAACGGCTACCGGTCCGGGAGGCTTTGCGGCACAAACGCAGGTTGATTGGTTATGTTTGACGGGAGCAATAAAGGCGTTATGCATAACTACACTTCCCAATCAGCTTTAAAGCAGCTTCTCCTTCCTCATGTCATTAAGGGAATACCCTTTGAAAATCGCTTCATATCCCTTGTGCTTTTGAAGGAGCTTTTTTGCTTTTTCTTGCAAGAGCTCAAGATCGATCCTGTCAAAATTGCGTTTCACTTCGACGATAAGCATCTTTTTTTCTTCATCGTTGACGGCCACGATATCGATCTCGTTTTGGTTGCCTTTTTCCCAATAGGTACCAATCGACGAAAATTTTCCCGTGGCTTTGAGTCTTTCAATAAAATATTTTTCGAGGAACCTGCCACTGTAGGTAGCGAAATCTCTTTTGACGATCGATTTGACATAGTCGTAATTCTCTATTTCGATGGCGGAACGGTTTTTATAGATGAAGCGGAACCAGAAGTGGAAAAAGTTGTCGATAATCTCATACTTGAGTCTCCGGCTTCCCTCTTTGGCAAAGATGGGCTTGACCTTTTTTATGATGGTGTATTCATGCTCCAACCTATCCAGGTAGCCGCCTACGTTTTTTTCCAGGATACTCTCAATTTCCGAGCGGGAGGTTTTGGATGAGGCGATCAGTGCGAGGATGGAGAAGTAGGTGGTATACTCTTTGCCGAACTCTTCTATAAGCAGATTCTTTCCCTCGTCGATAAAAAGAGAATTTTCGTTGAAAATCAGATCGAGCTGCGCTTCGAAGCTTAGGGCATGGTTGTCCACAAACAGCTCCACGTACTTGGCCACACCGCCCGTAAGCATGTAGAACGATAGCAGGTCGTCGTTGCCGTAATTTCCGAGATTGTCATCCATGATCTCCTCGAGTGTCTCCACGCTGAAGGGTTTAAGATGGATTCTGTGATTGGCCCGGCCAAATAGCGGCTCTTTTCTATCCTCGAATATCTTTTTCATCAGCGAAAAGATCGACCCGCTGAGTATCAGATTCATTCTACCTTCATCTTTATAGTCGTCCCAGATATTCTGCATATCCGAATAAACGGCATCGTTGATCTGTAAAAATTCCTGGAATTCGTCGATAACAAGGGTGAAAGGGAGATTTCTGGAGAGCTCCATAAGGTATCCGAAAAGCTCTTTGAACTTCAAGAACGTTCCAAAAATTTTAACATCCAGCTCCCGTTGAACGATCGCGACGAACTCTTCGCACAGAAGGGCTTCGTTTTTTCTCGAGACAAAAAGATATACTTTTTTGTCGTACGCCTCTTTGATGAGTTTCGTTTTTCCGATCCGTCTGCGACCTATCATGATGGTCATCCGTGATGCGTTTTGGGCCTCTTTCCCAATTTTTCTCAAATAGGCCAACTCTTTGTCCCGATTATAGAATTTCATATTTAATCCATGTAAAGTAATTTATGTTACTGTAACATATATTACTGAAATTTCCATAAGGGATATTTTCGAGGAACTGGCAAACTGGCCATGCAATCCAAGATTTTTGGCATTGAAAAAGACAGCGAGCCTGTAATCGACCGGACATATAGCGCAGATGCACGCGGATCCGGATCGTACGCCAAAACCCGCCAGAACGCTATCGGGGCGGTCTCCTCCACCGTCGACGGCGCCGTAGCGGCACACAAAATGGAGAGTTTGCTCGACAGCCACTTCCAGGGCCTGAACGAAGGGGACAAAGCGATCGCCATGGCGCATGGTTACTCTTCGGATGCCAACGCCGCCGTGAAGATGCAGGCTTTGACCAAAGCGACGATGAGTTATCAGATGCAGTCGGTAGAGAGCGGCTTCCTGCACAGTATGAGTTTCGATGCGAGCACCGGCGAACTTGGCAGTGACATGTTCACGATGCAGCGCGGCATCAATATGAGCGTACGCCACAACGTCGACTACGGCGGACAGATGGAGTACCTCGCCACAAGGGGCTCGACGGCGAACGAGCGGATGGTCGCAGCCGGCTTCTCTTCGGCGGGCAAAGACCTTGTCAACAACATTTTCGGGTTGTTTGGGGGCAAGAGTGCGATTCGCAATCTTGCCACTGCGCGAAACGGCACCCTCGACACAAGTAAATACACTTTCTTCGAAGGATATACGCCGGCCGCCAGAGGCGGGTTGATCGGAAAGACAAAGAGGAG
>JAMOOM010000082.1 GCA_027065515.1 Campylobacterales bacterium
GGGTATAGATACCCGGTTTGGCATCGGCTTTGGAGACGCACGTTTCGTAGATTTTCCTGCGTTCGCGGTTGACGGGTGTGTCGGGGGCTTCGGCGAGCAGCTTTTGCATATGGGTGCTGAAACGCTCCAGCAGTGTTTCGATATCTGGGTAGCCGCTTCTGAGTTTTGTTCGTAGCTCATCGAAAAAACGTTCGGTATCCAGGAAATCCGCATCGACCAGTGCCGAAAAGAGCATCCGCAGCCACAGCGGTCCGTCGCTTATCGGAACCTGTGGAAGATCGCTGGGAAATTCGAGGATCTTTTTCGGGGCTTTGTCATAGGATTCCACTCTCTTTTTCAGTCGCTCTTGCAAAGAAGATCTTCCGCTTTCGGCACGGCTGTAGTCGGCCAATCCCGCATGGTGACCGGCGATCAGCCAGGCGAGAACGAGGCCGATGAAGGGAGATTCTCTTTTCTCGAAATAGTGGAAAGCATACTGTGCTCCGGCTGTGGAGTGATCCACCTGGATCGTAGGATCTTCGTAAATTTTTTTCTGGAATTTTTCCGAATATTTGCCAAGATCGTGCCAGAGGGCGGCGAGGTAGGCCCATTCGTCCGATCGAAAAGGTTGGGCGAAGTTTTTGGCCATTTTTGCCGTCTGAAAAAGATGATCGTGGAGTGTATGGATACGATTTTCGTCCAGATGAGCGGCGGGAATACGGCCTCTTTTCACCTTTCAACTCCTACTTTTTTTCACCATTTTACCAGAATCCCGTGATATCTATAGGCGATCAGATACCAGTCCAGCATAACTGCGCAGATCCTTCCATCGGCTGATCTCCACGGCGACGACCGGATATCTGTTTTTTAGCGCGAAATCGGCTGGTGTTTCGAAATGGATGTCGATCAGAAAGGGATCGGCGCCCCTATAGCTCTTTTTCATCCGACCCATTCTATCATCGAGCAAATCGTGGATGCGGCAAGTCTTGACGGATTGAATGAATTGGCTGCCCAGATGGATATCGAGCGAGAACCGCTGGACAAAAGCCGTTTGAGCTATCAGGCGGCCAGCTCTAGTGCTGCTCGATGTTATGAACCTTTTGATGCAGTTTTTGGATGAAGTGAAAATTATTTTCTTGAAAGATTGAATGGTGGAGCATAGCGGGCTCGAACCGCTGACCTCCTCGCTGCCAGCGAGGCGCTCTCCCAGCTGAGCTAATGCCCCACAAAGTTGAGAGGTCCGAATTTTACTTCAAGTTCTCTTAGGTTTTAATAAAATATTTTTGGCAGGGCTCTTTGGAGTCAAAAGGGCTTGTTGTGAAAATCTCGTCGCCCACTTGTGCTTCGTATTTCTCTTCAGGTTTGGTTTTTCCATAGGTCGCTGTCAGTTTTGCGGCCAGCTCTTTGTCCAACTCACTGGCATTGGCGGAGATGGCGGCGATCGGGCCGACGGCGTTTAGCAGCTTTATTTTCGTATATTTCGGCGTTATCGCCGCTTCTATCATTTCGTTGTCCTCTTTATGACGGCCGATGACCAGTTTCGCGCCATCGGGTAGCCTTAGATGCCTGCCGCATTTGAGCAGTGCGATATCTTCCACCTCAAGCGTGTCGTGTTCGACAAATTCCGCCAGCTTTTTGGAGAAATTTTCATCCGTCAGTAGGCAGCCGCCACCCGGTTTTTCGAAATTTTCGAGCCCGATCTCTTTGGCGAGTTTTAGCTGCACTTCACGGTTTCTCCCTGTGATACCGAGCAGTTTTTCGCGATCTACCCACCCTTCTCGTTCCGGCAGCGTGGGAGGCAACGCTTTCGCACTCATCGGCCGTAGCAGAATGTCGTCGGTTTCGGAGAGTCCTGTCACGAGATCGAGCGCATCGCGCCGCTGGCTCATCGGCCGCTGTCCTACTACTTCTCCGCTGATGAGAAAATCGGCTCCCCACGGCTCCATCAGCTCTTTGGCGATTTTGAACATATTGCCGTGGCAGTCGATGCAGGGGTTGAAATTTTTACCGTAGCCATATTTCGGATTGAAAAGAATTTCCCTTAGATACTGGTCTCTGATGTCGAGTGTACGAAGCTCTACTCCCACTTGGTCGCACATATTCTGCATATGTTCGAGCTTGCTTTTCGTGCTTCCGAATCCTATGTCGATATTGAGCGCGATCACTTCCACTCCCTGGCTTTTGACCAGATGGATGGCCAGAGTGCTGTCGAGACCGCCGCTGAAAAGGGCGATAGCTTTGCGTGGAGTTTTATTCATAAGGTACCAGTTCTCCTCTTTTTAGTCTATGGATATAGTCTTGATATTTTCTTATTTTGAATATCTTTTGTTCGAATGGAAGTCTATCGTCTTTTTTTATATTGTCAAGAGCTTTTTTATAGTAGCGTTGCAAAAAATACAGAAGCTGCTTTTTGAGCTCCTCTTCGCTATATACGATGATCGAATCGTCCAGCTCGATGCGTAACAGATCTTCATGCTCTTCGCCCCTTAAAAACGCCTCGAAAGCCTCTCGTCGGCTTCCGAACATCGAGCTGTCCATCGTATCGAGCACCATATCGGTCAGAGACGGGGTGTTTAGAAGCGTTTTGATGATGCTCTCTTCGGCCACGTCGGCAAGCGTGAGAAAAGGCGTATTGGAGGCGATGGCGGGGCGAGTCTGCGTGTTGCTGTGCCTGTTGTATCTATCTGGAACGCCGGTCTGCTGTTTTCGGCCCGAGAGCATCGCCGAATTGACGCCAAGGCGCAGCGCTGCATATGGAAGGTATTTTTCCTGAACGAAGGGAGAGAGGGTGGAAAGATAGGATTTTAGGGAATGGAATGCGTCCTCTTTTCCTTTCGGCGTGTGGATATCGTGGCGTGCCACTGTCTGGTCGATGACAAACTGTGCGTAGGGGATCGGCTTGGCGATCAACGCCTCGATCGTTTCGATATCGCCTTTTGCCACCATATCCGCAGGATCCAATCCTTTTGAAAAAAGTACCACTCCGCCTTCGAAGTTGTGTGCACTTAGCAGCAACGCAGCTTTCATGGCGGCATTGACACCTGCGATATCGCCGTCGTAAGCCACCACCACTTCAGGCTCTCCTTTTTTAAGCAGCGGGAGATGATCGCCGGTCAGTGCGGTTCCAAGCGTGGCCACAGCGGTATCGAAACCGGCCTGATGGAGCATTATGACATCCATATACCCTTCCGTAACCACCAGCCGCTTTTTGCGATAGATCGACTCTTTGGCCAGGTGATAGCCATAAAGAAGCCGCGATTTGTTGAACAGTTTCGTCTGTGGTGAATTGATATATTTCGCCGGATGATCACCCATGGTCCTGCCCCCAAACCCCACGGGCATCCCCGATGGCGAATGGATCGGAAAGATGATCCTGTCGATCAGCCTGGCATAGTAACGCCCATTGTCGTGACCGAGTATGCCCACCTCTTCGCCCTTTTGTGGAGGAATCATCGCCTTTTGGAAAAACTGTAGCGTCGCATCCGAGCCGGGGGCATAGCCTATTTCGAATTTTTCGATACTCGCTAGCGAGACGCCACGTTTTTTCAGGTAATCCTTTGCCGGTTGGTGCCGTTCGAGATTGGCTCTATACCATTGCCCGATAGTCTCTAAAATCCGGCGCTCCTGGCCGCTGCTGTGCTCTCCTTTTGTGTAGCGCAGGGTGAAATTGTACTGGCTGGCCAGCTTTTCGATCGCTTCGGGGTAGCTCAGTTTTTCAAATTCCATTACGAATTTGATCGCATCGCCTCCCGCTCCGCAGCCAAAACATTTATAGAACTGTTTGGTTGGGCTGACGACGAAGCTGGGGCTCTTTTCGTCATGAAATGGGCATAGACCCTTGAAGTTGGCGCCGTTTTTTTTGAGCTCTACGTAGTTGCTTATTACATCTACGATATCTACGATCTGTTTGAGCTGTTCGATGGAGTTGTTATCTATCATTGATTTATTATATAATAAATACCCATATTATGGATAATATGGAGCAGGAAGTGAGAAGTGAGAAGTGAGCCTCTGCGGCCCACTGCTTACTGCCCATTTTTGCTATTTGCCCCAAAAGGTCGTTCGTGGACGCTTTTCTCATCGATTACAAAGATCCGCTTTTTGCCGTATTGCTGATCGCGGGAATGGTGTTTGTCATCGCATTCGTGAGCTATTGGTGGGGTGTATATGTAAAATCACGGAAATCGCGCCGCTTGCAGCGTTTTTTGAAAAGATTCGAAATGCACGGCGTCGAAAAGAGTCTGGAATCCATGCCATATACGCCAGAGATCACGCAGCCGCTGGTGCTCTTGGCGAAAGCTTACGAAAAGAGCGGGGAGTATAACAGCGCGATCGAGATAGGACTCTATCTTCTACAGCATTGCCAGGACGATACGACTACCTACGAATTGATGGAGATGGTGGGATCTACATATCTGCACGCCGGATTTTTGGAGCGGGCCAAGACGATTTTTCTGCAGATTTTAAAATCCAATCCCCGTAACAAAAAGGTGCTCAACGATTTGATGGTCGTTTACGAGAGGCTGCAAGATTACGCGAAAGCGAAAGAGGTGATCGAGCCACTGGAGGCGCTGGGTGCGGATGTGGAAGATCTTCGCTTCTATCTCGATCTAAAGATCGTTCTTGTGGATCGGTCACTTTCGGACGAGAAGAGAGTGGAGAAGATCGTAGAGCTCTATTTGGACAACAAGAGATTTGAAAGAATCGTTTTCGAGTATCTGTTGAAACACGATCCCAAGCGGGCATGGGAGATGATAGATGAGGTGAATATCGAACAGATGATCGATATTTTCTGGTTTTTGCCCACCTCTTTTCTCGACTACGATGTCATCAAACAAAGCCCCAGGCTGCAGGCTATCTATGGAGCCCGTGGAGATATAGAGCCTCCAGAACCGGTGGGATGGTTTCTCGTCGATATGCTCTGCCATCTGAAAAAGAGCGGTTTCGATGCCGCCACACTGCAGTTTGCCTATCTGTGCAGCCACTGCAAGCAGCAGTTTCCGGTTCCTTTCGAGCGATGTCCCAGGTGTATGGCGCTCGGAAGTCTTGTCGTGGAGTGTGAAATAACAAAGAGAGTGGAGAATGAAAAAAGTTACAATCTTTTCTGACGGATCCAGCCTCGGTAATCCGGGCCCCGGAGGATATGGAACGATTTTGCGCTTTGGCGATCATGAAAAAGAGATCTCAGGCGGCGAACCGATGACGACCAACAACCGCATGGAACTGAAAGCCGTGATCGAAGGGTTGAAAGCCCTGAAAGAGCCGTGCGATGTCACGATCTACAGCGATTCGAGCTATGTGGTGAACGCGATCAACGAATGGCTTGAAAACTGGGTCAAGCGGGATTTCAAAAAGGTGAAAAACCCCGATTTATGGAGAGAATATCTCGAAGTGGCCGCACCGCACAGGGTCAGAGCCATATGGGTAAGAGGACACAACGGCCATGTGGAAAACGAACGATGCGACGAGCTGGCCAGAACTACGGCTCAAAAGATAAAAAATGATATGGAACAAGAAGGAGAATACAATGGATGAGCTCAAACCGCTCGAGGAGAGATTGGGCTATAGCTTCAAAAAGAGACAGAATCTCGTCGAGGCATTGACACATAAAAGCTATAAAAAACCATACAACAACGAGCGACTCGAATTTCTCGGCGATGCCGTGCTCGATCTGGTCGTGGGCGAATACCTCTACGAGCGGTTTCCCAACGCCAGAGAGGGCGAGCTGAGTAAAATGAGAGCGTCGTTAGTGAACGAGGCGGGCTTCAAGCGCCTCGCGGACGCGCTGCAACTGGGGGAGTACATCTATATCTCCCCGGCCGAAGAGAACAATCGCGGCAGAGATAAGCCGTCTCTTCTGTCCAACGCTTTCGAAGCTCTCATGGGTGCAATCTATCTGGAATCGGGTCTCGATGAGGTGCGGCGCATCACGATCGATCTGATCGAAGCCAGCTATCCGAAGATCGATCTTTCATCTCTTTTCAAAGATTACAAGACGACGCTACAGGAGCTTACGCAGGCCAAATTCGGTGTTATTCCAGATTATATACTAAAAGATGCGACCGGGCCGGACCACAACAAAGAGTTCGAAGTGCAAGTTTATGTCAATGATCGTCTTTTGGCGACGGCCAAGGGAAAAAGCAAGAAATCGGCGCAGCAAGAAGCCGCACATGTCGCGCTCAAGCAACTCAAAAAGAAGGATTCGAAGTGAGCAATTCATTCGGGCGGCGCTTCGTGATGACGACGTTTGGAGAATCGCACGGCAAAGCGATCGGTTGTGTTCTAGATGGCGTGCCGGCGGGAATAAGGATAGACGAAGACTTCATCCAAAGCGAGCTCGACAGGCGGCGTCCCGGAAAAAATGCGTATGCCACATCCAGAAAAGAGCCGGATCGTATCGAAATCCTAAGCGGTGTTTTCGAAGGAGAGAGCACGGGAACTCCAATCGCGATGGTGATCTACAATACCAACCAAAAGAGTAAAGATTATGGCAATATCAAAGATATTTTCAGGCCCGGGCATGCCGATTTTACCTATTGGGAAAAGTACGGTATTCGCGATTACCGCGGCGGTGGACGCAGCAGCGCCAGAGAGACTGCCGCAAGGGTGGCTGCAGGCGCTGTAGCGAAGCTGATGCTTGAAAGGGTGGGGATCCGTATCGAAAGCGGCATTTTCAAAATCGGCGATGTCGAGGGGAAGAGATTCGACTTCTCTCATGCGCGCGGGAGTGAAATTTTCGCCCTGGATCCGGATGTTGAAGAGAGGCAAAAAGAGGTGATTCTTGAAGCCAAAGCGGCTCATGACAGTATCGGCGGCGCCGCGCTGGTAAGAGCCACCGGTGTACCGGTAGGGCTTGGCGAACCGATCTACTATAAACTCGATGCCGTATTGGCTGAAGCGATGATGGGCATCAATGCCGTCAAAGGGGTGGAAATCGGCGAAGGTATTCGCAGTGCGAATCTGCATGGAAGCGAAAACAATGACGAAATGACGAAAGAGGGCTTCAAAACCCATCATGCCGGTGGTACACTGGGTGGAATCAGCAGCGGGGATACGATCGACATAAAAGTCTATTTCAAGCCCACGCCTTCGATCTTCAAACCAATGCAGACGCTGGATATCGGTGGCGAAGAGGTAACGTGCGAACTCAAAGGGCGACACGACCCGTGCGTGGCGATCAGGGGGTCGGTGGTGGCCGAAGCCATGGCCGCGCTCGTACTCGCGGATATGCTTTTGCTGAATATGGGGCGCAAGATGGCGGATGTAGAGCGCTGCTACGCCACTACGGATGAAAGGAAAATATAGTGAAACGAACGCTCTTTCTTGTTTTGGCGCTTCTGTTCCCGGTTTTTTCGATGGCGAAGGTCGATGTCGTAGTCAGTATCATTCCACAAAAATATTTCGTAAAAAAGATCGCCCGGGATTTGGCCGATGTGACAGTCATGGTGGTTCCTGGAGCAAACCCCGCTACCTATGAGCCAAAGCCCAGTCAGATGAAAAAGATCGCAAGAGCGGATCTATATTTTTCGATAGGCGTTCCTTTTGAAAAGGCGTGGCTGCCACGCTTCAGGGCGCAAAATCCGAAAATGAAAATCGTCGATATAACCGAAGGTATAAAAAAAGTTCCAATGCAGTCGCACCATCACCATCACGATCGTCACCATTTGGCATCGAGCCTGGATCCGCACGTCTGGCTCTCGCCGCCGTTGGTGAAGATTTTGGCTGAAAACATCACGAAATCTTTACAGTCCGAAGATCCGGCACATTCAAAGATATACGCCAAAAATCTGGCAAAATTTGAAAAAGAGATCGATATGCTCGATGAAAAACTCAAAAAAACCCTGGAGCCATGCAGGGGTAGGGCGATGATGGTATTTCACCCTTCATGGGGATATTTCGCCCGTACCTACGGCCTTAGGCAGATTCCTATCGAAATAGAGGGAAAAGAGCCAAAATCCAAAGAGTTGATACACCTGATCCATGAGGCGAAAGAGGAGGGGGTGGATACGCTTTTCGTACAGCCTCAGTTCTCCCAGCGTACGGCGCGTATCATTGCAAAAGCCATTGGCGCATCGATCGTTCCAGCCGATCCATTGGCCGAAAACTGGTCGAGAAATCTTTTGCAAATCGCCAAAAAAGTTGCAAGAACGTGCCAAAAAGAGCCTCATTGAAACCACCGGCGGTGGAGGTAGAGCGCCTCTTTTTCTCCTATGAAGGCCGTACGGTTTTGGAAGATGTTTCGTTTCAGGTTGAAAATGGCGATTTTTTGGCGATCATAGGTCCCAATGGCGGAGGAAAGAGCACCCTGCTTAGACTGATGATGGGAATTTTAAAGCCGGACCGGGGAGAGATCAGGCTCTTTGGAAAACCGCCGCAGGAAGCCGACGTGGTGATAGGCTATGTGCCGCAAGAGACCGGACACAATCTCGATTTTCCCATTACAGTGCTCGATGTAGTGCTGATGGGTGCGCTGCACAGGCGAAATTTCTGGCGACGATATGACAAAAAACTGAGGCAAAAGGCACTGGATGCACTTGAAAAAGTGCAGATGGCATCCATGGCGCATCGTAGGATTTCCGACCTTTCTGGCGGCCAGCGACAGCGCGTGCTGATAGCCAGAGCTCTTTGTTCCGACCCGCAGATTCTGATGTTGGACGAGCCTACGGCTAGTATAGATTTCAATGGCCAAAGGGAGATATTCTCGCTGCTGGAAAAGTTCAACGATGAGATGACGATCATCGTCGTAAGTCACGATATGAGCATGGTGATGGGATATGCAAAACACGCACTCTATGTCAATAAAAGAGCGATTATGCATACGATAGATCCTCACACAAGATATCAGATCAAGCAGCAGTTATCAAACCGCAAAGGGCACTACTGTGGTGCGGAGTTTTGGCAGGATATGGGGAAAAAGATCGAATGTACCACAGAGTGCCGCCATGCTTGAAGCGTTGCAGATGCCGTTTTTCCAGCACGCTCTGATTGCAGGGGTGCTCATCGCCATAGCGATCGGTTTGATCGGGCCATTGACGATGGCCAATAAAATGACTTTTATGAGCGGCGGAATCGCCCATGCCACCTATGGCGGGGTCGGTGCCGCGATCTTTTTTGGTTTCTCCATTCTTGCAGGGGCGGCTGCGGCCGCATTGATGGCTGCCGCTATCATCTCTTTTATCTCCTACCGATATGCCCACAGGGCCGATACCGCCATAGGTATCGTATGGGCCGTAGGCATGGCCATAGGCGTGGTTTTGAGCGATATGACACCGGGCTACAATGTGGATTTGATGAGTTTTCTGTTTGGATCGATCCTTGCAGTCGGCAGTGAAGATTTATGGCTGATGGCACTTTTTGATCTGCTCGCTGTTTTTGCAGTATGGTATCTCTACTACGATTTTATGGCATTGAGCTTTGATCCGATCTTTGCGAAGCTTCAAGGCATCAAAACTCAGCTTCTGCATCTGCTTTTGCTCGCTCTTGTGGCTATGACGGTGGTTTTGGCGATGCGACTCGTAGGTCTTATCATGGTGATCGCACTGCTTACAATGCCAAGTTTCTCCAGTGAACAATATGCCCGATCCCTAGGCGGCATGATGATCTTTTCCATCATCCTTTCGATACTTTATATAATATCCGGCCTTTTTTTGGCTTACACCTATGATCTCTCTTCGGGCGCTTCGGTAATTCTCGTCGCGGCTTTTGGTACAATAACACTCTTTCTAATCAAAAAAATCAAAAAGGTTTTTAAATGATAAAACGATGTCTATTTCCCGCTGCCGGATACGGCACAAGATTTCTTCCGGCTACCAAGGCTATGCCAAAAGAGATGCTGCCGGTCATGGCCAAACCGCTTATTCAGTATGGCGTCGAAGAGGCAGTGGATGCGGGTATGGATATCATGGCCATTATCACAGGCCGAGGCAAACGGGCTATCGAAGACCACTTCGATATCAGTTATGAACTCGAAAGCCAGATCAAAGGAAGCCCCAAAGAGCATCTTCTTGATGATATCCGCAAGCTGATCGAGAAGTGTACTTTTACATATACCAGGCAGATCGAGATGAAAGGATTGGGAGACGCTATCTATAAGGGGCGCGTACTGATCGGAGACGAACCTTTCGCCGTCGTATTGGCAGATGATCTTTGCACCAATGGCGAAAACGATGGTGTGCTTTCGCAGATGGTGAGGATCTATGGCAAATACCGCTGCTCCATCGTGGCGGTACAGGAGGTGCCGATGGATCAGGTGAACAAATATGGCGTGATTTCGGGCAAAAAGATAGACGAGGATCTGTTTATGGTCGACAAGATGGTTGAAAAACCGGAACCTGAAGACGCCCCGTCCAATCTGGCCATTATCGGCCGCTATATCCTTACACCAGATATTTTCGACCTGATCGCTCAGACAAAACCTGGCAAAGGAGGAGAGATACAGATCACTGATGCACTGATGGCACAGGCTGAAAAAGGGATGGTGATGGCGTATAAATTCAAAGGGCGGCGTTTTGATTGCGGCAGTATCGACGGTTTTGTGGAAGCTACCAACTACTTCTACCAACAGCAAAAGGATGAAGCGTGAAGCTGGTGATTTTGGATGCGAAAACTCTCGGAGACGATATCGATCTTGGCGTATTTGAAAAGTTTGGCGAGGTGAAGGTCTTTGATGTGACTACTCCCGGCGAGCGGATCGAACGATGCAAGGACGCCGATATCATCATCACGAACAAAGTGGTGATCGACGAGGAGGTGATGGCAGCATGCGAACATCTTCGGCTAATATGCGTAGCAGCCACCGGAATGAACAATATCGATCTAAAAGCTGCTCAAAAACGTGGAATCGAGGTAAAAAACGTATCGGGATATTCGACGGACAGTGTTGTGCAGCATACTTTCGCTATGCTCTTTTACCTGATGGAAAAGCTGCCATATTATGACGATTACGTCAAATCCAAAGCCTGGAGCGATTCAGGTATCTTCACCTGCATAGATCGTCCATTTCACGAATTGCGAGGTAGGCAGTGGGGAATCATTGGACTTGGCACGATCGGCAAGGCGGTAGCGAAAGTCGCTGAGGCTTTCGGTGCGACGGTCGTCTATTATTCTACCAGCGGTGAAAACGAGGATCCGTATTATCCTCGCATGGAGCTCGACACGCTGCTTTCTACGTCACATATCGTCTCCATTCATGCGCCACTCAACGAAAAGACGAAGAATCTGCTCGATTTTGCCAAACTCGAAAAAATTCCCGCCGGATCGATACTGCTGAATCTCGGCCGCGGCGGCATAATCAACGAAACGGACCTGGTGCACGTAATGGACGACAAAGAGCTTTATGTGGGGCTGGATGTTACCGAAAAGGAGCCTTTGCCGGAAGATTCGATTCTTTATGAGGTGGCAAACCCCGATAGGCTGCTGATAACGCCTCATATTGCATGGACAAGTATAGAAGCACGTGAGAAGCTGATCGCTGCGATTGTACACAATATCGAAGTTTTTCTAAAAAAGCACACAATATAAAAAAAACCATAAAGAGGGCTTGCCAAAGAGGGCTCGTCCCTTCTTTTCTACTCTACGGAAGAGAGATTCTTCTGCTCCAGTGCATATAGTTCGTATCGGATCGTTTTGAAAGTATCAGATTTTTTTGGCTCTATAACCTTGAAGCTCTCTTCGAGCACGCGCGCTGCCTCCTGCGCTCTTTTATAATTGGCCAGCAGCAGGCCCTCGATATCTTCTCTTTCCATCTCACTCTCTATCGTAGCTTTTAAAACATCGTTTTGGATATCTCTGAACGAAAGAAGCTGTGTATAGTTATCCACTTTGGCCATATGCCTGAGAGATTTCAGTTTCGAAGCGATATTTTTATTGTCGTAGAGATATCGGTTTATATCTTCTATGACGCGAATCCCCTCCTTGAGGCGGTTGAGATTCGCGTCGATCAGCCGAAAGAGTTTCGGCTGAAGGTTACTACTCTTCTCTTCCACCAAATATTCCCAGAAGTTGAAGCAGCGAAATGAAGAGGTTCAGCACATCGAGATAGATGGCGACCGCAGCTTCGACAGGTGTGGCGAAATCTCCACGTATGATGCGCTGGGTATCGTAGAGTATGAAGGCGCTAAAAAGCAGCGCTCCGCCCCCTGCAATGACAACCTGCAGCATCGGACTTCCCAGGAATATATTTATCACCGAAGCGATTATGACGATTACGAGAGCTATCAAAAGCCCTTTGCCCATCCCACTGAAATCCCGGGTCGTATTCATCGCAAAAAGACTGAGTCCTCCCGTGATTACCGCGGTGAGAAAGAAGGCTTGTCCTACGATGGCGCCACCTCCCGGAAGAGCGAGTATCGTGGTGAGCAGAGGAGCTAGCGTAAGACCCGTCATAAAAGTGAAGCCAAAGAGCATCGCAAGGTTGAGTCCGGGCTGTTTTCTGGTAAACATCAATCCAAAAAGCATGACAAATTCCAAAATGACCAATCCCCAGTACCAGGTTTGAATTACAGGAGCCATTCCTGTACCCAGATAGGCTCCGGCCGTGGCGGCGAGACAGGAGGCTGCAAACAGCTGGTAGGTTTTTTTGACAAAAGCGGCCAGGTCGGCCTCGCTTTTGATATGTGGCTCTTCGTACACGCGCTCCTGTTCTTGCCGCGCACTCTGATTTTGAACATAATCACGATTGTATAGTGACATTTTATCTCCTTTTTAGTTAATTTTAAGTTTTATAGCAGAGCGATTATAGCTTATGTGATTTTTTAAATCAAGAGCCTATATACATTAATATACAGGAATTAAAATGGGTGCAAAAACCATACTTTTTGAAACTTTTTGCATTTTCTTACATTTTCTTCCAAAAAACCCTTGACAACCCCATACCAAGCTGCTATAATTCCCGTCCACAAACGATGAGACCCTTGAGTCAAGGGAATCACGAAGTCGTTGGTGAGTCGCTTCAGAGTGACAGACGA
>JAMOOM010000083.1 GCA_027065515.1 Campylobacterales bacterium
GAGAGCGTATTCCATCGATATCTTATAGCTCTTGAGCGGCACGAAGCGATTCATTTTGCGATTCCGAACAATCTTCCTGCCGTCGCAAAGACATCCGATATGCTTTTTGAAGCCGAAGAACGCGTAAAAGAGGTTTCGCTCTATCTGTGGCTATCCTATCGTTTTCCGGAAGCTTTCATAGACACCGAACACGCCCTGAAGGCCAGAGAAATTCTAAATGAATTTATAGAGCGCTCGCTGCGGCAGGGTGTTTTTGCACGCGCATGCAAACGCTGCGGCAAGCCGCTTCCTTCAAATTTCAGATTCGGTATATGTCAGGAGTGCTTTAGAGGAGGGCGGCAGATAAAAAGATTCTCCAGAAGATAGGGGCATTATATGGCTTTGAAATATCTCAAAGCCTCCTCTTCGTCCTCTTCAAGATCCTCTAAGTCTATCTCTTTTTCTTCGATCATATTTTGCAGTCTGCTTCTTATAAATTCATGGGCCTTTTTTCGGGCCTCTTCCATATCGCTTACAAAAGCGCAGCCGTTGAACTGATATGGGCTTTCGTTTTCGATGCATATTACGCTGCCCTCGACCTCTTTTTCCAAAAACTCCGCCACATCGCGGTAGTTGATGCCAAATTCACAGCTGTACCAGATCAGATCGTCTAGATTTTTATCGGAAAATTCCGTGATACCGTCGCTCGCCGTATCCTGATAGAGGCAATATGGCGCGTTGGCATTTAGAACATCCTGCCACGCCCGCCCTGCATAGATGAGGATTTTGTCCCCCTCCTTTTTCACTTCATACGAATCTCCCAGAATCTTTTCAAGGGGAGTCGGTTTGCTCCTCTTGGAGCCTATGAGCGACCTGGGTTGACCCATGTAGATGTAAGGTTGCGCGGGAAGATTGTCCAATGGACCTTCGATGATATTGCCGTCGATGGTAATGGCGATCGGTTTTTGATCGCTGATCGCCTCCAAGAACGCCTTTTTGTCAACTTTTGGCATATGGTTTAAAAGGTTGTATACAGTCATTTCGTTTTCCTTGGTAAAATATTCCTATAGATGATCTTAGCTGATGAATTTACCGCTGCGGAGTCTTTGTGCCTCCATCAGCTCCAACTCTCTGGCTCCTGAAACGACTATGTTGCTGTCTGGTACATAGTCGAGCATTTCGTCCCGCCCTTCGTAGTGGATGGCATTCAAGATGACACGCATCGCATTGAGGCGCGCCAGGTGTTTGTTGTCGGAGCGGATGATTGTCCATGGCGCTATGGTCGTGTGCGTATGCTTGAGCATTTCGTATTTCATATTTGTGAAATCGTCCCACCGCTCCTGTGCCTGCAAGTCCACTTCGCTCAATTTCCATTGGCGCAAAGGGTCGGTTTTTCTACGCTCGAACCTGCGTCTTTGCTCCTCTTTGGTTACGCTGAAATATAGTTTGATCAAAGTGATACCGTTTCGCACCAGCGTCTTTTCAAAGCTCGGAGTATCTTCGATGAATGTCTGATATTCCTGGGGGGTGCAGAATCCAAAGACAGGTTCCACCATCGCGCGATTGTACCAGCTTCTGTCAAAAAGCACGATCTCTCCACCATGCGGGAACTGCTCTACATAACGCTGAAAATACCACTGCGTTCTTTGCTCTTCGGTAGGTTTTCCGAGTGCTACGACACGGTAATGTTTTTCATTCATATATCTCGTAACACGTCGGATCGTTCCGCCTTTTCCGGCGGCGTCACGCCCTTCGAACAGAATGATCATCTTCTGCTTGTTGACTTCCAGGTATTTTTGAAGTTTTATAAGCTCTGCCTGGTAGGGCTTCAGTTCTTCGGCTTCCAGGTATTTTCTTATCGCTTTTTTCTTTTTCAGCACGACCGGAAGAGGATCTGATGTGTTGCACACTTCAATATCTTCCACCTCTTTCAAATCTTCCAGAATCTCTTTTTCGTTTTCCATCTTTTTCGCCTTTGTGAACTGTATGCCTATTTATAGTATTATTTTACCACCAATTGGGTTCCAAGTTTCCATTTTGGGCGAATTTTAACGAAAGAGAAGCAGATGGATATAAAAAAGTGTCTAAACGACTATATCGAAAAACTCGATAAGGAAGCTATGAAAATCATCGGCAATCCAAAAACGGACAAGCGTACCAAAAATCTGGCGATGAAGCCGCTCGCCAGTAAAAAACAGATCATCAAAAACACGATAGAAGCACTCGATCTCGTAGATCGTGTGAACGAAGAGGAGCGCAGCAAGCCCCTTGGCGAATAGGGGCTTTGGATGCGCCTCAAAGGCTATACGGAAGTCAGCTGCAGCAACTCTTCCTCGACCTTTTTCAGTTTATTCTGAGCCTCTTCGAGCGCTTTTTTGTTCTCTTCTACCACATGTGCCGGGGCGTTCGATACAAATTTTTCATTTTTCAGCATAGACGAGAGCTTGACGACCTCTTTCGTAAGTTTCTCCTGCTGTTTTTCAAGGCGTTTGAGCAGTGGTTTCAGATCGATACCGGTAAGCGGTAGATATATCTCCATATGGTCGCTGACATCCGTGATGGCATTTTCGACTCTCGACTGGACAAACTCGACATCATCGGTTTTTGCCAAAAGCTTTATGAATGGCGCAGCAAGCTCTGCATCCATCGATTCATCGGGTTTGACATATACTTTCTCTATCTTTTTGCCAGGCATATCCACGGTAGCCTTCGCCCTGCGTATCGAAACGATCGCTTCGATAATGCGCGAAAACTCTCTTTCTATCACTTCATCGCGCGAAAGCCCGCTTGGGTATGGTTCCACCATGATCGAGCCATCCTTTTCGATAGAGGTGCCGGATAGCTGGTGCCAGAGGTATTCGGTGATGAAAGGCATAAAAGGGTGGAGCAGTTTCATCGCCTCTTTGTAGATCGCCCCCAGCTCTGATACGCTCTCTTTGCTGGCCTTGGATAGCTCTATGCCCCAGTCGCAAAATTCACCCCAGAGGAATCTATAAAGAGTCGTCGCGGCATCGTTGAACCGGTACTGATCTATAAAATTTCTCGTCTCTTCGGCTGCCAGTGCGAATCTTGAAAGCATATAGCGGCCCAATGGGGTTTTAATAGGAGTATCGGAGAGATTTTTGAAAGTTTCAACGTTCATTTGCAGGTATTTGGCCGCATTGTAGAGTTTGTTCGTGAAATTGCGGCTTTGGTCCAGCTTGTCGTTGCTGAGTTTGATATCACGCCCCTGTACGGCAAGTACAGCAAGGGTAAATCTAAGAGCGTCGGCGCTGTGGCTTTCGATCGTATCGAGTGGATCGATAACGTTGCCGCGGGATTTGGACATTTTGTTGCCATGCTCGTCTCTTACGAGCGCGTGAAGATAGATATCTTTGAAAGGCAGCTTGTGCATGAAGTGTTCGCCCATCATGATCATGCGCGCGACCCAGAAGAACAAAATATCGAAACCGGTAATCAGCAGATCGTTGGGATAGAAAGTTTCAATATCTCCTTCGAACCACTTGATATTTTTAAGCGCTTCACCGTTTCCCCATCCCAGTGTGCTGAAAGGCCACAAAGAGGAGCTAAACCACGTATCCAGGACATCTGGATCTTGATGGATATGAGTTCCGCCGCATTTGGGGCATTTTTCGGGGTTTTCCTCTTCCGTTGCCCATTCGTGGCCGCAATCGTCGCAATAGAATACCGGAATACGGTGACCCCACCAGAGCTGACGGCTGATGCACCAGTCGCGAAGATCCTTCATCCAAGCATTGTAGCTGTTGATCCAGTGGGGAGGGAAAAACCGCGCTTCGCCGGCGTTGACCTTTTCGATCGCGTTTTTGGCGATCTCTTTTTTTACGAACCACTGCTTGGAAATATATGGTTCCACGACGTTGTGGCATCGATAGCAGTGGCCCACCTGGTGCATATGCTCTTCTATCTTTTCGATATATCCCTCTTCGCTCAATTTTTCCGCGATCTTTTCACGGGCGTCGAGACGTTCATGACCTTCGAACTCTCCGGCGAACTTATTCAAAATACCTTTTTCGTCGAAAACGGTGATAAATTCGAGGTCGTGCCGTTTTCCAACTTCGTAGTCGTTCGGATCGTGGGCGGGGGTTACCTTCACTACCCCCGTTCCAAACTCCATATCCACATGTTCATCGGCAATTACCGGGATTTCACGATCTATCAGGGGAAGGCGCACCTTTTTTCCGACCAGATGCTTGTATCTCTCGTCGTCAGGATGGACCATTACCGCCGTATCGCCGAAATAGGTCTCCGGGCGGGTGGTGGCTACGA
Organism: Campylobacterales bacterium; assembly: GCA_027065515.1. Lineage (GTDB taxonomy): Bacteria > Campylobacterota > Campylobacteria > Campylobacterales > Hydrogenimonadaceae > Hydrogenimonas. The sequence continues at coordinate 4,267 of JAMOOM010000083.1, forward strand.
CGACATACCCCTCCTCGTCCGCCATCGGGTAGCGTATATGATATAGTTTGCCCTGGTGCTCTTCATATTCGACCTCTATATCGCTGAGTGCGCCATCGTGGGTGCACCAGTTGACCATATAGTTGCCCTGGACGATAAGCCCTTCATCATAGAGGCGCACGAAAGCCTTCTTTACAGAGTTTTTGAGCCCTTCGTCCATCGTGAAGCGTTCACGGCTCCATGCAGGAGATACGCCGAGTCTTCGCATTTGATGGACGATCATACCCCCGCTATGCTCTTTCCATTTCCATACACGCTCCAAAAAAGCCTCTCGTCCAATCTGCTCTTTCGTTTTGCCTTCGGCCAACAACTGCTTTTCTACAACATTTTGCGTAGCGATTCCGGCATGATCGGTTCCTGGCTGCCAGAGTGTGCGGTAGCCATCCATTCTTTTGTACCGCACAATGATATCTTGAAGCGTAAATGTAAGCGCATGGCCGATATGAAGACTTCCGGTGACGTTTGGAGGGGGCATCATGATACAGAAGTTTTTTCCACTTTTTTGTATTCGCTTGTTGCCGTCTATTTCGAAATAGCCTCTATCTTCCCATATTTTGTAAAATTTCTCTTCGAATGCGTGCGGGTCATACCCTTTTTTTTCGCTCATATCGTACCCTCAAATTGATATATGTACCTCTTCTAAAGGTACCTTTTAATCGCGATTATATCCAAGGAAGAGTAAGATTCGCGTTAAATATCTTCAGGGCGCCTCTAAAAACCATGTACTATGACCGCATAGAGTTTTCAGAAGGTGCCCTTTATAAAAGGAAATTATGCCTCTTAGCCGACTCAACCCCGAACAGTTGGATGCCGCCAAAGCTCCTTTTGGCCACAATCTCATCATCGCTTCCGCAGGTACCGGCAAAACTTCTACGATTGTAGGCAGGATTGGGTATCTGATCTCTGCGGGAGTTGCACCGGAAGAGATTTTGCTTCTTACTTTCACCAACAAGGCCGCCGCCGAGATGGTGGAGCGCATAGCGGAGCTTTTCAGCCGTGGAATCGCATCGCGCATTCAGGCGGGGACATTTCATGCCGTCAGCTACAGATGGCTCAAAAAAGAGAAAAAACCCATTCTTCTCAAGCAGCCCGGTGAACTTAAAACACTTTTTCGAAGTATTTACGACAAGCGCAAATTTCATCACATTCAAGCCGGTGGAGATCCGTTTTCAGCCAACTATCTCTACGATGTACATTCGCTATATCAAAATGCCACTCTTGAAAAATTCTCCGAGTGGCTACCTAAACGCCATGAGGGGCACGAGCCGTTTATGGATATCTATATGGATATCATCGATGAGTTTCGCGAAACAAAAAAAGAGTATGGATTTGTGGATTTCAACGATCTGTTGATTTTGATGCGAGAGGAGGCCAAAAGAGTTGAAATGCCTTTCAAGGAGGTGCTGATAGACGAGTATCAAGATACAAACGAGTTGCAGGGCTCTTTGATCGACGCGATGAATCCTCCTTCTCTCTTTTGTGTCGGGGATTACGATCAGAGTATTTACGCTTTCAATGGCGCCAATATTCATATCATCGGGAGTTTTACCAAAAAATTCCCGGATGCGAAGGTTTTTTCTCTGAAGAAAAACTACCGATCTACAGCGCCTATTCTATCGCTGGCAAATCGGGTTATCGAATACAACGAGCGGATATATCCAAAAAAGCTCGAAGTGGTGCGAAACGATAAAGCGCAAAACCCAAAACTTCTGATTTTCGACAATCTGCTGCAGCAGTACGAGACGATAGCGCAAACTATCCGCCGCTCTACGACTCCCCATCCCGAAATCGCCGTGATTTTTCGCAACAATGCCAGTGCCGACGGCATAGAAGCGATGTTGAGAGAGCAAAATATCGCCTGTCGTCGTAAAGGTGGAAGGAGTTTTTTCGATGCAAAAGAGGTGAAAGCGGCGTTGGATATCGCAACTTTAATGGTCAATCCAAAGGATATGATGGCTTTCATCCATATATTCGAATACGCAAAAGGAATAGGAAGCGCCACGGCAAAAGAGCTTTTCGAAGGGTTGGCGACACTGGGTGGAGGAGATATGCTGGAGGGAATATTTCATCCAAGCACAACGACAAACCCTTTCAAGAGCCGTGTCACCAACTACCAGCTGGGCCTGTTCGACCATCCTGCTCATATCGGTTCGGTTTCGCGCTTTTCGCATATGGGGCTCGAAGAGCGTTTCATGGCCCATCCGATACTGAAGCATCCATCCCTCAACGCGGAGGGTGTCCGTTTTATATACGATTTTTTCAAACTCGCAGAGTCGTTGAAGGCCAAGAGGCAGCCGGCTGCCATCGTGCGCGCAATATTGGCCTCTTCTACATACGGCTTTATCGCGGATCAGCTTGCTGCAAAGCGTGCGACACTGAAAAACGGGGAGATCGACGAGGCGAGAAAGAGCGATGCGGCCGACCGCATCAAGCGCAAAGGGGTGTTGCTCACACAGCTGGCCGGAGCATATGGATCGCTGGAGAAATTTATCAACGCGATGGTGCTAGGCGGCGGAGAGCTTAGCGAAGGAGAAGGAGTGAATCTGCTCACTGTGCATGCCAGCAAAGGTCTGGAATTTGACGAAGTCTATGTGATAGATTTGATGGATGGTCGCTTTCCAAACAGAAAACTGGCTTCACAAGGTGGGCTCATCGAAGAAGAGAGGAGACTCTTTTACGTAGCTGTCACGAGAGCGAAAAATATACTCTACCTCTCGTATGCCAAGTATGACAGCTACAAAGATATTAATTTTTTCCCGTCCCAGTTTCTTTACGAGGCCGCTCTTTTGAAAAAGGATCAGACATATGAAAAACTCAAAGCTTTGGAAGAGAGCGCCGGAAGTTGAGAGCCTAAAGGGTCAGTGACCCTTGACTGCACGGGCCATATCCCACATCGGAAGGAAGATTCCCAAAGCCAGAAGAAGAACGAGTGCCGCAATGATGGCGAGCATGATCGGTTCGATATAGCTCGACATATTGTCCAGAATATAGTTGAAACGCATACGGTAGTAATCGGTCACTTTGCGCATCATGCTATCGAGCTGTCCGCTGTTCTCACCGGCCGATATCATCTGGATGATCATATTTTCGAAAACTCCTGTGTCTTTGAAGGCTTCCGTCAGACTGACCCCTCTGGAGACCGCTATTTTCACGCCCTCGAGCTTTTCTCTCAAGACAGCGTTATCGATCATGCCCGTAGCTGTATCGAGTGCATCGGCGATAGGGATACCGGCATGGACCAACTCTGTAAAAACGATGGAGAAGCGGTTGAGGGTGGCGAAAAAAATGATATCTTTTATCAAATATGTTTTAAGCAGTAATTTGTCGGTTTTATACTTGAATTCCTCATTGTTTCGATATAGATAGCGAACAAGGGCGATAAGAAAAATGAGACCAAAAAGCACAATGAGCCCATAGTGGCTCAATACATGCTCTATGCCAAGCAGAATTTTTGTAGGAAGCGGAAGTTCGGCGTGGAATTTTTCAAAGATCGATTTGAATTTTGGGACGACGACCATAATCAATATAGTGAAAGCGATAGCCATGGCCCCCATTGTAATCATCGGATATCGCATCGCTTTCTTGAATTTGGCGACATTTTCCTGGATCTCCTCGAGAATATCGGCCAGGCTGGCCAGTGCATCGGCCATGTTGCCGGTCTGTTCTCCCAGTTCGATCATTGCAAGGGTGATGCCTCCGACATCGTAACGATATCGCTTGAAGGTTTCAGAGAGGCTGAGGCCCGCGTTGATGTTTTCTGATGCCTGTTGCAAAATCTCCTTGAGTTTCGCATCGTTGGTTGCATTGGCGATTTCGTTGAGTGCATCGTGTATGGATATGCCGGCATTCGTCATGACAGCTAGTTGTCGGATCGCTGCAATCAGGTTCTTGGGTTGAACTTTTCTATTTGCCACGGTAGATTTGAATTGGGACAGGAACTCCCTGATCGTCGCATCAATGGGGGCGGATATCTCTTTGATGCGAACAAGGGTTCCTTGATACTCTTTTTTTGCCCTTTTAACCGCCTCCGCACGATCGTTGGCCTTGAATATGATATTTTCTTTTCGTCCTCTGACGAGCAGTGTGACTTGATAATATTTCATGATAACCTCGCAACTCTGAGTACTTCATCGATGGTTGTCTTACCTTCGATGGCTTTATTGACACCATCGTGAATCATGGTGACAAACCCCTCTTTTAGAGCCTCTTGCGTCAATTCGGATTTGGAAGCTTCTCTGGCAATCATGCTGCTCATTTTTTCATTGACCCGCAGCACTTCACTTATCATCTCTCTTCCTCTGTATCCTGTACCCTGGCACTCTTTGCATCCGCTTCCTTTGTAGAATCGATAATTTTTGGGAATATACTCTTGCAGTTCACTGATAATATGTTCGGGAATTTCTACGCTTTTCTTACAGTATGGGCAGATTTTCCGTACGAGTCGCTGTGCTTCGATGGCTATGATGGACCCACTTATAAGGTACGGCTCTATCCCCATATCCGCCATACGGGTGATGGCACTGATCGCGTCGTTCGTGTGAAGAGTGGATAGAACGAGGTGTCCGGTCAGTGCAGCTTGTACCGCAATTCTCAATGTCTCCTGGTCGCGAATTTCACCGATCATGATAATATCCGGGTCTTGTCTTAGAATCGAGCGCAGAGCACTCGCAAAGGTGAGGCCTACCTTGGTGTTTACCTGCACCTGCTGTACAAGATTCATTTGATACTCCACCGGGTCCTCTACGGTTATAAGTTTTTTGTCGACACTTTTGAGATTGTTCAGTGCGCCGTAGAGGGTAGTGGTTTTACCGCTTCCCGTGGGGCCGGTAACCAATACGATGCCGTAAGGTACTTTTAGTGAATCGTTGAATATGTTGAAGTTGTGCGGACTCATTCCAGCCTCTTCAAGACGTATCATCACTTTCGATTTGTCAAGAATACGCATTACGATCGACTCACCATTCATTACCGGGAGTGTCGAGACGCGAAAATCGAATTCTCTGTTCATGATTGTTGCCGAAAAACGCCCATCCTGGGGCTTTCTGCGTTCAGCAATATCAAGATTTGACAACAGTTTCAGACGAGATGAAAGAGGGGGGTAGATATCTTTGTCGAAACGAAAACTCTCCGTTAGCATTCCATCGATACGGCTTCGCACGATACAGCTGTTTTTTGTAGGTTCGATATGGATATCGCTGGCTCGTCCCATAATGGCAGACTTCAATATCACCTCGATCAGTTTCAAAATGGCAGAGGATTCACTCGCCTCGGTTGTCGAAGCGCTTTCGGAAACTTCTTCTCTTATCTCGTTTATCAGTCCCTTGATGCTTTCGGAAATCTCCAGGCGACCAAGGTGATAGTCGATTTGGCTTGGGCGTGCGATTGCAGCATGTATCGGTTTTTTTGGAAAGAGCCTCTGCACGGCCTCTTGTGCACTGAAGTCAAAAGGGTCCTTAAAAGCGATAATGACGCTTAAATCGCTCTCCCTGACAGGAAGTGCTCCTATTTTTTCAAGTTTATGCATTGGCAATTTATTGACTAGTTGCAGGTCGATATCGACTTCATCCAGATTGATATACTCCATTTTCATCAATTCGGCAAGATTTTTAAGTATAAGGTCGATATTGACAGCACTGCCTTCTTGTTCAAGCATATTGAGCGTAAGGTTCCCTTTGCGTATTTCATCTGCAATAAGGTGATAAGCTTGCTCTGGCCTGATTATCTTGTTGTCGATAAGTGCCTTGAGGGTGATCCTTTTCGCTTTTTTGGTATGTAAAAGCTCCGCTATCTGTTTTTTTGTAACAAGGCCGGCAGTAATAAGTAGTTCGATTATCTTTCCCATGTTTTACCAATATTTATGTGTTTTAATAATGTTTCCTTCAAGCCTCTCTTCGAGAACCATCTTTTTTATTTTGCCATAGGGTTGAATGTAGAGTACATATAATATCCCATTGGCTTCTTCAGGTTTAAGATAGAATTTGTCATCTACCTTTTTATACGCCTTTCGTGTAAAAAGATCGAAAACCTTCGAGAGTACATAGTCTGTTTTTGGAAGTACGAGGTATGAAATGTCGACATTGTCGATCAAGGCATGGTAGAGAAGTTTTTTTTGCAATAAAATCGTTGCAAAATAGCTTGCGTTGGCACGTTCGGATTTTGTGGCCCTCAGTCCGGTCAGCGGCACTGCAAGTCTGTCGATATAATCGGCTTTGAGGCAGGAAAACCCATAGAGCATCACAAATTTTGAATTTTTTTTATATTTGTTGAATATGTGAAGGCCATATTGGCATGCTTGCTTGTAATGTTTCTGATTGTAAAGAGTGTATATTTTTTCCAGACTTCCTGCATCCAGTAGAGTGGTCGCAAGAAGTAGTGCTGTCATGAGAATTTTTTTCATAGGCTGTGCTCAAGATTGTGAAGATAGGCTTTCACTTTTTGCGATGAGTATTGGTTGAGGTATGCCCTCAATGCCCTGATCGCATCTTTTTTCTTCCCGATACGAACCTTCGCTTTGGCATACAGCAGCCAGCTTCCCTCATCGGAAGGATCGAGCGAGTTGGCCATGATGCTCCATTTTATAGCCTCTTCGAACTCTTTTTTTTTGTAATAACTCTGTGCGATATAGGCAGCCAACTTGGGATCTCTTCTTTCATTGAATCGTTCGATAAGATATTCGAGTGTATTGTTGGAGGTTTTCATTCTGACTATCAGTGATGTTCGGGTTGAATCTCTTTTGTATCCGTTTTTATCGTTTGTCGCCGTTTCATCAATTTTTTTCTTTTTTGGTTGAGGTTTTTTTGCTGTAGCTGTTTTTTTGTGCGAGGAAGGAATATGGGTTGCCTCTGGGCTGTCTGGCGAATGTCTATGCTGGTCCACTTTTTTGAAACTGTTTAGAAAATTGGTTTCAGGCATCAGTGTCATGGTTGAAGATTTTGGGCGTGGCGAAGATGCAATGGATGAAGTGGCAGTTTTTTTTGTATTGGACTTGGCCTCTGCAGCGGAAATTTTTGGCTCTGATATTGTAGAGCCTGCAAGGCTCTCTTTTGTATTTGCAATTTGAGAATCTTTCTGTTTGAATAAGTGAAGAAATTGTCCGGATTCAAAAGAGGGTAAAGCAATATATGCCCCCAAAGCGAAAATCATTCCTGCAAATACAAGAAATAGAGGTTTTAGCCGTTTGAGCTTATACCTGCGCCACTCTTTTTCGAGTTTTTCGATCTCAAGCATGAATATATCCGAGTTTCAAAGCGCTCATCTCAAGATATCTGTTTTTGATATGGCTGCCGGCTATTTTTGAAGGCTTGTTGCACTCATAATAGTCGTATATTTCAAAAAGGGTGAATATCAGTTTGTTGATTTCCCGATAATTTCCTTTGGTGAAACGATGAATGAGACGCATGTTGCTTTTATTGAACATATTGGCTATTTCAAAATAGTTTTGCTGAATGAGTTTCTTTTGAATATATATCTGCGTGTCATGAATGGTGCCATTTTTAAGCTCGATAGTTTCCCATATTCTGGACTGGAAATGTTCTTTTGCGATCAAATCTTCTTTTTCTGTTTTATGCAAAGAAACGACAAATTTGATGGTCCTGGTATCGGATATGAGACGAATCTTTTCGAGCATGGCTGGTGGATAGAGTTGCGCCTCATCCAAAAGCACCGTAATATGGCGTTTTTCACGAAGAGATTCACAAATCTTGATGAACTGGTTGTATGTCAAATGTTCAGGCACCTGTTGGTTGGGAACGAGAAACCGATGGAGTGTTGCGATAAACTCTTCTTCGTTTTGTATGGGCGTTGCGATTAGACATACATTCATGTCGTGCTTGGCATCGTGATGGATTTTATTGATAAGAATGCTCTTGCCTGTTCCTGGCTTTCCGTAAAGAAGTATCATTTTCAAAGGTTTGGCAATACTCTCTTGCAACTTATTGTAAAAAAGTATGGAAGTATCGAGACCGATATATTGGTTGACCTCGATACGGTCGATAAACGCTCTTTGTAGCTCTTTGTATTTGCTCATCGTATTTTTGTCAAATTACTATCGGAAAGTCGGTCGTATCCAAGATCTTTAAGTGTCATGGAATTTTTTGGTTTTACCAGATGCGGCGTTACGATAATGACAAGCTCCATCTTTTCGTCAGTCAGTTCATCATATTTAAAAGCGTATCCCAAAAGTGGAATATCACCCAATAGCGGTACTTTGTTGCTCGTTTTATTTACTTTATCGGTAATCAATCCGCCAAGAATGACATGCGATCCGTCTTTTACGGTCACAACGGATGCCATTTGCCGGCGTTCGAGGTCGGGTGGCATCGTTCTGTTTTCATTGGCATTGGTGATGGGATTGATCGTATCGCTTACCGACGGATTGATTTTGAGCGTAATCGTTCCGTCAGCGGCGATCTCGGGAGTTATATCAAGAAGAATACCCGCAAAAAC
>JAMOOM010000084.1 GCA_027065515.1 Campylobacterales bacterium
CGATGCGTGCAAGCGTACACATCAAGCTTCCCAAACTATCCAGAAACATAAAGGCGCTCGAATCTATCACGGATAGGCACCACCTGCAAATCAGAGGCGTTCACGGCGAGCACAGCGGAAGCGAAGGAGGCATTTACGATATCAGCAACCGGCGTCGCCTGGGGATTACGGAAGTAGAAGCCGTACAAAATATGCATGACGGTGTCGCCGAATTGATCGCTACGGAATCGTCACTTTAGGAAAATGAAGATGAAGCCAGAAATTTCGGTAGATCAAAAAACGTTACAGGAGATCACGCTCGAATGCAAACGCGCACTCGATAGGCTCGATGTGGTAACGCCTCCGCTCTATGCCTCGCTTTTCAGGGAGTTTGCCATGGAGCGAGGGTTGAAAGATATTCCAGACAACGCCCAATCATGCGCAAAGATCGTCGAAACACAGATATCCTCCTTGACACAAATAGGCGAGAAGAGCGATGCGCATATCGAACGTCTCGATACTACCTCCAAAAAAGCGCTAGACGCGATGGAGCGTGGCGACAGGAGATCCCTGAAAAAGAGTATCGATGAAACAGAAGCGCTCCGACGTGAAATCGAGCAGCTCAAAGAGAGTGTTTACACGGATCCTCTCACCAAAGCCTATAATCGCCAGTGGCTCGATGCACACTTTCTCGACAAAGATGGCCGCATAACCCGTTCCTGCCATCTGGCAATTATAGATCTCAACTATTTCAAACAGATCAACGACACATTGGGTCATGTTGCCGGAGACAAAGTGCTTACATATATTGCCAGCCATCTCAAAACATACCATGTTCCACTCGTTCGCTACGGTGGAGACGAATTTCTTCTAATTTTCGAAGAGGGTTCAAAAGAGGCCGAGACCACCTTGAACGAATGCCGAGAGCGGCTTTTAAGGAAAAAACTCAAATACCAGGATAAAACATTCAATGTCAGCTTCTCATATGGCATCACAAGCTGTGAAGCGAATACTCTCTTCTACGACGCTATAGAAAGCGCGGATTCCAGGATGTACAAGGATAAAGAGCGAATCAAAAAACGTATCGCACCGCCACTCCAGCTCCAAAACCCATCCGGATAGAAGCTTACAGAAAATGTTAAACGCTACGAAGCCGCACCCTCTTCATCCAGATTGAAGAATACAACGCGTGCTTTTCCATTATGTTTGGCTCTATACATGGCATTATCGGCAGCATGCAAAATATCGTCAATGCCTGTCTCATACTCATGAACGAGAGCGATTCCGATACTGGCGGTTACACGATAAGCCTTTCGATTGAAAGTATAGTCATATTTTATAGATGACAATAGCTTGCCGGATATCTTACGCAGCGTATCGATCGCTTTTTTCTTGTCACTACCCAGATTCTCGACAAGAATCACAAACTCGTCACCTCCAAACCGGGCTACGATATCCTCTTCGCGCATAGTTTCACACAGTTTTTTGGCCACCAGCTTTAAAAGCTCGTCTCCTGCCTTGTGGCCTGCAGTATCGTTGACCATTTTGAAATTATCCAGATCCACAAATATCACGGCGCCGTAATCGTAGTGACGCCTAGAAAACGCAATAGCCTTTTTGAGCTGCTCCATAAAATAGAAACGGTTGTATAGACCGGTCAACTCGTCATGAATCGCCCTGTATCGGATCTCTTCGAAAATCTGGGCATTTTGCACCATCACATCATCGTATCGCCTGGAAACTTCGAGCAAGAGGTTGCGCAAAATCTCTTTCTTTATCTTTTCTCTCACACTGTCCCCTATCTCTCTTTGAGACCCGTCAACAAAGAGGTATCGTTATAAAATTGCAGCGACCGTTTTAAAAAATCGTGGCCGATCTCTCCAAATGTAAAAAAACCGAAAAGTGGAGCGTGCAGCAGGTTGCGGTAAACTCTATTCTCCTCTTGATGTAGATCCTCCAGGGCATATTGGCGCGCAATACACGAAAAATTGAAAAGTATTTCAGGATGCGGCATCCGCTTTGCCAATAACGCGGCGCTTTTTCTGTCGGCATCTACCAACTGCTCTCTTTCTCCATAGCTGAGCTTGATCTTCTGCCCCTCTTTTACCGGCCCGTAGAACTCTACCCACTCACTCTTTTTGTCACGAAATATCCGAAGGGTCAAAAGGTTTTCGCTGCTCTCATCGAGTATCACAATAGGCGTGTACCATAGATATTCAGGTTTGAAATTTTCGATACTTCCGACCAGCCTATCTATAATACGAGCAAAAGAGATATGATCGTCAACCTCGTACAACCGATAGCCTTTCGCTTTCGTTACCGTATATTGCACCCCAACCGGCTCAAATCCCGTAGCGATGGAGGTGGCTATATCCACATTGTGAAAAGTCACGATCACAAAACCGTCTTTTATCACCTTTTTATCACGAAACTGATACGTAACCAACCCCTCTTTTGTTTTCAGACCAGAACAGATACCGCCTTGAAGATTTTCCATGGGAATGTCGTATCGACTAAGTTTTTCTATAAAAAAAGCGAGATTGGCATTACACATACCTGCGAATATAAGATGTGCCGCATCCGCTCTTTTTCGCAAATAAGAGGCTGTGCTTTCGAGAATTTCCGGATTTTGGGATGATATATTGTCTTGCACGAAACACTCTATCCTTCCTTCCCTCTTAAAACGTATAAAAAGAGCCGTAACACCATGATGCACCGCCTCTTCATCGTGGAAAGCATCGGTTGCATGAAAAGCGAGATAATTTTGAGTGCCCAATACCCGTTCGATCGATTCGTTCACCTCCCCCGTAGGGTAGTGGCTAGATATTGCGATAATGACAAAATCGAACGACTCGATCCCCCGGTCGGCAATACGTTGAAGTTGAATCTCTCTCAATGCCTGCTCAAAAGAGATATGTCTGGAGTGAAAAATCCGGCCAATCAAAATTTATCCTTTGAACTATATTATAGATAATAGCAAAAAAACAGTTAAACGAGAAAATTTTTTATCTACAAGTACCATTCAGCCAAAACCCTCATCGGAATCCTCTCCTGCTCCAGGCGCAACCCTCGATACGCTCCAAATCGTAATGCGTCATAAAGCGCCGCTTCCTTGGATGTAAGATTTGGCAGATCGGCCACCGTAAAAACAGGTCAGGTTTTTTTTAAAAAGCCCATCGACTTACCGCTCTCTTCGAAGCTTCCTCCCTTCTCCTTTTCGATCTCGGCTACGAAATCCTCTACGCAAAAGAGTGGCTCTTTTTTGACGGCGACCCGATATGCCGTGTTTTTGACGATCAGCCGTATCTGTCCACCGGTCAGATCGTACAAGGCCAGCTTTTCGACGCTGAAATCCTTGGCATATGGAGCGTTCTTTGGCAGCATTTTTTTCCAAAGCTCTACCCGCTGCATACGGTCTGGCATCTTAAAACCGATCTTATAGTCGAAACGGCGCGAAAAGGCGGTATCGAGGTTTTCAAGCAGATTGGTAGTGGCAACCAGCGTCCCTTCAAACTGTTCGATCTGCTCGAGAAAAATATTTTGCATCTGGTTGTGCATCTTGTCGGCACTGCTGCCTGTACCCACACTGCGACTGCTCAAAAACTGATCGGCTTCGTTGAGCAGCAAAACAGGTTCGCTTCCGCTCTTTTGGGCAAGATCCTTGAACGTATCGAAAATCTTCCTGACATTCTTTTCACTCTCTCCCACATACATCGAGAGAATTTTGGAGCAGTCGAAGCTGAGCACCCGTTTTTTGAGTGATTTGGCCAAAGATAGTGCCGTAATCGTCTTGCCGGTACCGGGAGGTCCATAGAAAATGATCCGAGCATCGATACTTTTGGTTTTGGATTTGATACCCCACGCCTTGAGCCGCTGCGCCACTTTCTTGTCCATCTGCCTCAAAAGCGCGTCGAGTATCTCGCGGGTATCGGGATGAAGCACCACATCTTCAAGCGTCGTTTTCGGATCGAGCAGTTCGAAAATATCCTGCTCTTTGACCAGCTGCGCCAACTTCAGCTTCGTGCTCTTTTTCTTCTTTTGCGGATGGATGATCTCTTGCAAAATCTCTCCGCTTATGAAAAAAGATCGCGTGATACCGCCGAATGGGTTCAGCATCTCGTCGTAATCGACGATATCTTCACCAACAAGCCTTGCCCCCTCTTCCAAAAGCGCGCGGTTTCTGAAACGATCGTGCTCATCGCAGCTAACCAGGTCTATCAGCGTATTCATGTCTCGAAGAGTCCCTTCGCCACCGGCATACTCCTCTTTCAATAGAGCCAGAAATATCAGCTTCTCTTTTGGATCAAGCCCTTTTTCTTTGAAAAACTCTTCTACGACGATCGGCTTTTGAGTAGCGGCCACACGCTCTTCTATCCTCTTTTCAAGCAGCTCCAATTCACTTCGAATCATACCCGGACTTGGCCCATCTGTACGAAAGCCGTCGCGGCCCAGATTCATCTTTTGATAAAGATCGATACGTAAAAACTGATCTTGTAGATACTCAAGATGATCGGTGTATGGTGTCGCATCGGGAAGCGAAAGGCCAAGATCTCCATTTTCGAGCAGTTTCAAAAAAGAGGCTCCGGGACTCACCGAAGCATGCAGCAGCTCAAGCCGCGAAAGCTCTTTGGGTATGAGGGTTCGCAAACTGTTTTGCACCAGCCACCCAAGCTCGAAGAGATTTTCGATCTTTTTAAGATGCAGAATATGGCCATATCCATCATCACCGAAAAGTTCGATCAAAAGCTCTAAAACACCGACCTCTTCGCTTCCTTCGACATATTTACGCATCACGGCGCGCAAAATTTCCGCCTCCTCTTTGGAGCACTTCAGACAATCGAATATTTCAGCTTTCGAGATATCTTCGGTTTGTAAAAAATTGACAAGATATTTCATTTTTTCCTTAAGAGTAACTCTGAATCTATAACGTTACACAGTAGATGATGCAACTTTATCATAATTTTGAGTTTTTTAAAATACGTGCTAATATTTTAAGAGGCTCCATCTATACTCCAGGGAATGTGGTGTCCACAAATAACAGAAAGAAGCTACCATGAATATGAAAAAGAGCATCCGATCCCAGCTCCCCATAGCCATAGAGCGAACGAAAAAGAAAATGCTATCCGATCCATTCTACGAAGATATCGCTCGCGAAAAAGAGAAGATCGAAGAGATCATAGATTTGCAGGCGGATATGCTCATCCGATATACTGATAGCAGCACTCTGGATGAACAATTGTGCCTCTCTTTTTTCAAAAGAGTATCACTTCCCTACATCGTAGTAATCAAAAGCGTCAAGATGATCAAAAAGGAGCTGATTTACCTGCTGCAAAATCAAAACGAAAAAAATCAAGAAGAGATAATTTTGGAGGTGGAGCGCTTCGTTGATGACCTGATCAATCTAATAGCCAAATCATATCTCAAAAAAGAGAGTATCAAGCTTCTAGACGACCAGAAACAGCACTCCAGATTCGAGAATTTTTTGCTATTTCGCAGCCATAAAGAGTGGCTGGAACAAATCAGCGCCTGGTTCCAGCAAAACGAATCGGTTCCATTTCCGGCAATAGATGCCAAAAGTTGCCTTTTTAGCAAAGTGCTTCAATATCCCGAATCATTGATGGTCTGCATGGATGCAAAACTTTGTGCATATTTACACACACTCCACGAACTTCTTCACGAAAGCGCGACTACGGCTTATCGTTATGCCGTCAACCATGAATATTCCCAGGCATTCTTCATGCTCAAAGAGCTTCTGGAGATCAAACAGAAATTTGAATCCACCCTAAAGAATCTCTACTATTTGACTTATGCCGACCTGGAAAGTAGCTTTTTCAAACTGATAGATCTATATACCTATACCGACAAACGCCAAATCCTGACCCTGATAGATATAGAAGGGCTAAAGCACCTCAACGAGATACATGGTGAAGATACACTCAACGAAATACTCGACCATACAGAGAAGACTCTGCGCCAATTTATCCATCCATACGAGTCGAGCGTGCTGCTCGTCAGAGGATTGAGTACAAATTTTTATATGCTGAATCTCGAATGGCCTCAAGAAAAATATGAAAAATTTTTCCAAGAGATCGGCTCTGTTTTGCCAACCTCCATGAAAGTAAAAGACATAAATATAAACTTCAGCTATATTATGGCGGCTTTCGAGCTCGATCCGGATCTCAAATATACCCACGAAGAGTTGATCCGTATCATGTGGCATCTGAAATCACGATCGAAGATACAAAGACAAAACCTCAAAATTTTCAGCGAAGAGCAAAAATCGCGCATCCAAGAGTGGCTCAAAGAGAAATACTACAATATCGATTTCATCAAAAGAAGCCTCGCCGAATCGGCGGTGGAAGTTCTCTTTCAGCCTATCGTAGAAAGCGAAAATCGAAAAATCGTAGCCATTGAAGCGCTCGCCAGGATCAAACATGGCAACGAACTGCTGAATGCAGGTGCTTTTATAGATACGATCTATGAAATGAACAAAATCGTAGAGCTGGATATTCAGGTCCTTGAAGCGCTTCGGCAAAAGATCTCTCTTTTACACAAATTCGATGGAATGCTGCTCGTAAATACCTCCCCTCAAAGCCTGAGTGATTCGGATTATATCGGGAAACTACGCGAATTTGTCGACGAAATTGGAGCGGAAAATGTAATTTTCGAAATTACCGAACAACAGGCGCTGCAAAATATAGAGACAATAAAATCGCTACACAAAGAAGAGGGGATCCATTTCGCTATCGACGATTTCGGCTCTGGTTACTCCGCACTCAAAACCGTCGCGGACTTGACGGAAAACGGGATGGTGAAACTGATAAAGATCGACGGCAGCCTCATTCAGAATATAGATAAAAACGAGCACGCCTGCAAAATCGTGGAAGTGATCGTCAAAATGTGTGAAACCCTTCAGGCACAATCACTTGGCGAATTTGTGGAAAATGAAAAAATCGCCAAAAAACTCGAGGCACTGAAAGCGAACTTTCAACAAGGCTACTTCTTTTCACCAGCCATACGCCTGGAAGAGGTCATGCTTCAAGAACATCTTCCGACACAACGAAGCCAAGCGTTTCGAGCAACCTTTTAAGATCGGCTACAAAGAGCTGCCTCCTCTTTCAACTGCTCTTTGAGCAGCCGCTTGAGCACCTTGCCCGTAGCGTTTTTAGGAAGCTCTTTCACTATTCTGATATCACGGGGCTGCTTGAAGTTGGCAAGCTTCTCTTTGAGATAACGACGCAAGGCGGGCAGATCTACCGTTTCATTTTCGGCCGGTTCGATAAATGCTACGGGGAGCTCTCCCGATTTTTCATCAGGCATACCTACCACTGCCGAAGCGCCGACGCCTTCGAAGAGATTGATTACCTCTTCGATCTCTCTTGGGTATATATTTATGCCCTTCGAGATGATCAAATCTTTTTTTCTATCCACGATAAAGAGAAAACCATCTTCATCGAGATATCCCATATCGCCCGTGAGCAGCCAGCCGTTGACGATCGTCTCGTCCGTAGCGGTAGGGCGACCCAGGTATCCTTGCATCACATTATCGCCACTTACGATGATTTCGCCGATTTCGCCGCTTGGAAGCTCGATCATATTTTCATCGACGATCTTTATCTCCACTCCCGGAACCGCCGGGCCTACAGATCCCGCTTTCTGCTTATCGGGAAGATTCACCGATACGACGGGTGAACACTCGCTAAGGCCGTACCCTTCGAGCAGCTTCGCTTTTTTGAATTTGGTTTTGAAACGATCGAGTGTCGCCTCGCCAAGAGGCGCGGCCCCGCTGACAAAAAAGCGCACTTTGTGAAACCACATGAAATACCATGGAAGCTTGGCACGGCTAAGGGCGTTGTAAACATCCGGAACGCCCACAAAAAGAGTTACGCGCTTTAGCAGTATCTGCTTGATGATGTTGCTAAAAGGCATAATATTGCGAATCAATACAAACGAAGCTCCAAAATATAGTGGCATAATGACGGTAACGGTAAGCGTAAAAGCGTGAAACATCGGCAAATATACGATAAAACGGTCTCTTTTCGTGAATTTCGTAAGCTCTCCGATCGCAATGCAGTTGTGCATGATGTTGCGATAGCTGAGCATCGCTCCTTTCGGGTTTCCGGTCGTACCCGATGTATATATGATGACAGCCAGGTCGTCGATCTTCGGAAGGGTTACGGTATTATGGCTTTTCAGGATTTCAAATATCTCTTCAAAGCCGATATTTTTGTTATCGAGTGACTCGTACGCACCTTCCCAGACGATGCGCTCTATACCGGTGCTCTCCCATAGCGGCTCCACCACCTTTTTGAGCGCGCTGCTGGCCATCAGCATCTTTGTCTCGCTATCGTTCAGGATAAAGGAGACTTCATCGCTTTTCAGAAAAGTGTTGATCGGCACCGCCACGGCCCCGATCTTTGTAATCGCGAGCAAAGAGACGAGAAACTCCTTGCTGTTTTGCATAAATATCGCAACCCTGTCGCCCCGCCTTATATCCGAAAGCTCCAGAAAACGTGCCAGCGTATCGACTTTTTTTACCAGGCGACTGTATGTAAGTTTGTAGCCGCCTTCAAATACCGCCGTTTTGGATGGAGTGCGGCCGGCATGGGCCGCTACCATTTCATAGAAGTTTTGATATGAGTATTCCATCTAAAATCTGTATCCTATGGAGAAATTGGCCAAAACGGCGCCCCCTTTCTTGAAGGTGCCGTCGATTCCATTTTCGTTCGCGGGTGCATGAATGTCTCGCTCGCTCTTATGGTCGTAGAGTATGGCAAAACCAGCTTCCGTATCTTTGTTTACCTGCATAATCGCGCCAGCTGAAAAGATATTGGCATCCGCATCGGGAAGCTCGAAAGCGAGGCTCTTTTCGGGTATCGGCGTCTCGTCCCACGCATATCCGGCCATCACCGTCCACTTCTCGTTCAAACGGTGGGTGACTCCGATACGCACGGTATTCGTATCTTTCCAATCTTTGTCGATCGGTTGCCCAAAGATCGCATCGACCGTTTTGTCGTCGAAATGAAAATCTAGTTTTTCATAAGACGACCAGAAAGTCCGCTCATACACTATCTCTACCGTCGTATCGGCAAAAGTGTGTGCCGCCGCCAATGCCAGTGTGGCGGGCAACGGCACACTCACCCCGCCATCGGTATCGTAATATGGCAACTGCGGCGACCCGATGGCTACAAAACCCTTCGAGCTGCCCTCCAGCCCCAGATCGACTTTCGATCGGTAGGTGGCGCTCAGCGTAGTAGCTGGCTCGGGACGATAGGAGAGCGCAAGGTTGTATCCAAACTCCACCGTATCGCCCGTCATGTTTTCCGCATAAGCGTTTTTGAGATAGCCCTTGACCTTGCCATCTGCATAGAGTACACGAATACCCCCACCGATGGAGAATGTGTCGGAAAATGTGTAAGATACAGAGGGATTCAGCTCGAAAATTTTCAGCGTGAACTCTTCGGCCTTCATCTTCTGAATAGGCTTTGTCCATCTTTTGGAGAGTCCGCCGGGTGCAACCAATGAAAGGCCATAGCGCCACGCACCGTGCGCAGAAGAGAGATAGTGAAAATAGGGAATCAGAAAATCTTCTGTCTTGGAGTTGTCGTCCGATGGTACACCACCGACACTTCCACGAAACTCGATTTCCGGCAGATGTATATAGTTAAGGCCCGCTTCCACCAGTGCATTGCCTTCGATCCATCCCATATTGGCAGGGTTGAAATAGCTCGCATCGGCCGAATCGGCGCCGGCGACGTACGCCGCGCTAAGAGCCATAGAGCGTGTCGACTGCTCTGGAAGCTTATAGGCGCTTGCCATGGCGAGAGTGGCGCCAAGCGCGCTCAATGCGGTCATACGTATCCACAGGGTACTCTTTTGCATTTTCGTTCCTTGAGTGGTTTTGTAGCAATACTATCGAAGCTATGATAAAAAATCATTAAATTAATGTATTATTTAAAATTAAGATTATAAAATGTTTCAAAGTAGTTCACATTTGGAGAATAATATGATGAAAAAGTGGATTTTTGCACTGAGTGCGGCTGCAGCACTGCTGATGACAGGATGTGGAGAGAGCTCCGACAACTTCTCGTCATCGGAAGCGGCAGGTGGCTACATACTTTTCGACAGCGACACCGGCAACATCCCCTACCCCAACGATATTCTGATGGACCAGAATACAGGAAAGATCCATTTCGACACCAAGCCCGAAGACGAGGATTACGCAGTCAAATCCGCCCTCAACGCACTTGACGGATTCTCCACCACCTCTCCCGTCTCAGTGGGTATTAGCGGCGACTTGGCCACTGCCTCCCTGCAGGGGCGTGTCAAGATGATCGATATCGATCCAAACCACGGTATCCAGGACCCTTCGTTCGTAACCGTGGCGAGTGACAAAAAAATCGCGCTTGTACCGACTGTCCCACTACAAGAGGCAAATCGATATCTCGTTGTGCTATTCAAAGGCATTACCGATACGAATGGAAAAAATTTCGAACCCGATTACGCCACATCCCTGATTTTGGGGACTACTCCACTGATCGATGCCGCAGGCAAACCTACAGTGATACTCGACAGCGATCCCGCCGTGAATCTCGAAAAGGTAAAGAAGTTGGAGGGGGTCAGGCAACATACGCAACAACTCATCGCCGCTTCACAGATTCCGGCCGACCAAATTCTTGATATCTGGAGTTTCAAGACACAATCTATCGGAAAAACGGCCAAGGCGATCGCAGAAAACGGAAGCGATGGCACCTCTCTCGGGCTGCAAGATACCAACAAGACATCAAAAGAGATGTTGATGGGATTCTATGCGGGAATGGGTGAATACGAGAAGGTTTCGGAATTGAACGCGACTATGCTCGGAAACGCCGAAGTCTATACGGGAGTGCTCGCAAACATTCCTTACTACCTTGGCATCCCGACACAAGACAATCCGACGGCGCCTCTGACCGACTCTTTCAAGTTCGAGAACGGCAGTGACATGCCAGTGGAGACCGGCAGACTCACGATCCCTGTTCTCGCCGCGATTCCCGGCGAAGCATCAGGATGCGAACAACCCGAAAATGGTTGGCCCGTCGCCATCTTCCAGCACGGCATCACGCGCAACCGCCTCGATGTACTGGCCATCTCGGAAGCCTTTGCCCGTATCTGCTACGCCGTCGTCGGTATCGACCTGCCCCTTCACGGTATCTTCGATCCCAACAACCCCCTATACGACAGGGACCATGAAAGAACCTTCAACCTCGACTTCCTGACTCAGGACGAGAACGAAACCATTCTCGCAAAAGTTCCCGACAAAAAGCCGGACACCTCGGGTATCCATTACATGAACTTCACCAGCCTCCTGACGGTACGTGACAACATCCGCCAGAGTACATCCGACTACATCGCCCTCCAAAACGCCATCATGACCTACCAGGAAGATGCGCGGGGCAACCGTTTCGATCCCGATCATATCGCATATGTCGGACACTCTTTGGGTACTATCGCTCCCTTCGGATTCTTCGCCTATCAGGATATGGCGGGCCTTTCGTTCGACACTGTTCTGCTATCGGTACCCGGCGGCGGAATCACCGATATCATGGTCCACTCTGAAACGTTCGGCGAAACAGTCATCAATGGCATGAAAGAGGCGGGGCTTGAGCCGGGAACGGAAGCCTTCGACGCTTTCCTCAACGCAATGCAGACCGTCTTAGACGACGCCGACCCCCTCAACTACGCGACGCTGGCGGCCGAAAAACAGAAATTTCTGATCCATATGGTCAAAGACGACGACGTCATTCCCAATACGATCGCCACGGCTCCAATGGCGGGAGGCGTCTATATCGCCAACCTGATGGGAGCAGTTGACATCACCAGCTATTTCCAGCCCGGCGAAACGGTCAAGCGCATCTATCCCGGCGAAAAAGAAGATGTCTTCACACTCTTCCAAGAAGGAAACCATCGTTCGCTCTTCATTCCCGACTACAATTTGGAGACGACGATCGAAATGCAGACACAGATGGATTCATTCCTGGCCTCTCAAGGCGCAATGATCGATGCCAATCTCTCCCGAATCATCCAGTGATGATTCAACCCTCGATAAGATCGTAAAGGGCCCGAATCTCCTGGGCCCAGATCGTATCGTCTATCGTCTCCAAAATCAGAGGAATATCGTTCATTCGCGGATCATTCATGATATACTTGAAAGCATCCCATCCTATCTCACCTTCTCCCAATGAGTGGTGGCGGTCCACACGGCTTCCCAAAGGCGGCTTGGAGTCGTTGATATGCATTCCCTTCAGGTAATCGAAACCTACGATTTCATCGAACTCTTTCGTCGTGGCTTCATACGCCTCTTTCGTACGCAGATCATAACCTGCCGTAAATGTGTGGCATGTATCAAGACATACGCCTACGCGGCTTTTATCTTCTGTTTTATCGATCAGATATGCCAGATGCTCGAATTTATAACCCAGATTGCTTCCCTGCCCTGCCGTATTCTCGATCACAAGCGTCACTCCTTCGGTTTCGTTCAAAGTGATGTTCATAGCTTCGGCTATACGGCCCAGGCACTCCTCTTCGCTAATCTTTTTCAGATGGCTTCCGGGGTGGAAGTTGAGTCTATCCAGGCCCAGCTGTTCGCACCGTCTGACCTCATCGATGAAGGCATCCAGGCTCTTTTGGCGTTTCTGCTTTTCAGGGTGGCCCA
>JAMOOM010000085.1 GCA_027065515.1 Campylobacterales bacterium
TGATACTCAGTGATGTAGGCAATATCGATGGAGAAATTATGCATCGCTTTGAGCGCATCAAAGAGGCGGTTTTCGGAACCGCTGTAAAACAATAGGGATTTAGCAAGCATGGAAGAAGAGGCATTGTTCGAAAAGATCAAAGGTATGGATATATCCGAGCTTGAAGCGATATCAAAAGAGATAAGAGAGCGGATTTTGGATGTAGTCAGCCATCATGGCGGGCATTTGAGCAGCACTCTTGGGGCGACGGATCTGATTGTGGGTATGCATTATGTCTTCGATGTCAAGAAAGACCCTTTCATTTTCGATGTCAGCCATCAAGCCTATGCGCACAAGCTTTTGACCGGACGCTGGGATGCATTCGAAACTCTGCGGCAGTTTGGAGGCATCAGCGGATATACCAAGCCGGACGAATCTCCGTATGATTACTATATAGCCGGACATAGCTCCACTTCAATCTCGCTGGCCGTAGGAGCGGGGAAAGCGATAAGGCTAAGAGGCGAAGAGGGTGAGCGCATTCCTGTCGCGATGATAGGAGACGGTGCCATGAGTGCCGGTATGGTTTATGAAGCGATGAACGAACTGGGCGATAGAAAGTATCCATGTGTTATCGTGCTAAACGACAACGAGATGAGTATCGCCAGGCCTATCGGCGCAATCAGCCGAATCCTTTCACAGGCGATGGCGAGTCCGTTTTATCAGCGCTTCAAAGAGAGAACTGAAAAGATGCTCGAGCACTTTCCTGATTCGGCCCGCTATATGGCTAAAAGGATGGAAGAGGGAATGCGTATGATTACTCCAGGTATCCTTTTTGAAGAGATGGGGCTGGAGTATATCGGCCCGATCGATGGCCACGATATGGTGCAGATTGTGGAAACGCTCAAAACGGCTCAGGCGATGGGAAAACCTGTCATAGTCCACGCCCAGACGACCAAAGGCAAAGGGTACGAGATTGCGGAAGGCTATTTCGAGCATTGGCATGGCGTAGGACCATTCGACAAAACGACAGGAAAAAGCCTCAAAAAGAGTTCTCGCCCAAGTGCCACCAAGATTTTCAGTGAAAAATTGTGCCAAATGGCACAGAAAGATCGATCTATCGTAGGGGTAACGGCGGCCATGCCAAGTGGTACGGGTATGAAGCAACTTATGGAGAGATTTCCTGATCGATTCTGGGATGTGGGAATTGCCGAACAGCATGCCGTCACGTCGATGGGTCCTTTGGCGAAAGAGGGCTTCAAGCCTTTCGTCGCGATCTATTCCACATTTTTACAGCGCGGCTACGACCAGGTGATTCATGATATTGCATTGATGAATCTGCCTGTCGCTTTTGCAATCGATCGCGCAGGAATCGTGGGGGAAGACGGGGAGACGCACCAGGGGGCATTCGATATCAGTTATCTGCGCGCAATTCCCAATATCACGCTTTTTGCGCCAAGAGATGACGAAACACTCGAGCTTGCGGTGGAGTTTGCCGCTGATTTTCCTACACCGTGCGCTTTCCGCTATCCCAGAGGGGCTATGATTCTGGCCCCCGGCCGTTATCGGGCTTCTTCTTTTAAGACTGCAGAGGCGGAGTATCTCGAGGAGAATGGAGAGATTCTCTTTATCGGTTATGGCAATGGTGTAGGGCGGGCTGTAGAGAGTGCGGAAATTTTAAAAAAATCGGGTGTAAATGCGGCGATACTGGATTTGCGTTTTGTCAAACCGATCGACAGAAAAAGACTGGAAGAGGCAGCAGGTCGCTGGAGCGAGTGGTACGTTTTCAGTGATAGTGTAAAAATGGGTGGTGTCGCAAGTGCCATTGCAGAGGCCCTGATGCCGGGTACACTCGAAAAAGTTCGGATCGTATCATTCGAATATGAGGACAATTTCATTCCTCATGGCAACACTATACTGGTTGAGGAGTCTTTGGGGTTGAGACCCAAACAGATTGCCGAAAAGATTTTGAAGGGTAGATCGTAAATTTTGGTGCCCGGAGTCTATCTTCCGGGCATGGCTAAATCAGAGTTCTTCGGCGTGTTTTGCAAGATAATCGGCTACACCCTCGGGTGCCGGCTTCATGCCTTCTTCGCCTTTGTGCCATCCTGCCGGACACACTTCGCCATGTTCGTTGGTGAACTGCATCGCATCGACCATTCGAAGCATTTCATCGATATTACGTCCAAGTGGAAGATCGTTTATGACCGCGTGGCGCACAGTACCGTCCGTATCGATCAGGAAAGATCCACGCAGTGCGATGCCAGCATCTTCGAGGAGCACATCGTAATCACGTGAGATTTGCTTGGTGAGATCTGCAACGAGCGGATAGCGGACCTGACCTATGCCGCCTTTGTCCACCGGCGTATTTTTCCATGCGAGGTGAGTGAAGTGTGAATCGACGGAACATCCGATTACGTTGACGCCACGGCTTGTAAATTCATCGAGACGATGGTCGAACGCTATGATTTCCGAGGGGCAGACGAATGTGAAATCGAGCGGATAGAAAAAAAGCACCGTCCCTTTTTCTCCAAAATTTTCATAAAGATTGAAATTGTCGACAATTTCGTTGTTTCCAAGTACCGCATTCGCAGTGAAGTCGGGAGCTTTTTTTGTAACGATCATGTATTTCTCCTTGATAAAAGTTATAAACAGAAAAATTATAGCATATCTGATCATCAACTTTGGATGATGAAATCGGACTAGTTTTCAGAAATAGATTTAAATTGATGTGCATTATGAAGCGTCGGTTTTAATGAACATTACGATATAATCGCTCAAAAAATAGAGCAGATTTTGCCTCTTTTCAAAAGGAAAAAGCGTGCCCAAGAACTATCTTTTTACATCCGAGTCCGTCACCGAGGGTCACCCTGACAAGATGGCCGATCAGATTAGCGATGCGATTCTCGACTATATCATAAAGCGCGATCCCAATGCCAGAGTCGCATGTGAGACGCTGCTTTCGAATGGATTCTGCGTTATTGCAGGAGAGCTGAAAACCAAAACGTACGCTCCAATGCAGGATATCGCGAGAGAAGTGGTAAGAGAGATTGGATATACTGACGCTCTTTATGGTTTCGATTACAGGTCGGCTGGCGTACTTAACGGAGTAGGGGAGCAGTCACCGGATATCAATCAGGGCGTTGACCAGACAGGGGGAGATATTGGAGCGGGCGATCAGGGATTGATGTTCGGGTATGCATGTCGCGAAACACCTACATTGATGCCCTTGCCGATATATCTTGCGCATCGCCTTACCGAAGGGCTTGCCAAGGCGAGAAAAGACGGTACTCTTCCTTTTCTTCGTCCTGATGGCAAAGCCCAGGTAACCGTGGAGTATATCGATGGAAAGCCGCATAAAGTCAAAACGATTGTAGTGTCCACTCAGCATGATCCAGACGTTTCATATGAAAAACTCAAGAATGCAATCATAGAAGAGTTGATATATAAGGTTATTCCGGACGATCTGATCGATGAC
This sequence comes from Campylobacterales bacterium, assembly GCA_027065515.1. GTDB lineage: Bacteria > Campylobacterota > Campylobacteria > Campylobacterales > Hydrogenimonadaceae > Hydrogenimonas. The sequence goes on from JAMOOM010000085.1 coordinate 3,455, forward strand.
AATATCGTTTATCATATCAACCCGACAGGACGTTTTGTGATAGGCGGTCCACAGGGAGATGCTGGGCTTACGGGACGTAAAATCATCGTGGATACATACGGTGGAAGCTGTCCGCATGGAGGCGGTGCGTTCAGTGGTAAAGATCCCACAAAGGTGGACAGAAGTGGTGCTTATGCGGCGCGATATGTGGCAAAAAACCTGGTTGCTGCCGGAGTTTGCGATCGGGCCACCATTCAGATCGCTTACGCTATCGGTGTTGTGGAGCCTGTATCGATCATGGTCGATACGCACGGCACCGGAAAAGTTGCAGAAGAGATGATAGAAAAGTCGATTCTAGAGCTTTTCGACCTGTCGCCAAAAGGTATCATAGATTCACTGGATCTGCTGCGTCCGATCTATAGAAAAACTGCTGCGTATGGCCATTTCGGCAGAGAGCTTCCTGAATTTACATGGGAGAAGACGGATCAAGTTGAAAGAATAAGATCTCTGCTTGGGCTGTAAGTTTGCAATTTCAAAATCTTTTAAAAATGTTGTGTTATAGTACGAATGATCAAATCTTATAAAGGAGTTTAAATGGCTGTATTGATTACGGATACCTGCATTAACTGTGGTGCCTGTATCGATGAGTGCCCTGTAGAGGCAATCGTTGACGACGAGGATAATCCAACTGGAGAAGAGACATATTATGTTTATCCAGACAAATGTGTCGAATGTGTAGGCTATCATGACGAGCCGGCATGTGCAACCGCCTGCCCGACGGAAGGATGTATTGTATGGGATGTATGCCTTGAAGGTGCAACATGCCGTGACGACATTCCGGAAGAGGCACGAAAAGAGCACAAGCCGGTTATCGAGTAACCAGCCCCTGCAAACAAAGAGGGAGATTCTTCCCTCTTTGCAATTCTATCAAGCCAAGATATCTCCTCGGCGAAACGTTTTGCACTTCTTTCTTTCTTTTAAATATTCTTAAACAACATTTTTGTATAATTTCATCCATTTTATATACACTGGAGAAACCTATGGAGCGTACGCTTTCAATTATCAAGCCTGATGCCGTCAAAAAAAATGTCATCGGAAAAATCATCGATCGTTTCGAAAGCAATGGCCTTCGTATTGCCGGGATGAAAAAACTTCAACTCAGCGAACAGGATGCTGCAGCATTCTATGCAGTACACAAAGGCCGCCCCTTCTTCGGCGAGCTGGTCGAATTCATGACCAGTGGCCCTGTTGTGGTAATGGTGCTGGAAGGCGAAAATGCTGTAGCCAAAAACCGTGAGCTGATGGGTGCAACCAACCCGAAAGAGGCAGCCCCTGGAACGATTCGTGCCGATTTTGCCGAAAGTATCGATGCAAATGCCGTTCACGGGAGCGATAGCCTCGAAAATGCTAAAATCGAAATAGCGTTTTTCTTTGCCCAAAGAGAGATACATTAAGAGTATCGATGCAGATTCAGCTTCGTAAAATACACGAAAGTGCAAACGACTTTTCTATCAAAAAAGAGAAAGTGCTCTGTCATGGTCTCTTTTGGCGAAGCGGAAAAAACCGAGTACAGATAGAAGGAGAGATCGAAGGTCTTTTAAGCATCGATTGCGACAGATGCGGAGAGATTTTCGAGAAACCGATAAAAGAAAAATTTCTTGTCGAAATCGTCGATCGTCCAGTTAAGGTAGAAGATTCTCTCGATGTGATAGAATGTCCTGATGGAATTGTGGATTTCGATGCGATATGTGAAAGTGAAATCGCTTCCATTCAGAGCCAGTATCATCTCTGTCCTGAATGCGATGAAGATGAAGAGTACGAAATCGAATTGTAAATACAAAATATAATATAGAAGGAGTCAATTATGGCAGTACCAAAGAGAAGAAACAGTAAAACACGCGGTGCCAAAAGAAGAACCCACTACAAGGTGACATTGGCAAGACCCGTTAAAGATAAAGACGGTACATGGAGAATGCCTCACCGCATGAACAAGTTCACAGGTGAATACAACGCTTAAATGGTACGCATTGCCATTGATGCAATGGGTGGTGATTTCGGTCACTATCCAATTGTAGAGGGTGCAATATTTGCACTCAAACAAAAAAAATTTCTTCCAATATTCGTCGGTGACGAATCCAAGATATACCCTCTTATTCCCAAAAAATTCCGAAACAGAGTGGAAATCGTCCATTGCAGCGATGTTATAAAAATGGACGAGCACGCTACCGATGCACTGAAAAGAAAAGAATCCTCCATCTATATTGCTGTCGATCTAGTCAGGCAGGGTAAAGCGGATGCCGTTGTATCAGCCGGGCATAGTGGCGCAACGATGAGTCTCGCTACACTTAGAATAGGGCGGATCGAAGGCATTTCCAGGCCGGCGATAGCTACCTTTATGCCAACATCGGTCAAGGATAAGCAGACTGTCGTGCTGGATGTAGGTGCAAACGTCGATTGTGATGCCAATAATCTTTTTCAATTCGCCATCATGGGGGATGCCTATGCAAACAGGGTTCTCGAATGTGAAGAATCTAGAGTTGGCTTGCTGTCAAACGGAGAAGAGCCTACCAAAGGAAACGAGGTAACGAAAGAGGCTTATAAGCTCATCGGCCAGCTTGAAAGTTTCATAGGAAACGTTGAAGGCAACGATATTTTCAATGGTAAGGTGGATGTAGTCGTATGCGATGGATTCGTAGGCAATGTGTTGCTAAAAACCAGCGAGGGAGTCGCCGAGACTATCAGTGCATATCTGAAGTCCGAAATCAAGCGTTCTCCGATATCCATTGCCGGTGCGTTGCTGATGAAGAGGGTTTTCAGAAGGTTGAAAAAACAGATCGATTATGCTGAATATGGAGGAGCGCCACTGCTTGGAGTAAAGGCGTGCACCATTATCAGTCACGGGAAAAGCAATCCCAAAGCAATCAAAAATGCCATGTTTCAAGCTATTCGCTTTGTGGAATCAGATGTCAACGAAGCGATAAGAAAACGTTTGGAAACAATGAACGGTTAACAAAGGCTACCAATGATATATGCTGCGCTCAAGTCTATCGGTGCCTATGTGCCCGAAAAAGTTCTTACAAATGAGGATTTCGAAAAATTCCTGGATACCTCCGATGAGTGGATCACCAAAAGAACGGGCATCAAAGAACGTCATATCGCTGCGGATGACGAGTTGACGAGCGATATGGGAGTCGAGGCAGCCAAAATCGCAATTCACAGAGCCGGATTGAAGATAAACGATATCGACATGATCGTATGTGCTACGATATCTCCCGATTATCTGTGTATGCCCTCTACTGCATGCGTGATTGCATCGAAACTCGGACGTACAAATGTTGCAGCATTCGATATCTCCGCTGCATGTACAGGTTTTATTTATGCCATGTCCATCGCGAAAGCATTTATAGAATCCAAAGCCAAAAAGAACGTATTGATTGTAGGCGCTGAAAAACTGAGTGCCATTGTCGATTACAGCGACCGTTCGACCTGTGTGCTTTTCGGCGATGGTGCAGGGGCGGCAGTCATAAGCGCGACAAACAAAAAGTCCGACGCTATCGCGGATGTTCATATTTCTGCAGATGGAAATTATGGCGATCTTTTAATGACGCCTGGTTGCGGCGTCAAAAATCCATGTTCACAGCACGCTATCGAAGAGAAGCTCTGTACGATGAAAATGAAGGGGAATGAAACGTTCAAAATCGCCGTAAAAACCCTGACGAGCGATGTAACCAATATCCTTAACGACAATGACGTACAGACGAAAGATATCAAGCACTTCATACCGCATCAAGCCAATTATCGAATTATCAAAGCGGTAGGCGATGCATTGAAAATGACGTCGGAGCAGGTTGTTTTGACCGTATCCAAATATGGAAACACATCGTCTGCCTCCATTCCCATGGCGATGAACGATATATGGGAGAGTGGACGACTGAAAAAAGGAGATACGCTTCTGCTCGATGCTTTTGGCGGCGGTTTGACATGGGGAAGTGCGCTGCTTCCGTTCGCAGGCGAATCCAGACAGTGAGCAAACTTTAAAAGTACTTTTGTAATATCGGGTGCGGCATTTGGCCTCTTTGGGAATGATAGGTAATTTTTGCCAACTCCTGACTGTTATCGACGATATCTCTACTGATGACTCTTTTTAATGATCGTATCCACTTCTTTGTTTCTCTACTGCCAGAATAAACCGTTCTTCCGGGTCGATGCCAAAAGCAGATATCTCTTTGTATTGGACAAAAATCAATCTGTCTTTAAAATTAATTGTGTATAATAAATTCAGTGACCAATAAATATCGCTAAACTATGACACGACCAAGGTTTCGACGATATGGTGTTCAATGGTAAAGCGAGAAGATGGGAAGGAGTGATCGAAAATGAAAGCAACAGGAATGGCGATTGGATTGCTGGTCTTGGGATTGTTGGCCGGAGGATGCTCGACCAATGAATACAAATTGTTCAATAAAAATCTCAATGTCGAAAAAAATGTTTCTACCCAGGAATATGAAGCCGACATTTCATATGAATATAAAATTATTCCCGGAGACAGAATCCAGATTTCTGTCTATAACCAATCTTCGAGCGGAGCGGGACAACTGAATCAGTTGATTTCAAGAGGAGGATTGGGCGATACATATCTTACGCGTGATGGATATGAAGGAATGCTGGTATCAAAAAAAGGGACAATACGGCTGCCTCTGGTCGGAGAGATAAAAGTGGTTGGATTGACCGAAAGCCAGGCCTCGGCAAAATTGATCAAAGCCTATAAAAAATTTCTAAGAAATCCTTTTGCCGCTGTGAAAATTCTCGATCAGAGGCTTTTTGTAATAGGAGAAGTCAGAAAACCGGGCGTAGTGAAAGTTCCACACGGTACGATGACGCTGTTTGAAGCTCTTGCCAGCAGCGGCGATCTGACTGATGATGCGAAACGCAATGATATTCTTATCCTGCGGGGAGATTTAAGGCATCCGACTGTTAGAGAAGTCGATCTGACCGATATGTCCGCAATACGTTTGACGAGTTTGATTCTTCGTCCGAATGACATTGTATATGTCCAGCCGAGAAACATGAAGGCGTATAATGTTGCATTCAAAGAACAAATGCCGTTCTATGAGCTTGTTCACACTATGCTCTTGCCGTTCGTGGATGTCGGTGTTATACATAAAAATTTCGACTAAAATAATGTTTAGAAGGTATAGGCACAATAGAATATGAATGAGATGAGCGCTAAAGATATAGGTGATGTTTTAAGAAGATACAAGTTTTCAATTATTTTCACAGCAATATTTTTTTTGATGTTGGCAGTGATTTATAGTTATTTTAAGCCCAACATCTATCGGTCTGATGCTTCCATCGAGGTGAAGGCGGAAGATACCAAAGCCACAAAGAATGATATTGTGGCGCTTGCAACAGGCGGAGCGCCGGCGAACATAGATAATGTGATACAGATACTACAGTCAAGACATATGGTCTTGAAAGCATTGAAAAATCTTAATGTGAGTGTTCGATACTTTACGAAAGATCATATGAAAACAGTAGAGTTGTACAAAAACTCACCTTTTATCGTCTCTGTTGCCGGAATGACAAAAAAAGCGCAAAGATCGACATTCCAGTTGATTCCTATTTCGAAAACGAGTTTCAGACTAGTCGTTGAACCACCGTTGAAACAAAAAATCTATAGAAACATTGCGTCTTACATCTCCTTGATGCCACTTGGGGAAAAACCGATCAGTTATGATAAAGTCCATCATTATGGCGAGCAGATCGATACCCCATGGTTTACAATTGCCATACAGAAGATATTTGAACCAGCTCATGCCAAATACAGTTTTGTTGTCGTTCCAAATATGGACATGCTTGCGTATATTCAAAACCATCTTACTGTTCAGCCGGCCTCCCAGATGGGAACCATTGTAAATTTGGCGCTTGAAGATAGAGTGGCATTGCGAGCCAAAGATGTTTTGGATGCTCTTGTAAATTCTTATATAAGTGAAACATTGCAAGAAAAGACAAAAAGTGCGCAGAAAAGGTTGCAGTTCATCGATGCCCAGTTGGCAGCTATTCACAAAGTACTTGAAAAATCGGCAAAAAAACTCCAGAAATTCAAATCAAGCAATATCATTACGAATATCGGGGAAAAAGCCACGATGACTTCAGAAAAGGTAAGCGATCTCCAGACAAAAATGTACGATATTAATATGCGGTTGGGGGTGCTCAAGAATATTCTTCACTATATTAAGACACATAAAGATATCAAGGGAATCGATGTCGACGCATCCCAGGCACTGAGTCCCGCTATCAGTTCATTAATTCTCAAAATTCAGGAAGCCAATGAGAAACGCACCAGTCTATTAACGGATTATACAGAGCTTCATCCTGATGTTATTAAAGTCACGAAACAGCTTGAAAGCCTGAAGCAATCGCTGGAAGAGGCTCTACGAAGCGCAATTTTCAGCTTGGAGAATCAGAAAAAGACACTTCAAAATATTATAGAACAAAATAAAAAAATGCTTCAGCAGTTGCCTAGCCAGGAACGCAAACTCGCAAAACTGAGTCGAAGCTTCATGGTCAACGAAAAAATCTATTCGTATCTTTTGCAAAAAAGAGCGGAAACAGCCATTGTTGAAGCGTCGACTGTACCTAAGGCGAGAATTATCGATGCTCCAATCTATCCAGAAAACCATATCAAGCCAAAAAGGTTGCTCATCATAGTTGTTGGGCTTGTTTTTGGCCTAGTGCTTGGAATAGCTTTTGCATTTTTTAGAAATTCTATCGATGATACCATCAAAACCAGTGAAGATTTAGATAAGTTGACAAAAATACCTCTCTATGGTGCAATTCCCTATTTGAATGGTCGGAAAAATCTTGGGGTGTTTCATGAAGCACTACGAGTAGTTAGAACCAATCTGGAATTTTTACAGAATAGTGGAAAATCCAAAGTGATAACTATTACTTCTTCCATTCCCAAGGAAGGCAAGACGACCGTAACAACTGAATTATCCAAAATAATTGCGAAAAGTGGAAAAAAAACCATTATTCTCGATCTGGATATGCGGCAATCGAAAGTCTACAAAAAATTCAATATTCCCAATAAAATAGGTTTGAGCACTTATCTTGCAGGAAAAAATAATCTCAAGGAAGTTGTGCAAAAAACTGGGATTGACGATCTCTATGCTATAACTAGTGGGCCAGTTCCTCCCAACCCATCAGAGCTTTTAATGTCTGAATCGTTCAAAAGCTTGGTCGATATATTGAAACAGGAATATGATTATATTCTATTCGATTCACCTCCTATAGGCTTGGTGACCGATGCTATGATAGCCATGAGAATGTCTCATATCAATCTTATTGTTTTGAGATCCGGATATTCGAAAAAGAATTTTCTAAAAAACATCAACCGTTTTGTAGAAGAACATGAGCTGAAAGCCGGTTTGATTTTAAATGCAATTAAAGTATCTGGAAACAAAGGGGCTTACGGATATGGATATGGTGTAAGCTATGGTTATAGCAGTAAATATTATCGATAATTTACAGAAGGGTATTATTGATAATATTGTTTTTTTCAAATATTTTTTGAAATTGTGAGGTATTCATTACAGTATTGAGTATTTGTATTTGTTCCAATTTGTGCACATCGCTTCCAAGAAAATCTATCATTCCTCTGCTGACAAGCTTTTCTGCTGTCTTCTGGACATTTCTAGAATAATAGCCGGCTAAAGAATTGATATTAAGTTGGAAAAGTACACCATGCTCTTTGAGTTTTTCGTACATTGTAAAATCATTATGCATATGCAGGAAACGTTCCGGATGTGCCAGCACAGGGGTATATCCTGCAAGGAGCATATCAAACACAACGCTTTCTAAGTCTTTTGGTGCTCTGGTATAGGAAAGCTCGAAAAGAACGTAGTTTTTGCCGAATGTCAAAATATCTTTTTTAGCGAGAAGTGCAAGAAAAAACTCATCTAGATAGTATTCCGATGCTGCTTCTATAGTGATTTCTATATTTTTATGAGCGAGTGCATCCCTTAATGCTTCCAGTTTATCCAAAATAATTTCTCCATTATTTTTGTAGCGATGCGACATGGTATGAGGCGTAATTATCAGTTTCTTATATCCAAGGTTTTGCATCTCTTTTACCATTTTTACCGATTCAAACATTGTTTTGGAGCCGTCATCTATACCTGGAAGGATATGTGAATGTACATCAACCGCCAAGAAGTTGGTTTTGGCCGTTTTATTATTTTTTTTGAGTGTATTAAACAGGTTTTCGAATATATCAATCATTAAAACAACTCTTTTCCGTTAAATTTTTGAGAATTATATCTAATATACCAAAAAATTGATCGATTTTGTCAACATAAAAACTATATCTTGTAGACTTAATGAGAATAACTAAGCAAGAAATAAGCAATACGGACATATAATATCAATGTGTAAAAGCCAAACCTGGTGTGAATCAGGGACGGAAAGCTTCAGGTCTCGTTCAGAGATGGCTGAGTTGCCTTAGTTCAAGAAAAGTAAACACTTTTTCTTCTCTATTTCTTCTGTTTCTTTAATGAAAAGCTTTCCTCAAATTGATTCATCAATCAAATTTTTTAAAAGAGTTGTATTGGATCAAACAATATGACAGCATGCGTTTTGGTTGTTAATAGTGATTAACAGAACGTTTGTTTCGTATTTATTTTCTCCCAATACAATACTTCTACGCTTTTTCGAAAGCAATAATGAGGAGGGAATTTTGAAGTTTACAAAAATTTTAATCCATGTCGTAATTTTGTCATTGGTGTTTTCATTTCTGACCGGATGCGGCGGTGGAGGAAGTGCTGACACGGAAACTTTAAGCACTTCATCAAGATCCTTGACTGGTCAATTTATTGATGGACCTGTTGCAGGCTTGACATACGAATGTTCTTCTGGTCTTCAGGGGGTAACGGATACACAAGGTAAATTCACCTGTTTTGAAGGTGATAAAGTCACATTTAAAGTTGGCCATCTTGCAATTGGAAGTGCAGAGGCAAATAACACTATTACCCCTTATACGCTTTATCCAGA
>JAMOOM010000086.1 GCA_027065515.1 Campylobacterales bacterium
GTCAACGATCCCAAGTAGAAGAACAAATTTTTCGAGTGGGGAGTCAACGGTATCTTTACCGATCTGCTTTAGAGGTGCCCTTCAATGAATCCCTCGACCTATTTTTTCATTGGCAACTGTTTTTGAGGATTGGCAATCGACTCCAGCAGGCGGTTTTGCTGATCTTCGGTAAGATTGCCGCTGCCAAGCGCTTCGAACATCTTTTCTGCCAGTCGGGTCTGCAGCTCTTTTTCATGAAGCTCTTTTTCATGCTTCATCCGCTCCTCTTCCAATCGCATACGGTGGTTTTGATACTCTCTGAAGAGTTTAATAAAAACCCAAAGCAACAGGAAGAAAAACAGCGCCGTCAAAGCGATAACCCATCCTACCAGTTTACGATCTCCAACGATCTCTTCGAGCTTTGCCTGGATCTTTTTGAGAGTAAGCTCTTTTTCGCTCGACAGACGCGATCTTTCGCTTTCGGCCTTCATTTTGGCAATCTCAAGCTCCTTTTCCGCTCTGATGCGTTCGATCTTCTCTTGGGTTTCGAGCTCCATTTTGCGTATTTTTGTATCCTCTTTTTTTGGCTCGGTCGAATTTTCAACGATCTGGCGGGCATATGTGCTTACTGTCTGTCTCTTTTCACCCAGTATATGAGGTCTTTCTCTTTTAGAATCCATACCCTGTTGGCATCCGGCAAACAATATCAGCGATACAAAAACTGTAATATGGAAGAATTTTCGCATATCAAGCCTCTTTTTCAAACTTGTCGCTATCGATTTCTATAATGGTATGCACATTTCCTCTTGGGTTGAAATCGGCCACCAGTTTCATCCACTTTGGTTGAAGCTTTTGATAAAGAACATCGAAAACTTCGTTGGCACTCTCTTCATGGCTTATATGGCGGTTTCTAAAACTGTTGATATATAGCTTGATCGCTTTTAGTTCGACAACCCATAAATCCGGTATATATTCCAATACAAAAGTGGCGAAGTCCGGATATCCGCTTCTAGGGCACAGGCAACTGAATTCCGGCAGAGTAATTTGGATTTTATAATTTTTCTGAAATTTATTGGGCCATATCTCCAGATCTTTGTCCACATCGAAATTTTCAACTATCTCTTCGCCATATTTCATCATTTCACTCCATATTTTGATTTTATCTGCTCGCTGCTCAATGGACCGTCCGCGACGATGAACCCTTGGATATAATCCACACCCAGTTTTTTAAAACGCTCCAACGCTTCTTCTGTATCAACCCACTTCATAAGCGTTTTCACACCCAACTCCTTGCTTGATAAAAGATATCCTTTAAACAGTGCTTTTATCCGGGGGTTGCTGAAAGAGAGTGCAAATTCCCTATCAAACTGTACCATATCTACCGGCAGCTTTTTAATATATTCGGAACTGGCATTGGATGCGCCAAAATTATCGAGTGCAAATTTGACACCCATATCCTTAAGGTCTTCCAGGACTGCTTTATAGCGCTTGATATCTTTAATTGCACGGTTTTCGAAAAGCTCCAGAATAATACGACTATAATCTATTCCTTCTTCGGCAACGATCTCTTTGATCATCTGGGCAAAACCCTCGTTCCTCAAAGAGTGTGGTGAAATATTGAAGCTGAAACAGATCGATTCATCTACGCTTTTTGCATCTTTACAGATAGATATAAAAAGGGCTTTATCGTATTCTATTTCCAATCCCAGTCTGTTTATAATCGGAATAAATTTTTTCGGCGGAAGTATTCCTGAATTTTCTGTTTTCAGACGAACAGCCACTTCGAAAAGATCGGTTTTTCCACTGTTCAACTGTAATGTTGGCATATAATATAAAATAAGATTTTTTTGCCGGACCGCTTTGACGATTTCACTCTCCAATTTTCCAAGATCTATCCTCTTTTTGTTCCCTTTGGTTCCATTTTTTTGATAAAGAGTATCATACAGATGGTTGATCACAGGTTCGATTTCATCATTTCCATAGATTTCGTCAAGTGAATATCTCGCCTCTATCTCCACGCCTCCTATCTCTTTGTATGTTTGAATAAATTCATCCATTAAAGTCGAAGCCCGCTCTTTTTCAAAAGGTAGTAGAAGAATGAAATCTCCTCCATGATACCTGCCGACAATGAGATCTTTTACATCATGTAGTTTCATGAACTCGTCGAGCAGATGAAGATATAGCTGCAAAATTCTGTCTCCCCTATCGATACCGTAGTGATTGCTTATATCACCGAGGTTTTCGATACGCAATAGAGCCAGTGGGGCATTTTTATGATACACAAGGTATCGTTTGATTTCGTAAAGAAGGGCGTGACGATTGAAAGTACCAGTAGTCACGTCCATAAGAGTTTCAGATTGCCCCATATTGATCAGAAAAAAA
>JAMOOM010000087.1 GCA_027065515.1 Campylobacterales bacterium
GGTTTTGGAGGCAGAGGATTCGTTTTCGGCCCCATGATGGGAAAGATTCTGGCAGAAAAAATCACTGAAAGCACCATCTTGAGTCCGGAGATATCAGCCGATCGCTATCTGCTCAGGGCGCTTCGAAAAAATGGGCAGATGAGATGAAAAAAGAATATATCAAAGGAAAAGATGAAGCCCTCGATGTAACGATCGAGAAGATGAATACCCTTTTGAAAAGTCACGGATTCGATATAGAGGAGAAGTCCTGGCTCAATCCTGTCGAAGGCATTCATTCGCTTCATATTCAAGAGAGCGGTTGCGAGCTTTTGTTCACCAACGGAAAAGGGGCTACGCCTCAAGCTTGCCTGGCGAGTGCTTTGGGTGAATTTTTCGAGCGGCTTGGATGTGGATATCTGTTTGCCGACTACTGGTTCGGTGAAGATATTTCCGGTCAGCCTTTCGTGCATCACCCCGATGAGCGATGGTTTTCTCCCGAAGATGGCGAAAGACCTGTGGGTTTGCTTAGCGAATCGTTGTGGCGATTTTACGATCCGCACAGCGAGCTCGCTGCGTGGGAGCTTTTCGATATCAATACCGGTATCATCGAACGAGGAGTATGCGCACTTCCGTTTTCAAGCCAAAGAGATGGTGAAAAAATCTATTTTCCGGTAAACATTCTCGAAAATCTTTATGTAAGCAATGGAATGGCGGCGGGCAACACTCCCGAAGAGGCGCGTGTTCAGGCACTTTCGGAGATACTTGAACGCCATGTGAAAGAGAAGGTTATAAAAGAGGCGCTCTCTCTTCCGGAGATTCCCAAAGATCTTATAGCCGGTTATCCGCATATTGCCGCATCTATCGAGGCGATAGAGGCAGCAGGTCTGAAGCTGAAGATTTGCGACGCATCGCTTGGCGGAAGATACCCGGTGGTGAACGTCACGATGATCGACCCTGACAGAGGCGCGTGCCTGGCATCTTTCGGGGCGCATCCGCTGTTCGAGGTGGCGCTGGAGAGGAGTGTAACGGAGCTTCTTCAAGGACGCACTACAAAGAGGCGTGAAGATTTCAAAACTCCCGTGTTCGAAGAGGCGAAGTACGCTTCGGACGAGAATATAGTGGAGCATTTCATCGACTCTACAGGAGTGCTATCTTGCGATTATTTTCGAAGCGATACCGATTTTGCTTTCGCTTTCAGAGATTTTGACGGCGATACGAAAGAGCAGTTTGAATATCTGGTTTCATCGATCGAGTCGGAAGGATATGACATATATATCGCAGATTACAACCATTTGGGCATCGATGTGTGCCGGATTCTCGTGCCGGGGATGTCCGAAATCTATCCTGTTTCGGATCTGGTCTGGAGCAACAACAACGAAGGGGCGCGATACCGTCCCTATATTTTGACGCTCGAGAAGATGCAAAAAGATGAGTGGCTTGCGATTTTGGAAAATCTGAAAGAAGACGAGATCGACGACAGTCGCAATGTCGCCGAATTTATCGGTATGGCGCCCGATACCGAATCGGCATGGCGACATCTTCAAATCGGTACTCTCAAAACGATGCTCGCGCTGGCTGCAGAAGAGCTCGACGCTGCAAAAGATGGCATACGCTGGATGCTTCACTTCGGAAATCTGACAGATGAGCAGAAGAAGCTGTATCGGTGTATCGAGACTCTGCTGCAGATCAAAGAAGATGCCGACAAAGAGCGAAAGAGATATGAAAAAGGAGTTCGAATGCTCTACGGTGATGAAACATACGATCTGGCAAACGCGATCGTCGATGCGAAAATACGCTTTTATGGACTCCATTTTTCCGAATCTTTAGATGAAGTGTTCAAGCTTCATGGGAGGCTTTTGGAAAATCTGCAAAAAAGCAGAGTCGCTATGCAAAAGGCCTGCAGATGAGCCACAAAAAAGTTTACGCATACGACCATAAGCCGATCCCGTTCGAATTTTCCCAAAGTGTCGAAAGATTCTTTGTCGAAGAGATACCGCTTTATCGCTTCAGTGGCAATGGAAACTACATCGTCTTCAAGATAAAGAAGAGGGATATGAGCACATGGAAACTGGTGCATGTTCTGGCCAAATCCACAGGGCTAAAAGAGCGGGATATCGGGTATGCAGGACTCAAAGACAAAAGCGCTACGGCGATACAGTATATATCGATTCCAAAAAAATACGAAAGAGAGGTTGACCGCAACCTTACGACCGAACGTGTTGAGATTTTGGAGCGTTTTTACAACAATGCGCCGATCAAGATAGGGCATCTGAAGGCCAACAGATTCTCGATCGTTTTGCGCGATCTCAAAAAAGGGGATGCTTCACGCTTCGATAAAGCGGCGCAAACGATCGGAAGAGGAGGGATGCCCA
>JAMOOM010000088.1 GCA_027065515.1 Campylobacterales bacterium
CGAAATATTCCGGGGTGCAAAGCAGGCTCTTGAAGCGCAATCCACTCTCCAGCAGCAGGCCTACCACACGAGGAGAGTCCGCCACGAAGCTGCCGTCGCGGTCGAAAAGATTCCCCCGCAGCGTCCTGTAAGGGGCCAGTTCAGGTATATCGATGGTTTCGATGGGGAGGATATTCATGCTTCATATTCCATGATTTGCCCCTTGCCGATGCGACTCTTTTCGATTGAAATCATCGTAAAAGCGAGATACCGGACATACGCTATCCACTGCATTCCTATCCTTTCGCTCCGCTGAAATCGATTCCATTCTCTTTTAAATATTCAAACGCCTCGCGGACCGGAAGGGTAGTCGCTACCGCTTTATGCGATTCACGGTCAATGGCTATTAAAATGAGTAACCGATTGCGAAATAGGCTATCGAAGTGGACATTTTCATCGTATCCTTGTCAAAAGCCACTCCTATACCACTTATATCGATCGCTACATCTTTGAGCTCCCAGTGGCTATAACGATAACCGAGATTTGCATAGAGGCGTGGGCTTATCGTGATGCCAAAAAGCTTTTTATCATAACTTACAGACTGAAAACGCAACCCGGCATCAAAAGCTCCAAACCATCCATTGGCGTTAAAATCGGCGCTCACATAATCGTTTTTAATTTTACCGGTCTGATAAGCGGCTGTACCGGAGAGATAAGCCGAGAAAAACCTTCCTATCGATTTACGCCCCTCTATACTCGGTCCTATCCTATATGTCTTGATTTTCGTTTTACTCTTTTCGAATATATTATCAAAGGTATGGTGGGCAAGGCTATCACTGCTCTTTTGTGTATCGATCCACGGCAGAGATATGCCCGCCAAAATCCCCATGCCGAAGAAGTCGTTCTCCCCTTTGTGATATAGGTCGTACCCGATCGCAGCTTGCACATCCAACCCTTGATAGCGATACTCGAGGCCTGGAATCTGCACCGAGGTCGATGATGAACCTGGGATCATGCTTTTTACCTGGCTGACTCCGGAATTCAACGTTTGTTGTTTTCGCAAGAGTTCGTCGGAGTCGTACCATGTAATATTGTACGCATAGTATCCTCTTGATTTCAGGATATTTTTATGCTGCTCCACCATTGAATAGCTGCTGATATCGGTTGTGCAACGGCTTGTGAATCCGAGAAAGCCGCCCTTTAGCGCATAGGTGCCATGCCCAAAGCGAATTTCAGATGCAGTCGCCAACGCTCCTGCCGTCAGACAAAGCAATAAAGTTTTTTTCATTTTTCCGTATCCTGATATATTTTGATTACTAAAAATTTTTACCATAGCGGCAAAGGGTGGTCACACGACTGCCGGTGATCGATAAAACGCAGCATTTTTAGCATACAATGGCCCAAAAAGTCAAGACAGATTTCCGTCCTCTTTTTATCACCATGCCGTTTGCGTATGTTTCCAGTTTTGCAGGAGCATAGAAAAAAGCTATACTGTTTTCTTTGATATATATCAATAAATATTATCCTGATTTTTACTACACTGTACCCATGAAAACAGTAGCGGTTTTAATATTTTTTTGTTCGCTTGCAGTGAATTTTCCTGTTTTTGCGGAAGATGAGTTCGATATGGAAAAAGAGAAGAGATATCTCAAGACTCTTGAAAAGATTATGAAAAAGATCGACAAAGAGTATCTGACAGAGGTAGGGAGAGCTCTTTTTCTTGAAAAATGCGCCTTCTGCCACGGCAAAGATGGTAAAGGGAGAGATGGGTTCGCTGCGAATCTCACCAGAAGAATATCGAAAAAGAGCGCAAAATACACTATCCAAAATGGCGGGCACAATTTCAAAAAAAGCTTTCCCGGGAGTATGCCGCCAATGGTTCCAGATCCTGTACTAGCAGATATGATAGCCGACTATGTGGCCCAAGGTTTTCCACCCGTGCACCCGGGGAAAAAGATTTTCGTCAAAACCCAATGCGCCAGATGCCATGGCAGG
>JAMOOM010000089.1 GCA_027065515.1 Campylobacterales bacterium
CCGTATCCGTTCGCGCAGACGATCGAAAGAGTGGGGGCAAAGGCGACGATGCCGATTTTTGTAAAAACGCTCTTTTCGTTAACAAAAAAGGCCAGCGCCATGGCCAAAAGCGCAAAACTGAAAAAAGAGCTCGAATTCTATAGAAACGAAGCGCTTATTCTCGGAAGCGACGCCACATGGCGCTATCTGGAAGCGTTACAGGATGCCATGGAGGCGCGGAAACGCTCGATCGAAAAGATGTACGAAGATATGAAAAACAAAGTCGAAAGCGGCAGGGCTCCCGGCATAGCTTTGGATAAGATGAGCGAATCGATCAACCGGCTCGATATCGCCATGAACGATGTGGCGATCAAGAAAGTGCAGGTAAAGAGCCGGATCGAATCGGTGACGGGAATCAGGCTGGACACACCTGTGCCTTTTGTACAGAAAAAGAGGATCGAGCCCAATGAGATATTTGCGCTCAAACCGCTCGAGTATGCGGTAAAGGCGAAAGAAAAAGGGGTGCAGGCCGCCTATGACGCGCTCTATCCGAAGCTCTCTTTGAGTGTGATGTGGAGTGAAAACTATTCGTCCCGTGATGTTTTCATGGGTGATGATGTCCATCGGAGCTATGGCAACTATACATTGGGCTTATCTATGCCTATTTTCAAAAAAAGCGACTATACGGCGATCGAGATGGCCAAGGTGGATATGATGAAAGAGAAGCTACGGCTCGCCAAAACGAAGCAGGCACTTAAAGCGCAGGCAAAGGCGCTGAGCGAGTCGCTGTCTCTTTATGAAAAATCGATTTCTCTGGCGCAAAAAAACGTGGAAAACAGAAAAAACCTGCTTGAATATGCCAAAGTGGCCCTGCAAGCCGGACGCTTCACCGAAGAGGAGTATCTCAGATACGAAGAGGGTCTGCTGGACGCTCAAAGCAGGGTGCATGAGGCGCGAATGAAGTGGTGGCAGACGATGGCTCAGCTGGCCGTTATCTACGGAAACGATCTAAAAACCATTGTGGAGTGAGGAAAGATATGAAAAAGGTAATCAAAGTATTGATCATAGTGGCGATTATCGCCTTGTTGGGAGTACTTGGCGTTCGTGCGATCAAGCAAAAACAAGCGGTCGAAGCCATGCTGCCGGTAGCCAAAGAGTATGCGGTTGTGGTTCATACCATCGAGCCGAAAATGCAGAGAGTGACTCTGACGCTACCATATATCGCGATCTCGGAAAACGAAAACAGTGTCATGATCGCCTCCAAGCTGGCGGCCCGGATCCTTTTCGTTAAGCACGCGGGAGATACAGTCAGGCAAGGGGAGGTCGTCGCACGGCTGGATACGACCGATCTGAAAGCGAAGTTGGAGAGTATAAACGCTCAAATCGAGGCAGCCAAAGAGGCACTCGAAGCCAAAAAATCGATGCTCGTCAACCTTCTTGCCATTCACAAGCGAACCGAAGCACTCTTGAGAGTCAAAGGAGCATCGATAGAGCAGTATGAAAGTGAAGCGAGCAGGATCGAGGCGGCCAAAGCGGGGGTCAAAGAGGCATTTTCAAGAATCAAAAGCCTAAAAGCCAACCGCAAAGAGATTCTGGATCTGCTTACCTATGCCAAAATCGTCTCGCCGGTCGATGGCACGGTGAGCAAAGTATTCGCCAGCGTTGGAGATATGGCGATGCCCGGCAAACCTTTGATGAAGATCAATGCGCAAAAAGGGGTTTACCTGATCGTGAGAGCACCCAGGGATATCCGCCCGGAAGCGATCGTGTATAAAGGCCAGCTGATTGAAACGGTCGATTTGAGGCATACTTTCAATGGATTGGAGGAGTATCGTGCCGATCTGAAGGTTACGACTCTCACGGCTGGAGAGCGTGTGGATGTGGATGTTGTGACCTACAGGGGCAAAGGGATCAAACTCCCGATGGATGCGCTGCTGGATCGCGAAGGCAAAACCTATGTGCTTGCCGCCGAAGGCGAACGGGCCAAGGTGATGCCGGTGACGATAAAAGCGCGCGGCCAGGAGGGAGTCGTGGTTGGCGAGAGCTCCATCGTAGGAAAAAGGATCATCACGGAAAAACCGGATATTCTGCTCAAGCTCCTAAGTGGTGTAGCGATAAAAACGATCAAATAAAAAGGGGAGCGAATGTTCGACTATTTTTACAAACGGCCCTATATGCTTTACAGCATCATCGCGGCATTTTTCATTCTGGGTATCGTCGCACTGGTTACGCTACCCAAAAATCTTTTTCCAGACGCCAATCGCCCGCAGGTAATCGTCATCACGCAGGTACCCGGAGCGACGGCTCAGGTGGCGGCAAATACCGTCTCCAAGCCGATAGAAGAGGAGATCTCCAGACTGGGTCTGGTGCGCGACGTCAGCTCTGTCAACGTAGCCAACTTTTCGATCGTAAAGGCCGAATTCGAATACGAAAAAGGACTCGAAGCGGCGGCAGTCGATGTATCCAACGCCCTCTCAATCGCAAAAGGCAAACTTCCCCGTACGGCAAATCCCTCTATCTACACGGCCGGCGACTTTACGTTGCCCGTCGATGTCATCTCGATGAGCCCAAAAGATGGCCAGCTTGATTTGAGCGATATCAGAAAGATCGCCGACAGCTTCATAAAACCGTATCTGCTCAGCAACCAGGCGATTGGAAACGTCGAAGTATTCGGCGGATATGAAAGTGCCATCAATATCGAAGTGGATCCTTTCAAAGCCAAGCGATACGGGGTGGATTTCGATAAACTGGCAAAAGTGATCGGATCTGTAAATCACGACATTCCGCTGGGGTTTACCAAGAGCGAGAACGGTTTTTATACGATCACATATTATGGCGAACGTGACCAGATAGAACGTCTTAGAAATCTTCCGGTGCTCCCCAACGTGAGGCTGGGTGACATAGCCGACGTCTCCTGGAGCCACAAGAAGCGCATGAGCGGGTACTTGGGCAACGGCAAAGAGGCGATCGCACTTTCGATCCAGCGCGCACCTGGCGGTTCGGTGCTCAGCGTCTCCAAGGCTGCACGAGAAGAGATGGTGAAACTCCAAAAACGCTACCCCAATATAGAGTTTCAAATCGCCGACACCCAGCGCGATCTGATCGAGACTGCGAACACCAATATGCTCGAAGCGTTGCGGGATGCCATCATCTATACTCTGATTGTCATTTTGATCTTTTTGGGAAATTTTCGCGCCATTGTCGCTGCGGGTCTTTCTATTCCGATGGTATTTTTCGCGACGATGGCCATCATCTGGCTGATGGGTGGCGAGCTCAATATCGTTATCTATACAGCCATCATCCTGGCTCTTGGAATGCTGACCGACGATGCGGTCGTCGTACTAGAAAATATCGAACGGCATCTGGATGAAGAGCACGAAGATCTCCAAACGGCGATCGAGGAGGGAACGAAAGAGGTCATAAAACCGGTATTTGCCGGAACGATCGCGACGATAGCGATCATGTTCCCGCTGATGTTTGTCGGAGATTTTCCGCAGCATATCTTCAGGCCTCTCATTTCGACGCTGATTATCGCGCTGTTGGTGAGCTATTTTCTCTCGATCACCTTCATTCCGAAACTTTCGGCATGGCTTTATCGAAACGGAACCGGCAAGACGAAAGTGGAAAAGTGGTTCGAGTGGCTCTATCAGCATACGATCGGACTCCTTGTGGGACCCTATATCGGTGTCTTGAAATTTTCCAACGGCAAATGGTGGGCGTTGCGTCGTATGGCGCTCACCGTAGCGGTCGTGCTCACGTTGGTGTTGAGCCTTAAAAACATAATGCCGCTCATCGGAAAGGATGTGATGCCGCCGATGGATACTGGCATCATCAAGGCACAGATCGCATTCAGCACCAACGAAACCGTCGATAGCGCCGAGAAAAAGCTCAAACCTTTCCTTGCCTGGCTGCATGGCCAACCGTGGATACGGATGAGCTCAGTCGGGTTTGGTACGGAGCCTGGAGTTTTGAGCATTGGCAGCGGAAACCTGCCTGCCGAAGCGACCGTGACGATCAATACCGTCAACCGTTTCGAGCGCAAGCGAAGCATTTGGGAGCTTGAAGACGAGATCCGAGACCAGCTCGCCAGGCTACCCGGTGTCAAAAGAAACGATGTCTTCGATTTCGGTGCGACAGCCCTTTCGACGATCAAAGCTCCGCTGGATGTGAGAATCAAAGCGCCAAACTATGACCAGCTTCCGCAAAAGGCGCAAGAGATCATCGACGCTATGAAAAACATCAAAGGGCTCACCTCGCTTTCCAAAAGCTGGGACAACGACTTTGCCGAAATCGCGGTGGACATCGACATCAACAAAGCGTTGAGCTATGGTGTCACTCCATATCAGATCGCCCAGCAGATGCCCCAACGTGGGCAGGTCGTGGCGCTTGGGGCCAATCTGGCGTCGATGAATACACAGTTTATGAGACTATATCTCAAAGGAAAATTCGCCAAAAACATCCAGACGGTGCGGCTGCTTCCGATCCAAACCAAATTTGGTGAAATTCCACTCGAAGAGTTGGCTAAGATCCATCTTCAGCTGACCCTGGCTAGGATCGAACGCGACAAGATGCTTTACAGTATCGACGCCAACGGTTACCGGGCCAAGCGTCCGGTGACGCATATCACCGAAGATAGCGAGAAGCTTTTAAAGACGATCGACACGACCGGCTTTGTCGTCAGCCAGGAGGGCGATATCGCTCAGCTTGACGACAGTTTCAAGCGGATGATCAAAGCGATCGCACTGGGCATCGTGATCCTGACGATGACGCTGATTGCGATCTACCAATCCGTTCGTTTGGCGCTCATCATGATCGTGGTGCTGCCCCTTTCGATGATCGGCGCGGCGTGGGGCATGCTGCTTTTCGATAAGCCCAGCTGCATGCCCAGCATGGTCGGCCTTCTGCTGCTCTTTGGGATCATCATCAAAAATGCCGTATTGCTGATCGATTTCTACAAAGAGTACGAAGCGGAAGGCAAAAGTCCATTCGATGCGGCCATTCAGAGCGTGCGGGTGCGTTTCCGTCCCGTGATGATGACGGCATTCGGTACGATTGCGGGTATGATTCCCATCGCACTGGAGCAGGCGGTGGGCCTGGAGCGGCTGAGCCCTTTGGCGGACGTAGCCGTAGGCGGGCTTTTGGTGGGCACACTGCTAACCCTCGTCTATGTGCCACTTTACGCCTATGCGACCGACCCGCGTAACAAAAAGAGCAACCCGATCGAAAAGGTCGAAGAGTTCGTTAAGGATTGATATGGCCCTCGAGTATTGTTATCCGCTAAAGGAAGGCGAAGTGTTGAATCACGAGCACCCTGAGTGGCCGCTCTTTGAAGTGACTATCCACGGAAGCGACAAAGAGCGCGTGAAGCTATCCAAGCGGCTGGTGTGCGCCGTAAAACATCTGCCGCTTCGCCTGAGCATCAAATATGAAAAAAATGCGGAAAAGTCGATTGAAATTGGGGTGGCGAAAGATCCCACGCTCGAATACAAAGGGGTGTTTATAGCCGAAGGGCTCGTACCGGCCGAAGAGCTGACGGAGACGTTCGAAAATTTGCTGAAAAAATGCAGCGAGGATAAGGCTTGAGCCACCATATTACCCCTCGCTTTATCTTGCATTCGATGATTTCGCGAACTCCAAAAGATCTTCCTTCTCAAAAGAGTGCCACACCTTTCTCTGTAAAACTCCTCCCCATATCCACCACCGCCGTTTTCACGATCTTGAGCAGCCCCTCCATGTCTGCCCCGATTAAAAGTAGGCCGGTCAGCACAATCAGGATCGAAACAAGGAGGTATTCTGCCCATCCCCCCGTATGGAGCGCGAAAGGCCTTGGGAGAAATCTTGTTGTCATCTTTGGGAAAAGTGGCCAGAAGAAACCTCGAATCCCTCTTTTGGTGAGCATGTCCCCTATGTCATGCATAAAAACCCCGTAGATGAAAGCTATGGTGATAGGGAACCACGGTTCGCCTCGGAAGGGGAGCGCGAAAAGAAGCAGTGCGAGTGGAAAGATGAGCCAGTGAGTGAGGGTTCGATGCTTGATGCCTATCCAGCGAAGAGGGTATGCAAGGAAAGGAAGCCTCCGCCCGATGTAGCTGCCAGGTTCGTCGATGTCGGGAGCAACGGCGCCTATCGCCGCAGCGCCAAGGAGGACGGGATGGTGAAGTGCTTCTGGTCCCATCACTGCAGCAATGGGAAGTAGAGCCAGCACCATGTGCCCCTTGACGGTCATAATGCGATGCCTACGGCTCTTCGATGGCTTTTGCGGTCTCTTTGGGATATAGCCAAAATCTTTCCTTCACACTATAATTCATATTACTATTTATTATAGCATATATTTGCAGGACTCGCAATTTTAGTAATTAATATATCTTGATATATTAATTTGATTCTGCTATAATTTTTTTGATTTGGAGGGAGAATGGAAGCGATGGAAGATTTTTTGAAGAGTGTCGGTGCGCTCTATGACGAGACGCGTGTGAAACTCCTGAAGTTCATCGACATGCATGGTCCGTTGTGCGTTTGTGACCTCGAGGCGTCGCTTGGGATGATCCAATCGAGACTGTCACGCCATTTGAAGATTCTCAAAGATGCCGGTTTCTTGAAAGCGAATCGGTGCGGGCGATGGACATATTACGCGATCCGATCTCCAATCGACAGGTTCATGCAGGAGGCACTCGAAGAGATTCGAACTTTGCCGATCGATCTTCCCGAATTGAAAAAAATTTCCGGAGCGTGTTCATAATGAAAAAGGTGTTGATTTTGTGTACCGGCAACAGCTGTCGCTCGATCATTGGCGAAGCGCTGGTGAACCGATACCTGGGGCACAAAGGGATTCAAGCCTTCAGTGCCGGAAGCGATCCCGGTGGACGGGTCAACCCGAACGCAAAAAGGGTGCTCGAAGAAGAGGATGCATGGGACGATCGTTACCATTCCAAAACGATCGACGAGGCGATGAAAGAGGAGCCTTTCGACCTGGTCGTGACGGTATGCGACAATGCCAAAGAGAGTTGCCCGCTCTTTCCAGGGGGTGTCAAAACGATTCATGTCGGTTTCGAAGACCCCGATGGCAAACCATACGATGTATTTGTCGAAACCAAAAATCTGATCGAACGGCGACTGTTGCCGATCATCGAAAAGGAATTAAACAGATGAATAAAAGTGTAAACAGGACACAAAATGGTGTCAAAATAGCCTTTACAGGCGAAGTTAAAAAGGAAAATATCGTCAAAATGGTCGAAAACTGCGCGACTGGGCAGTGTGAATGCATGAGCGATGATACAAAGAAGAAGATCCAGAACATGGAAGTCGCAGGTGAAGATGGGGCCGTAGAGCTGGAGCTCACCGGCGATATCGACAAAGAGGAGATTGAAGCGGCTTTGAAGCGCTCCAAAGTGTTGAATCCGTAACATGCTGTTTGCTGTGGAGAATCTTTTAAAAAAGAGGTATTATGTCGGCTGGCAAGCCGGGATATCTCCAAGGCAACGATAAAAGGCTTGCCAACACATACCGAAGGAAAAAATAGATGAATTATCGATTCAAATACGCCGGAGAAAAACCGATCATTTCGCAGCATGGAATTGACTTCGACCATGCAAAAGAGGATCGCTTTATCTATCTCGAGCCGCTTGTGCAGCTGATAGAAGCGTTCGACAAACAGCCATTGGAGGGCGCAAAGCTCCATTTTGGCATCAAAAAACATGCTATGAGTGAAGAGGAGCTTTATGAAAAGCTTCACCAATATATTCCAGATCTGGAGGAAATGATAAAAAAAGAGGTCGAGGAGACCGAAAGGAGTATCCAACACGAGATCGGGCATATTCAAAAAATACCCTCTCTCTCGGAAGATGAAAAAGAGATATGGATAAGAAATATCAGACAGATGCACGATTATATGATTCAAAGGGCCATCAACAAGGCGGCCTATCATGCAGCGATCGAAGTGTTGGCCAAGGAGCTATTGAAAGATCATATAGAGTATCTGATCATTCCCATGGAGGGAAACTATCAACATCTGGCCAAATCGTTGTCGAATGTCCTGGATCATTTGCGATCACCTGTCGCTTCGGACTACAAGGTGATCACGACCCCTTCCGGTTTGGCTTTGGAATTCGATATAAAAAATCCAGGCAGGTGAGCGGGATTCGATAACGTACTCGCCTATAAGCCTATGAAGGCTTATAGGCGTTTAGCAACCTCAAATAATTTTTGAAATAGAAGTGCTCTTCGAAGCGATCGAAACCGAAAGATTTCAGCATCGCTTGCGTATCGCGGTCGATGAAATCTTCCGCAAGCGGGCACTCTACTTTGCGGATGGCGTACCTGACGTACCAGGCCGCTTCGTCGACATTGAAGTTGTTGTAGTCCAGAATTGCGAAACGTCCGCCTGGCTTGAGTGCCCTGAAAGCGTTTTGAATGATTCGGTCGCGAAGCTCCTGGACGAATCCGTGCAGTACAAACGAGATGAAGACGACATCGTACTCATTTTCATACGGCAGCGGTTCGTCGATGCGCCGGTCGATCAGTTCGATGTTGGGGTAGGGTACCGTATTCTTTTTGAACTGCGCCTGCATCTCGGGACCGATCTCCAGCGCCGTAATCTTGCCGCTGTCGCCGATATGCTCGTGCATCAAAAGCGCGTTTCTACCCGTGCCGGCACCGAAATCGAGCACACGTTCGCCCGGCTTCAGTCCGATATCTCCAATCGCTTTTCGGATGAATTTCGGATACCATCCAAGGGTGATGATATCCATCAGGCGGTCGTAATAGCGCGCCTCGAAGCCTTTGACTTCGACCTTGGAGTCCTCTTGTCTTAATTCTTTTTCGCTCATTTTTCGATCGTGACGACAATGGCACCGCGCAGGTCGCCCATCTTATAGCCTGTCGCCTTGTCGGTTGGATAATTTTTCGCGATCGTCGCCTTGAGCTTCGGATCGATATTCACGCCGTGGCACTTCAGGCACACTTTTTTGCCGATCTTGAGCGGTTTGTAGTATTTATACCCCTCTTTGGTCTTTTGGACAAGGTGGCGCGGCAGACGCACATGGTTTTTATTGAGCGTCTCTAGTGCTTCGAGTACCTCTTTTTCATCGCCTTTTGCCGCATTCGCAGGATTGCGCGGTTTGAGAGTAATACGCTTGATGCTGACATTTTTGCCCAGATCTTTGTCGACCTTCGCCGTAAGATCGGCGGCATTCATTGCGCAGAAATTCAGTGCATCGGCCGGGCCGCCCTTTTTCATATGCTGCTTGAGCTGCCCACCGAGCGTCTTGAGAAGAAGCTGGCTCGCTTTGTTGCCGGTTTTGACCACCTGAGCGATTTCACCATTCCCTTTTTTTGCCTTTTTGGCGTTCGCTTTCGGTTCGCCTTGCGAAGCAAAAAGCATTGCCGAAGCCATCAATCCGATAAGAGCCAATCGTCCAAGTTTCATTCTTCACTCCTTCTTTTTTGAGTCAATTATAATATATTCCGATTTAATTTCAATCATTACATTTCCTGCACAACCAATCGATCAGCAATCCCTGAATGACGGATGCGGCCAGAATGTAAAAGGTCAAAATGGCCGTAAAGGCGAAACCGAAATAGTCGATCATGATCGGCAGCAGGGGGATTTTGATGGAGCGTGCGTAGAAAAATGTGGCGATCAGACCGTTTTTGAGCCCATGGCGTTTGAGATCTTCTACCATCGGGTACCACGCATACATAGGCCCATGGCTTATGATGCCCGCAGTCAGCGCGATCGCCCACCCTTTGACTCCGCTCCCCTCACCAAGATGGGATGCGATCTCTTTGGGTTTTAAAAGATAGTTGATCAAAGCCGTAAAACCAATGACGAGCAGAAAAATCGGAAGGATTTTTGCAAGCACCGCACCGCTTTTGTGAAGTGCCAGCACGGTTTTGTCCACATTGAAAAGATAGAAGAGTGCATAGGCCGCGCCGACTGCGGCAAGCAGGCGCAAACCTCTGAATTTCATCCAAAGACTCCCAGCGTCCACACGGTCGCGATGGAGACAAGCAGCGTCGAAACGAACGCCAGAATGTTTCGGTACACGGTAAACCGCACGCCAAGCACCTCCGCTTCCGCCGGAAGCTGAACGACCCCCAGTGTCACCCACGCCAAAATAAACGCCGTCACCGCGTACATCGAGATTCCCTGTTCGAGCAGTTCGCCACCCAGAATGTAACTGATGAGCGCCTGCCCCACGGCGATGCCGCCTGCGACCGTCCCGATGAGTGTGTCTTTCACCGGATCGCCCGTAAAGAGCGACGCGAGCATCTCTTTGGTCACGAATGTCTGAAAAAGCCCCACCAGACCGATGACCGCCAAAATCATAGGCATCATCGAAACAAGACCCATCATCGCCTGTTTCAACGCTTTTCCAAAAGATAGGCCTTCATCGTTTCGCTTCATACTTCGATGACTCTCCCGATACCACCTTGGATATACCGTTCACCGAAACTCTCTTTGAACATTTCGATCGCCAGATCGCCGCTGCAGTGTGTCGGGCAGACATTTTGGACACCCAGACGCTGAAGCGTTTCGATCACCGATGCAATTTCCGATGCATCGGAGTACATCAGGTGAAAACCGCCCATCAGAAGCCAAATCGGTTTGCCCAGCATCTCTATTGCCCGTATAGCGATATTTTCGATGCCTGGATGCGCGCAGCCCGTTATGACGACAAGCCCTTTGTCGGTGTCGATCACCACAGCCTGCTCTCCGATTTCGCCCATCACCCCGGTCGACCAGACCGAAGGCAAAATCTTCCGTGGCTCTTTGTCGATGACCGTCACACCCAGACTCAAACTGTTCAAATCCCGAATCAGATGTTTTGAAAGCGAAATGGGAACGAAGAGGCGCATCCGAGGATGAACTTCGAGCACCGAATCGACCCCGCCGATATGATCCCAGTGCGGATGCGAAAGCACCAGTGCCTCCGCCCTCTGCAGATCCACGCCGAGGCGCTCCATGTTTTGCAAAAGTATGCGCCCGTTGCTGCCCGTGTCGAAAAGAAACGTTGTCTCCTCCGTTTCGACGAAACAGGAGAAACCCCAGAGTGTCGGGAAACCTTCGAGATAGGCGTAGTTGTCGAAAACGATCGTGAGTTTTGTCATGTTTACCTTTCAGTACACTTCATCATGGTTGCCGATGTCGATGGGGATGATCTCGTTTTCATGGATCACGAAATCGATGACGACCCGATACTCCATCGTAAACGAAATGGAATGATACTCCCCCAACTTTCCTTTCAGCTTGTGAAGGCGCAAAGAGGGGTGCCACGGATCACGTTCCAGCAGCACCATCGCCTTGGCATAACGCTCCAGCAGGTGAGGATGTTTCCTGAAAAATTTCTTCAACCGCTTCTCATAAGAAACGGTGACGACGATCTTCCAAGTAGAACCCATCTACTCCGCCAGCATCTTTTTCAAATCGTCGATATGTTCTTTAGCGCTTTGAACCTTGTAATCACCCTTTTCGATATCCTGCATCGCCTCCATATAGGCGATATCGAGTTCCTTGGCACGAAACTCCCTGTAGCGCTCAATGTTGAGCACCACATACTTCTCTTTACCCCGGACACTGATGACAAGTTCATCGAATTTACTCAGTAGCTTCTCGAAAACTGAAACGCCCCGTTTTTTAACTTCGTTGGCGGATATGGTCATAGAGCATCCTTTAGAGTGCTTTTAAGAGTATTATAGCTAATTTAAGATTCTGTGGCGTATGATTATTGACAAAAATGAAAGCGCACCATGAAACGCATCGACCAACTCTACGAAAAAGACCGTCCACGCGAAAAACTGAAATCCAAAGGCCCTGCCGCACTCAAAAACCACGAGCTCATCGCTGTATTGCTGGGAAGCGGTACCAAGGAGCAGGATGTCATCAAACTCTCCAAAAGCGTCGAAAAGATGCTGCAAAGCGACTTCGAGAATCTCGCTTTGGAGAAGCTCACCGCCATCCACGGCCTCGGCCCCGCCAAGGCGATGCAGATCCTCGCCGCCATCGAGCTGAGCC
>JAMOOM010000090.1 GCA_027065515.1 Campylobacterales bacterium
ATTGAGCACATGGTAAAATCCCGGAATTTCGATACGTGGTTTTCTGGGCATGGGGCTCCTTCGATACGATTTGGTTGGGAGCATATTATCATAAAGAGCTTATTGTGCTATCACCTGGCCCTTTGGTTCCCCTTTGGTTTCGCACTATAGTATTTTATCCTTATTGTATTGCATAGCAGTAATATACTTTACAAAGCCTTTTCCTCTTGTTGTAATTATCCATTTAGAATCTATATTTTGAACCAAATCCCAAGAAATTAAAAAGTTAATATAATCAGAAAATTGAGTATTTGCAAATGTTTCAGGATTGTTCTGTTTAGCTTGTTTAAAAAAGAAAAGAATATTCTGTATGTTAGATTCACCATTCTCTTGAATGCTTAAAAACTCTAGTAATTTTATTTGTGAGCCATATATATAGTAATAAACCTTATCAAGATTATTTGAAATTTGAGCTTGTGCAAGATTTTTTATGAGGATATCAACTTTTTCATTTTCACTTGATACTTCCTGAATTTCATTTTTTATATTGATTTCTAATTCTTCTCTTAACCCTGTTATGTCTTGTGGAATTAATCTTTGTAAATCTTTGTTGATAGATGTTTCTAGTTTTATTTCTTGTGCTGCTTCAAAAAAATGAATTTCGCTATCTCCATGCTTTGCAGATTTTATACCAGCTCCAAAAATATTTATAATTTTATCTTTTAGCATAAATGCAATAGACAGTACAACAATCGGCCAACCTGTATATTGAAGTATTTCTACTATAAATTGTTTATTATCCATAAATTTCCTTTTGCATATAACGGCCTCCGGGTCACCCGCGGCCGGCGGAAAAATCTTGATTTTTTTTGGCGGATGTCGGGTGCGGCCGCTTGTTAGGCGGTGCGTAGTGCCGACTAACAATGCGGGAGGTTCACGCCCGCAGGCCGTTAGGCTGGACGCTTTGCGTCCAGCCTAACGGCTAAGTTGAGAAATATTTGAGCCATAGGGTCAAATATTTCTCTCCAATGATTTGTTATCTAAATTTTCTATCGGAATATGTTTTTCCTTACAATATTTTTCAATATCTGAATCATTTTCGAAATATTTATCACAAAATTGATTAAATTCTTTTTCAACAGAATTATAAAATCTATCTTCAACAGATAGTATTTTTTCTGTATATTCTATAAAATTTTCATAGTCTTCATTTATCTTACATAGTTTATCAATAGTTTTAAAATCTAATTCTTTTAATTTTGATTGATATAAAATTTTACTTTTATATGGATTTGAATTTAATTCTATTACACCAATACCAAATGATTGATTTAATCTTTCTATTTCATCAATTAAATTATCACTTATTTCAAAAGCTACCAGATAGCCATAATTCGCCCAACTAGAATTTGATACTGCTTGAAAATAAGCTTCTTTAAGTTCGTAATCGGTATTTATTTCTTTCTTTAATTCATATGATGTTATTTTAAAGGTATCTGCTTTATTCAAAAGTTTCAAAAAATTTTGATTAGTTTTTGATGATAAATTTAAAAATTTTATTCCCAACATATCTGGATGGATCCATTTTTGATTCTTTTCAGTCCCATTTGATTTTTCATGAAAAATTGTTTTTGAATAAATATTTTGATTTTTAAGATAACTACTTAATAACTTATGCAAATCTCTTTCTTGAAATGATTTTCTTCTTTTTGTTTCATTGTCGCTATTATTTTTTACTTTATTAATATGTATATCTTCTAATTTTAAATCTGATTCATATTTTGATAGATAGTATAAATATGTTCCACCTTCGCCTTTAATTCTTTTAACTCTCGTATCATTTGTCCTTATGAAATCACCAAGTAAGGCAGATATAGTTGATTCTGGAGTTCTTGCCTTTTTAAAATCATAATAATGTTTATCTTTAATATTATTATATACATCCCAATGAGATGATGCCTGTTGTAAATCTTCTAAACTTTTTAGAATTGCCTCTTTTATTGTCATTATGTGCATTCCTTTTTTAGATAACGGCCTGCGGGTGCGGCCGCTTATTAGGCGGTGCGTAGTGCCGACTAACAATGTGGGCGGTTTACGCCCGCAGGCCTAACTATTTATTGATTCATCATATCCTATCAGCTATCAACTTAATCCGTCTTAAACTGTTCATAAAGGAAAGAAAAGATAGTATTATCTATGATTTCAATCATATTTGATGTATTATCAGGATATTCTGATACAAAGGTATCATATGGCTAAGAAAAAGCTCCTTGATATGGTGAGAGAAAAAATCCGTCTTAAGCATTACAGCCGTAAAACGGAGCAGACTTACACAGGATAGATCAAGCGCTATATTCTTTTTCATGACAAGAAGCATCCGGCCGAAATGGACAAAGAGGAGATCGAAGCTTTTTTGACATGGTTGGCGGTGGAGCGACATGTTTCACCGACTACGCAAAACCAGGCGTTCAATGCCCTTTTGTTTTTATATGAACATGTTTTGGGTATTCCGCTTAAAAATGAAAATATCCAGGCTTTGCGAGCGAAAAGCAAAAAGCGCGTTCCAGTGGTGCTTTCCAAGGAGGAGGTGGCAGCGGTCCTTCACCAGATGAACGGTATTTGCAAGCTGATGGTCTCTTTGATGTATGGGTGTGGGCTGCGTGTCAAAGATATCGACTTCTCTTGCGGTAGGGTTTATATATACGCCTCCAATTTAAGTCTTTTTGGAGTATTATAAAATGATTTTTTCATAGGACAGATAGCGTGAAACGAAGTGGCAAAGTACAGTTTCTTTTCTGGCTCTTTCTCTTTTCTATTTTTCTTTATATCTGGATCGTGTGGGTGGCGCTTCAGACTTTTGTGCTTCCCGATACCGCTTTACAGGAGCTTCCCGAAGACAAAATAGCGCTGCTGTTCATTCTGTATGGAATTTTGGTTCTTTCCACACTCGCTGGGACCGTAGTATCGATATTTATCGAAAACAAACGCTATATCAACCGTTTCGGTGCACTCTTTCTTATTATTTTTATCTCCTTTCTTGCCGGGAAAAGCATTTTCGGTTAAAATCGCTTTAAAGCGCTTTCGCTACAATCGTTTCAATCTAAACCTGGAGAGTGATAATGTGGCTGACACAAGGTGTTGTCGATACCGTAAAATATGAATTGAAAATTAAAGATAGAATTTTCGATCAAGATGGTGTAGAGATCTTCGATTCCGGTTATTTTGGCAAAATATTGGTGCAGGATGATTTTGCGCTCTATTGTGAACATGACAGCAATATGCGGCACGAAATCGCTGCTCATACGGCTATGTGTACGCATGCGGAGCCAAAAAGAGTTCTCGTAGTGGATGGTGGCGACGGAGCGCTCGCGGCAGAGCTTTTGAAGCACAAGGATGTTTCGATCGATGTCATAGAGCGTGACAAGGATATCGTCGATGCCGCAAATGCATTCGGTCTGTATGCAGACGCTCTCAAAGAGTCTCGCGTCACGCTGAATATAGGTGAAACGCCGAAAATGCTTGCAGATATGAAAGAGGCTACCTACGATATCGTAATCTTCAATCGGTTCGATGAGATATATCTGGACGATGCAGTTGTCATGGCGGATGTCAATCGTATATTGACAGAAAAAGGTCTTGTCGTTATGGACGCTTCGAGTCAGATTTTCGATATGTCAGGGCACAAAGAGGTGTTGTCGGCTTTGGATTCGCAGTTTAAAATCGTCATGCCGTTTCGCTATACATCCATGGTGAGAACCGGCGGCGAGCAGTGGTTTGCAATGGGAAGTAAATTCTACCACCCGACAGCTGATATAAATTTACAAAGAGCCGATCTGACAGATGGATATACTTGGTACAACAGCGATGTTCATATAGCTCAATTTGCGCTGCCGACGGCGACGTTTTCGCTGCTAAAAGAGTATATCAGACGTTGAGGGTTCATACCGATGGCTTTTAAATACGCGATCGCACTTACAGGCGGAATCGCGAGTGGGAAATCCACCGTCTGTAATCTTTTGAGACTTTACGGGCTTCGTGTTATCGATGCCGACGCTATCGCGCGCGCTATGCTGGACAAGGAAGCGGCGTCCATAGGCGGACTTTTTGGCGAAGATTTCATAAAAGACGAAAAAGTAGACAGAAAGGCGCTCGGCAAACTCATCTTTTCCGACGAAGGAGCCAGAAGAGAGCTCGAAGCTCTGCTTCACCCCAAAATAAGAGAAGAGATACGAAAGCAAAGCGATATGCAAGATCGCCTCGGCGGCCCTTATATCGTGGATATTCCTCTATTTTTCGAAACGGATCAGTATCCGATCGAAAAGGTAATCGTGGTATATGCGCCTCGTGAAACACAAAAAGCACGTCTTATCGGGCGTGAAGGATTGAGTGACGAAGAGGCCGAAGCACGCCTGAATGCCCAGATGGATATCGAAAAAAAGCGAAAAAAAGCTACATGGCTTATTGACAATAGCCAAAATCTTAAACATCTTCAGCGTGAAACCGAAAGAGTTTTTGACGATATTACGCAGTTACGTTAATCAAACTAATAATATATCTTAATATAAGCAAATATTAAGCTATGCTATAATCCCGCCAATTTTTTAAAAAGGGGGCGAAGATGACCATAGCGAAATATTCCTCAAATGGCAATGACTTTGTCATCTATCATACCTTTGTCGAGCGTGACAGAAGTGACCAGGCAAAGCGGCTCTGTCATCGTCAGGAAGGGGTCGGTGCAGATGGGCTTATCGTTTTGCTTCCTCATGAAACATATGATTTTCAGTGGCAATTCTACAACGCAGATGGCAGCGAAGCCGCGATGTGTGGCAATGGCAGCAGAGCCGCTGCGCACTACGCCTATACATATGGGCTGGCATCCGAAAAAATGCGTTTTCTTACCGGTGCCGGAGTGATCGAAGCGGAGGTTGACGGGGCTGTTGTCGCCAGTGAATTGACACCTCCAAAAATCATCGACAAGCAGATCGAGGAGTTTGGAAAGGAGTGGTGGCTGATTGACACCGGTGTTCCGCATCTTGTCGCACTTGTCGATTCGGTTGACATTTTCGATATCGAGCAGGCCAGGATACTTCGTCAAAAATATGACGCCAACGTAAATATCGCTACACTTAAAAAAATAGGTAAAGAACAAAGATTGTATGTGCGCACATACGAGCGCGGCGTCGAAGCGGAGACATTGGCTTGCGGAACAGGAATGGCTGCATCTTTTTTGCGCGCATACACCGAGGGTATGGCGCCTGAAAGCGTGCAGGTGGTTCCTGCAGGAGGCGAAATGGTAGAGATATCCGTCAAAGATTCGACACTCGTTCTTAAAGGCCGGGTATGTCATACATTCGATGCAATGATTCCAGCTTCCAAAGGAGTGGAGCAGTGATGAGGATTTTTGCGTTATCGATCATTTTTATTGCATCTATTTTCGCCGATATCACCAAATCGTTTCCCGACTCATATTACAAGATCAAAGATCCTTTGGCACGGAAAGAGGCGTTCGTTAAAATCCTCTATCCTCTCGTTATCGAAGAGGAGAAAAAGATCAAAGCCCAAAGGGCGTTTGTAAAATCGGTTTTCGAAAAGATCGAACGCGAAGAGATACTCACTCCCGCAGAGACTGAAAAGCTGAAAAAGCTGGCGAAAACGTATAGGATCAAATCCCTTTACAATAAAGAAGCATATCTTAAACGCATCGATACGATTCCGGTGTCGCTGGTATTGGCGCAGGCGGCGATAGAGAGCAACTGGGGAAGAAGCCGGTTTGCAAAAGAGGCGAACAATCTTTTCGGGGAGTGGACATGGGGCAAGCGCGGAATCGTGCCCAAAGACAGACCGGAGGGAAAACGGTATAAAATCCGCATTTTCGATTCATTGGAAGATTCGATCGCATCGTATATGAAAAACCTCAACAGACACTGGGCCTACAAAGAGCTGAGAGAGGCCAGGGCGAAGGCTCGAAAGAGAGGGCTGCCTTTCAGCGGCTTCGCCGCTGCAACCTATATGATACATTATTCACAAAGAGGTGAAAAGTATATAAAAATGGTCAAAGCCAAGATCGTCAGAAACGGATGGGATCTCTACGATCTTCCATCCATGCCTGCCGAGCATAGTGAAGGCAATAAAATAGTGATGCTCTCGAGCAGGATATTCGCCGTTAAAGGCCGGCGGCCTTGATGGCTTCGGCTTGAAAATGGGCGATAAGCGGCTCGATTATCTCGTCGAGCAGACCGCCCTCCATAATTTCGTTCAGCCTGTAGAGGGTTAGTCCGATGCGATGATCGGTGATGCGGTTTTGGGGATAATTGTAGGTGCGGATGCGCTCGCTTCTGTCTCCGGATCCGACTTGCGCCTTTCTGTCGGCGCTTGATTCTGCGAGCTGCTCGTGCAGATATTTTTCGTAAACGCGCGCTTTGAGGATTTTTAGGGCTTTCTCTTTGTTTTTGTGTTGCGATTTTTCATCCTGCATCGCCACGACTACTCCGGTTGGGATGTGTGTGATGCGGACGGCTGAATCTGTAGTGTTGACAGACTGTCCACCACATCCGCTGGAGCGATATACATCTATTTTCAGGTCGTTGGGGTTGATCTGAACGTCCACGTCGGCCACTTCCGGCAAAACGGCGACCGTTACGGCAGAGGTGTGAATGCGCCCCTGCGATTCGGTGGCGGGTACGCGTTGGACGCGATGTGTTCCGGCTTCATATTTGAGACGGCTGTAAACCTGATCCCCTTTGATGAGAGCTACAATCTCCTTGTAACCGCCGGCTTCGCTTTCACTGGAGCTTTCGATTACGATCTTCCACCCTCTGTTTTCCGCATATCTGACATAGGCCTTGAAGAGATCCCCGACAAAAAGCGCCGCCTCGTCTCCACCCGTTCCCGCACGAATTTCCAGATAGATATTTTTATCGTCGTTTGGATCTTTTGGAATCAAAAGGACTCTGATCTCTTCGTTCATTCTTTCCAGTTCGGGCTCCAGCTCTTTGAGCTCCTCGGCTGCCAATTCTCCCAGTTCCGGATCTCCAAGCAATGAACGGTTCTCCTCGATCGCTTCCACGGTGGCGATATACGCCTTCGCTTTCTCGACAAGAGGCTCGAGATCGGACTGCTCTTTTGAGAGCTCGGTCATCTTTTTGATATCGGAGGTGATTTCAGGTGAACTAAGAAGAGTGTTGATTTCGTTGTATCGGTTTATGAAGGGTTGAAGTTTTTCTTTCAGCATGGAAAGAGTCTCAGGCGCGCAGGTTATGCGGCGCTGAGTGCATTGACTTTCGTCTGAAGGCGGCTCACTTTACGCGCTGCCGTATTTTTCTTGAGAATGCCTTTGCTGACATATTTATGAAGTTCGCGGTTGGCTGTTTTCATAGCTATTTGGGCCGCCTCTTTGTCGCCCGCTTCAACGGCTGCGATTACAGCTTTGGTGATATTTTTGATACGTGTTTTGTAGTAGCGGTTGCGAGCTGTGCGCTTTTCGGTCTGGCGAATACGTTTTATCGCTGATTTATGATGTGCCATGTGGTATAATCCTTCTCGTTGGAAAATTTTGGGAATCATAGCTTAAAGTTTATTAAATTTAAATTAAATGTAAGATTGCACAAAGGGGCAATATGAGACTTTTCGGAACGGATGGAGTGCGCGGGCTCGCGGGTAAGGATCTGGACGCTTTTATGGCGATGAAACTGGCAATGGCTGCCGGTGTCTATTTCAGGAAATATGCCAAGACCAATAAAATTCTGGTCGGAAAAGATACGCGCCGAAGCGGATATATGATAGAAAACGCCCTTGTAAGCGGGCTGACATCCGTAGGTTACAATGTGATCCAGATCGGCCCGATGCCTACGCCGGCTATCGCCTTTTTGACCGAAGATATGCGGTGTGATGCCGGCATCATGATCAGTGCCAGCCACAACCCCTACGAAGACAATGGGATAAAATTTTTCGATGCACATGGCGACAAGCTGAACGAAGCGGACGAAGCGGCGATAGAGAAGAACTATTTCGATACCGATCTTTTGATAGCGGAGAGAAAAACAGGGCGTGGCATAGGATCTTCTAAACGGATCGACGACGTGATAGGTCGATATATAGTTCATTTGAAAAACTCTTTCCCTACCGATATGACCCTCAACAATATACGAATCGTCCTCGATACAGCCAACGGTGCAGCCTATAAAGTGGCGCCTACAGTTTTCGAAGAGCTGGGTGCAGACGTCATCGTTATCAACAATCATCCAAACGGATACAACATCAACGACAATTGCGGCGCGATGCATCCGGAGGTACTTAGCGAAAAGGTAAGAGAGTACCGGGCCGATATCGGTTTCGCGTTTGATGGAGATGCCGACAGGCTGGTTGTGGTGGATGAAAAGGGACAGCAAGTAGATGGCGATAAACTTATCGGGGCACTCGCCCTTTTTATGAAAGAGCAGGGGCGTCTCAAAAACGATTGTGTAGTGGCCACGGTCATGAGCAATCAGGGGTTCGAAGATTTTCTGAAAAAGCACGGGATATCTCTAGTGCGCTCCAACGTAGGAGACAAATACGTACTCGAAGAGATGAGAAAACACCATTGTGTTCTAGGTGGCGAACAGAGCGGGCACGTCATTTTCAGCGAATATGCAAAAACGGGCGACGGGTTGGTTACGGCTCTTCAGACGATCGCATTGATTCTTCGCAGCGGCAAAAAAGCCAGCGAAGTGCTCAATCCTTTCGAGCTGTACCCACAACATCTGCTGAATCTCAAAGTGGCCGAGAAAAAGCCTCTTGAATCGATCGAAGGATTGGCCGAGAAAGAAGCCGCGATCAAAGCCGATGGCATTCGCTCGCTGATTCGCTACAGCGGCACGGAAAACAAACTGCGAATCCTGCTGGAGGGTAAAAACAGCAAGAAGATAAAAAAATGGGTCGCCGAGCTCGAAACTTTTTTCAAAAAAACTCTTAACACCTGATGAGCCGCCAATGATCAGGCAATGGATCATATTCATCCTCGCGATGGCCGGTATATATATCGTAGATCAGAACATCAAGGCGATATTTCTCTCCGGATGGCGCTGGGAGAGTCGCTGTATCACCCTTTCGCTCGTTTTCAACAAAGGTGTCGCATTTTCGATGTTCGCAGCTCTTGGCCCTTGGCTCAAATGGATTCAGCTTACTCTTCTTGCGGGCGTGCTCGGGTATATCGTTCATGGAAGGTATCTTGCGCGCTACTCACTTCCGCTGGGCATACTTTTTGGTGCGGGACTTAGCAACATCGCCGACCGTTTTATGCACGGCGGTGTCGTAGATTATGTCCATTGGCATTGTGGTTTCGATTTCGCGGTTTTCAATTTTGCCGATGTGATGATCGATTTCGCAGTTGGATGGATTTTGATAGAGTCGTATTTCAAAGGTGCCATTAAGAAAAGCCATTAAGAAAAAATAAATATTTATATTGTATAATTCCCGCATAAATTTTCGACTCTGTTTTTTTGGAGGCGATTCTTCTTTACTACTTCTTTGATTTTTGGTCGCGTAGCTCAGTTGGTAGAGCACTACCTTGACATGGTAGTGGTCACAGGTTCAAGTCCTGTCGTGGCCACCATTTCCTCTTTTTAAGCCAAAATAACATTTTATTCGAATACTTTCTATGAAATTGAGAATTTTTGAGAATTTTTTTATAAAAATTTAGTACAATAGCTGTATAAATGATTTATTGGGTGGATAAAAGCCCTGATTAAAGGAACTTCTTGGAAGAAAAAGAGATCATCGCCTACAAAGACAAGAGTGGGCAGATTATCGATACACAGACAGCTGAACAAACAGGTTGCAATGACTGCGAACCCATCTACTTCGACAACTCCCCCGAAGCACTGGAAGTGATACGCCACTCTACAGCCCATCTTATGGCGCAGGCGATCAAGCAGCTCTATCCCGAAGCGAAATTTTTTGTGGGACCTGTGGTGGATGAAGGCTTTTACTACGATTTCAGAGTCGATGAAAAGATCGGTGATTCCGATTTGAAAAAGATCGAAAAGAAGATGCAGGAGCTCGCAAAGAAAAAGCAGCCGATCGAGCGCTACTGCATACCCAAAGAAGAGGCGAAGAAGAAGTTTGCCGACGATGATCTCAAGCAAGAGGTCATGAAGAGGATCACAGATGATGAGCTTTGCATCTATCGACAGGGTGACTTCGAAGATCTATGTCGCGGCCCTCATGTGCCAAATACCAAATTTTTACGCAACTTCAAGCTAACCAGAGTGGCGGGCGCCTATCTTGGCGGCGATGAGAACAAGGAGATGCTTACGCGTATCTACGGTATCGCATTTGCGGACAAAGAGAGCCTCAAAAACTACCTGAAGATGATCGAAGAGGCCAAAAAACGCGACCACAGAAAACTGGGAAGCGAGCTCGGCCTTTTCATGTTCGACGACGAAGCTGGCGCAGGATTGCCGTTTTGGCTGCCAAAAGGTGCGCGCCTTCGTGCGAAAATCGAGCAGCTTCTTTGGAAGGCGCATAGAAAAAGAGGGTACGAGCCGGTTCGTGGACCCGAAATTCTGAAAGCGGATATGTGGCGCACTAGCGGACATTACGCCTGCTATGGCGAAAATATGTATCTCACAGAAATCGATGGCCAAGAGTACGGCATCAAGCCTATGAACTGTATCGGCCATATTCTTATCTATAAACACGACATGCACAGCTATCGCGAGCTTCCACTGAAATATTTCGAATATGGAGTGGTGCATCGCCACGAAAAGAGCGGTGTATTGCACGGGCTTTTGCGTGTGCGCGAGTTTACCCAGGACGACGCTCATATCTTCTGTACCCCGGAGCAGATCAAATCGGTCGTCATCGATGTGCTCGAATTTGTAGATCGGGTTATGAAAATCTTTGGGTTCGAGTACGAGATGGAGATCTCTACACGGCCCGAAAAGGCGATCGGGGAGAAGGAGATCTGGGATACGGCGACAACGGCTTTGAAGGAAGCACTCGATGAAAACGGCTTTGAATATGGTATCGATGAAGGAGGCGGTGCGTTTTACGGTCCCAAGATCGATATAAAAATTACCGATGCGCTGAAACGAAAATGGCAATGTGGAACGATTCAGGTGGATTTCAATCTTCCCGAGCGTTTCGAGCTTGAATATGTCGATGAAAATAATGAGCGCTCCCGTCCTGTAATGATTCACCGTGCGATATTGGGGAGTTTCGAGCGCTTCATCGCGATTTTGACCGAGCATTTTGCCGGTGAATTTCCGATATTCATAGCGCCCACCCAGGTGATCTTCGTGCCGATCGCGAGTGAACATACAGCTTATGCCAAAGAGTTGGCCGGCAGCCTCATGGAGTACGATATCGACTGTGATATCGACGATCGCAACGAGTCTTTGGCCAAGCGTGTCCGTATGGCGGAGAAGCAGAAAGTGCCGATGATCGCCATAATCGGCGATGAAGAGGTCAAAAGCCGCAAAGTGGCCGTACGTGACAGAAGAGTGCGCAAGCAGTACGATCTGGATGCGGAAGAATTTATCAAACTCATAAAGGAGAAAACAAGTGAGGTCAGAATTTGAGTAAGAAAAGCGATGTAATCATGAACGAAGATATCAGAGCCAAAGAGGTCCGCCTCGTTGGTGACGATGGGACACAGTATGGCGTAGTGAGCCGCGACGAGGCGCTGAACAAAGCGGCCGAAATGGGTCTTGACCTCGTTTTGATTGCACCGAACGCCAACCCGCCGGTAGCCAAGATAATGGATTACGGCAAGTACAAATACCAGCAGGAAAAGAAGAAAAAAGAGGCGAAAAAGAACCAAAAGCAGATCGAAGTCAAAGAGATCAAGCTTTCTGTCAAAATCGCCCCCAACGACATCAAGTACAAAGTCAAGCATGCCAGAGAGTTCCTGGAGCAGGGCAAGCATGTCAAATTTCGTGTATTCCTGCG
>JAMOOM010000091.1 GCA_027065515.1 Campylobacterales bacterium
TGGTTTCGGCCGTCAAATATAATCGGTTTTTTGAGCCTTTTTTTGATTTCATCGAAATCGGGGCTTCTGAACTCCTTCCATTCTGTCACCAAAATCATGGCATCGGCATCGGTCAATGCGTCATATTTGCTGTCGACATATTCGATATTCGGATTGTCTTTTAGATAAAAACTCTTCGCTTCGTGAATCGCTTTTGGATCGTAAGCCTTTATTTTTGCGCCACGAGATGTAAGATCGTTGATGATCGTGATGGAACTCGCCTCCCGCATATCATCGGTTTCGGGTTTGAATGCCAGTCCCCAGACAGCGAATGTTCTGCCTGCCAGATCTTCTCCGAAATAGTTGAATACTTTTCGGGGGATAACGTGCTTTTGGTCTTCGTTGACTTTTTCCACAGCATCCAGTATGCGAGGTGTATATCCGTACTCTTTGGCTGTTTTGGCCAGGGCCTGAACATCTTTTGGAAAGCAGCTTCCGCCGTATCCGCATCCGGGGTAGATGAAACTGTATCCGATACGGCTGTCGCTGCCGATCCCATGACGGACCATATTGATATCAGCACCCACTCTTTCGCAGATATTTGCTATTTCGTTCATGAAGCTGATTTTCGTGGCGAGCATGGCGTTGGCGGTATATTTGGTCATTTCGGCGGAACGGATATCCATGTCGATAAAACGGTCATGGCTTCTTGTGAAAGGGGCATAGAGTTCGCGCATTACGGCCTTGGCGTTCTCGTTGTCCGTTCCTATGACGACCCTGTCGGGTTTCATAAAATCTTCGACGGCGGCGCCTTCTTTGAGAAATTCCGGATTGCTGATGATATCGAATGTAAGATCGGATTCTCTCTCTTTTAAGGCTTTTTGTATGGTTTCTCGCACTTTATCCGCCGTACCTACAGGTACTGTGGATTTGTCGATGACATACATATGGTGGGACATCTTTTCCCCGATCGCTTTTGCGACGGCAAGGACATATTTCAAATCTGCGCTGCCATCCTCCCCCATCGGCGTACCGACGGCGATGAAGCAGATATCGGATTTGTCAAGCCCCTCTTCGATATTGGTCGTGAACGAAAGGTTCCCTTTATTGTGGTTGTTGACAACCATATCTTCCAGACCCGGTTCGTAGATGGGGATGATTCCTTTTTTAAGTTTTTCTATTTTTTCCGCATCTATATCGACACAGATGACATTGTTTCCCATCTCCGCAAAGCATGTTCCTGTGACAAGCCCTACATATCCCGTTCCTACAACACTGATATTCATGCGCTGTCTCCCTCTTTCTTAATGATGTATTCTTCTATTTGTTATTCCACAAAAATCGAGAAAGTTCAGATCGTCGTAAATTAGACGTTTGAACTGTTTGTGCGATACGAGAAAAACTACCAGATCCGCTTCGTCCAGCGCATCGAAGACATCCGCGAGCTTGAATGTTTTATTGGAAATCTTCAGTGTCGATTCGATATCCGTATCGAGTGGAATATTTGGCTCTACTGCAATAACATGATCTTTCGACGCGGCGAGGCGCTGAGTGATATACAGGGCTGGAGACTCTCTGAGATCATCGATATCGGGCTTGAATGCCAATCCCATGCATGCGATCCTTGCCGGTTTTCCGTTTTTCTCCTCGAGCTCGGCTGCCGCTTGTTCTATCTTTTGAACGACCCAATCGCTCTTGTAATCGTTTCTTTCACGGGCGGTGCGTATCAGCTTGGCATCGTCTCCGCCGGCATCGACAATGAACCAGGGGTCCACAGCGATACAGTGCCCTCCGACGCCTGCTCCCGGCTGAAGAATATTGACGCGGGGATGGCGATTGGCGAGTGCGATCAATTCCCAGACATTGATACCGAATTTGTCGCAGAGAATGGAGAGTTCGTTGGCGAATGCTATATTGACGTCTCTAAAGCTGTTTTCGGTCAATTTTGCCATTTCGGCTGTTTTCGCATCGGTTCGAAGCACCTCTCCATTGACAAACGATTCGTAAAATTCCGCGGTCTTGTCTGTGGCCTCCGGCGTCAAGCCGCCGACGATTCTATCGTTTTGAACGAGCTCGAGCATGATCCGGCCGGGAAGGACACGTTCCGGGCAGTGGGCGATATGCACCTTCGATGTATCGACTCCACCATTTTTGAGGATCTCTTCGACCATATGGGTGGTTCCTACGGGAGAAGTCGATTCGAGAATCACTATATTTCCCTCCTTGACATATGGAGCGATGGATTCGGTCGCCGATTTTACATAATC
>JAMOOM010000092.1 GCA_027065515.1 Campylobacterales bacterium
AACGCAAAAGGCCCGAAGCCTTGGGAACAGCATCATATCCCAACGAGGCCTGGTCAATGGATTTCATGCATGATAAACTGGAAAACGGCAGGAAGTTCCGTCTGCTCAACGTTATCGACGATTTCAACAGAGAAGGATTACAGATCGAAGTGGACTTCTCATTACCGGCACCCAGAGTCATACGCACTTTGGAGCGGATCATCGAAGAGAGAGGCAAACCCAATAACATCCGCTGTGACAACGGACCGGAGTATATCAGCCATGCGCTGCAAAGCTGGGCCAAGAAGCACGAAATCACCCTGCAATATATCCAGCCGGGCAATCCGCAACAGAATGCCTATATCGAACGCTACAATCGTACCGTAAGGTATGACTGGCTCAATCAGCATCTCTTTACTTCCCTCGATGAAGTCAGAGATTATGCAACCAAATGGCTCTGGGTGTATAATAACGAACGCCCTCATACGGCGATTGGAGGCATCCCGCCTAGGCAAAAGGTGGCCCGTGTGGCCTGATTCTACTTTTGGATACTGTGGAAAATGGGGGGATTACCCTCGTGATATTTTTGAGAGTGATAGTTAATTTTAAATATGAAAGGATAATAATGAAAAAAGCAATAATTACAGGAATAACAGGACAAGATGGTGCATACCTAACGGAGTTTCTTTTAGAGAAAGGGTATGAAGTATATGGAACATACAGAAGAACATCTTCTGTAAACTTTTGGAGACTAGAAGAGCTTGGTGTTAAAGATCATGAAAATTTACACCTAATAGAGTATGACTTGACAGATGCTGCAAATAGCATAAGAATGGTAAGTGAAATACAACCAGATGAGATATACAATCTTGCTGCACAGAGTTTTGTAGGAGTTTCATTTGAGCAACCTTTGGCTACTGCTCACATAACAGGTCTTGGATGTGCTCATCTGCTCGAAGCTATTCGTATAGTAAATCCTAAAATTAAATTCTACCAAGCTTCAACCTCTGAAATGTTTGGAAAAGTACAAGAGATTCCTCAAACAGAAAAAACACCATTTTGGCCAAGAAGCCCTTATGGTGCAGCGAAGATGTATGCTCACTGGATGGTAGTAAATTACAGAGAGTCGTACGATATGTTTGCTTCAAGTGGAATACTATTTAACCATGAATCTCCACTTCGTGGTTTAGAGTTTGTAACTCGTAAAATTACAGATAGTGTTGCAAAGATAAAACTTGGTAAGATGGAGTATATGGAACTAGGTAATATGGATGCAAAAAGGGACTGGGGCTTTGCAAAAGATTACATTGAAGGAATGTACCTGATGCTTCAAGCAGACAAACCAGATACCTATGTGTTAGCAACAA
The DNA here is from genome assembly GCA_027065515.1 of Campylobacterales bacterium. Classification (GTDB taxonomy): domain Bacteria; phylum Campylobacterota; class Campylobacteria; order Campylobacterales; family Hydrogenimonadaceae; genus Hydrogenimonas. The sequence continues at coordinate 1,347 of JAMOOM010000092.1, forward strand.
ACAGAACTGAAACTGTAAGAGATTTTGTAAAGATGGCCTTTAAAGCGGTAGATATTGACCTTGAGTTTAAAGGAGATGCTGAAGATGAAGTAGCCATAGATAAAGCTACAGGTAAAGTTGTGGTTAAAGTAAATCCTAAATTCTATAGACCAGCAGAAGTAGATCTTCTCATAGGTAATCCTCAAAAAGCAAAAGATGAGCTTGGTTGGGAGCCAAAATGTACACTCGAAGAGTTATGTGCTATGATGGTAGAAGCTGATCTTAGAAGAAATAAAACTGGATTTGTATTTTAAAAATGAAAAAAGTTTTAATTACTGGTATAGATAGCTTTACCGGAAAACATTTATCATCATATCTTAATAGATCAGGATATGATGTTTATGGTACATCTTTATTTGAAAGTACAAATAAAAAGTACAAATGTGATATCACTCAAAAAGAAGAGATTTTAGCTGTTTTACAAAAAGTAAACCCTGATTATTTTATACATCTTTCTGGAATTTCATTTGCTGCACATAGTAACAATGAAGATTTTTATAAAGTAAATACCATTGGTACTACAAATATTTTAGATAGTTTTGTTGAATTAGGTCTTAGTTTAAACAAAATTATACTAGCAAGTAGTGCAACAGTTTATGGTAATCAAGGCTTAGAAGTTTTAGATGAGTCTTTATGTCCAAAACCTGCTAATCATTATGGAGCTAGCAAGTATGCTATGGAGTGTTTGGCTAAAAACTACTTTGAAAGACTACCTATAATCATCACTAGACCTTTTAACTATACCGGAGTAGGACAGAGTAAAAACTTCTTAATCCCTAAAATAGTCTCACACTATAAAGAAAAAAAAGAAGTTATAGAGCTTGGAAATCTTGATGTAAGTAGAGAATTTAATGATGTCTTATTTGTTTGTGAAGTTTATAAAAGGCTTTTGCAAAGTGATGCAAAAGGTAAAGTTGTAAATATCGCTTCAAATCAAGGGATAAAATTACTGGATGTAATAGATATAATGAATGAAATAGCAGGATATAACATAGATGTACAAGTAAATCCTGCTTTTGTAAGAAAAGATGAAATAAAATCTTTAACAGGTTCAAATGAGTTACTTTTTGAAATGATAGGAAATGTTAAGCAAAGAGATCTAAAAACAGTACTACATGAAATGTATGAAAAAAACTAAAATTTTAGTAGATGCAATTTCATTGCTATCATCATTGACAGGTATAGGAAGATATACATATGAAGTTTCTAAATATTTGAAGAAGAGCCAGATTTCTGATATTTATTTTTTTTATGGATACAACTCTTCAAAACTAATAAAACCTTCTTCTTCTGATGGTATAAAGAGTATAAAATCTATAGTTACAAAAAATCCATTACTTAAAAAAATTATGAGAAAAGTTTTAGTATATTTTACTAAGATGTTTTCCAATCAATATGATTTGTATTGGCAACCAAATTTTATTCCAAATAGTGGTGTAAAAGCTAGAAAAATAGTAACTAGTGTTCATGATTTTTCTTTTATTTTACATAAAGAGTTTCATCCCCGAGAGAGAATAAAATATTTTGAAGATAATTTTTTTCAAAATATTTATAGAAGTGATATGATTATCACAGGATCAGAATTTTCTAAAAATGAGATATTGGAAAGAACAACTTTTATAGATGAGCAAATAAAGGTGATATATCATGGAATTGACCACACACTGTTTAAACAGTATGAAAAATTTTCATTGTCTTTTAACCTACCCCAAAAGTTTATATTTTCTGTTGGGAGTATAGAACCAAGAAAAAACCTTTTGGGCTTACTTAATGCTTATAATCTTTTAGATGAAGATTATAAAAAAGAGTATAGTTTAGTTTTGGCAGGTTTTAAAGGTTGGGAAAATATGGAAATAATGAGTTTAATTGAAGCAAATCAACAATATATTGAGTATTTGGGTTATATTAGCGATGTTGAATTGGCCATGACATACAATAAAGCTTCACTTTTTCTTTTCCCGTCATTCTATGAAGGTTTTGGTCTTCCTGTGATTGAAGCTATGGCATGTGGTATTCCCGTGATTACCTCAAATGTGGCCTCTTTGCCTGAAGTAGGTGGTGATGCAGTTGTATACTGTGATCCTTACAGTGTAGAAGACATTAAGCAAAAGATAGAGCTTGTTTTAAGTGATGAAGCTTTACAAAAGCAGATGATCCGAAAAGGTCTAGCAAGAGCAAAAGAATTTAGCTGGGAGAAGTCTGCACAAGAGCATATAAAAGTCTTTGAAGAGGCTATGAAAAGTTGAGAGTAGCCATAGTTCATGACTGGTTAGTAACTAATGCTGGTGCAGAAAAAGTGCTAAAAGAGATAGTTGCTATTTACCCTAATGCTGATATTTTTTCTTTGGTTGATTTTTTGAGTGATTCTCAAAGAAAAGAGATCATAAATGATAAAACGGTAACTACTAGTTTTTTACAACACTTACCTTTAGCAAAAACACATTTTAGAAACTATTTACTTTTTTTTCCAAAAGCTATAGAGAGTTTAGATTTAAATGGTTATGATCTTATTATAAGTTCTTCTTGGGCAGTTGCTAAGGGTGTACAAAAAACTGATGAGCAGAAGCATATCTGTTACTGTCATACCCCCATTCGTTATGCATGGGATCTTTACGATGATTATGTCTCTTCTTTAACACAGCCAAAAAAAATTATGGTTGAAAAAACTTTACAATACATAAGAAAGTGGGATCTTGAGAGCTTAGATAGGATTGATTACTTTATAGCAAATTCTAATTTTGTAAAAGAGAGAATTGAACGCTTATATAAAAGAGAGGCAGTAGTTATCTACCCACCTGTAGATACAAAAAAATTTACTTTATATGAAGCAAAAGAGGAGTTTTATCTTACAGCTTCAAGATTGGTACCTTATAAAAAAACAAAACTCATAGTTGAAGCATTTAATGAAATGCCCGATAAAAAGCTTGTTGTCATTGGTGCAGGGGAAGAGTTTGAAGATATTCAAAAAATTGCAGGAAAAAATATAACTGTTTTGGGATATTGTGATGACCATATCATGGTTGATACTATGCAAAGAGCAAAAGCTTTTGTCTATGCTGCTGTAGAAGACTTTGGTATAGTTCCTATAGAAGCACAGGCTTGCGGAACACCTGTGATAGCTTTAAATGAAGGTGGTACTGCTGAAACTGTGGTAGATGGTTTAAATGGCATACATTTTAAAAAACAGAATAAAGAAGATATAATTTCTGCAGTCCAAAGGTTTGAGTCTTTAGAGTTTGATACAAAAAAGGTTTCACAAAGTACTCAGAGTTTTTCAAAAAAGCGATTCAAGCAAGGAATGATGGAGTTTATAAATTTGAAAATGACGGATTATAAATGAAAAAATATTTTTTAAATTCTATTATCCGTCATTCCGCACAAACCCAACAATATTTCCGTGCGAATCACACGCTCGGAAGGGAGAATCCGTTTTTGAAACTCTCCAAGCCGCCCATTAGCCAGATAGAAGCTTTTTGGTTGAATATCTGGCTTTTAAGAGCCGATACTTTCGCTCTTGCCGCTGCAAGATCAGCGATGGCACGGCTAAGCTCGTCGGCGCTGGCGAGCTGGTTTTCAAAGCGTCCTTCGGTCAGCTTGTAGTACTCCTCTTTGGCTTTGACTTCCATTTTTGCGCTAAGAAGCCTCGATTTTAGCGAGCCGAGCTGCAAAAAGGCGTTGTCAAGCTCTCTTTTGACGCGGTTTTTGTAATCGAGCAGGGATGTAGCGGAGGAGAGTTTTTGCAGCCTTGCCGCTTCGATCGTATGCTTGTCGGAAAAACCGTTGAACAGATTCCATGAAAGTGAAGCACCGAGATAGCTCTCGTCGGCGTTCATGATGCCGTTGCCATTGAGTTTCAATGTATCTCCCCTCCGTTTCAACGCGGCAGCGGCTCCTATAGTGGGGTAATAGCGGCTTTTTGCCAGCCTGATATCCTCCTCTTTCACTCTCAAAGCCGCCTGGAGCGCGCGAATGTCTTCTCTTTTGCTTAAAGCCTCTTTTTCAAGAGTCTCTTTATCGAGCGGCATGGAGTCGCCATAAAGATCGACGCTCTCGATGATGTGCCCGGTCATCTGTGAAAGGGTATTCAGAAGTTGGGATTTTTGTGACGCGGCGTCGGTGATCTGGGCTTCGATCTCGTAGGATTTGGCACGGATATTGTAAAGATCTGCCGGAGGCAGAAGGCCGTTGTCGTAGAGGCCCTGCGCTTTTTCAAGCGCCGCGTCGGTTGCATCTTTGGCCTTTTTCAAAGCGTCGAGTTTGTGATCTGTGGCGTCGATAGCACTTGAAAGCTGTGTAGCCGAAAGGTATAGATTGCGTTTGAGGTCGGACACTTTCAAGGTGGCCTGTTTGTGCTGCCAGGTGGCTTTGTCGATGGAGGCCGTGATGGCAAAACCTGTAAAGATAGGGTATTTGAGCGTCAGGGCTCCTTCGAAATTGTTCTTTTTCCCCATTGGCGCTTTGGTGGGAGCGGCACCGAGGTGAAAAGTGGCTGTTGGTGTCTCCTTTAGCCTTACGGCGGTAAAGTCTGCATCGAGTGTAGGAAGGTTTTTGCCTTCGGCGCTTTTGGCCATCTCGTAGACAGCCTGTTTCATCTGACGGGCGCTTTTCATCACCAAAGAGTCGTCGAGGTATCGCAGAATCTGCTCGTAACTTTCTGCCCACACCAGAGCCGGAAGTGTCAAAAAAAGTAAACGTTTCATGATTTCTCCTTGAGTTTTTTGGATTTTAAAGGAATTTTTACAAAGAGCAGCACAACGAAAAGTGAGCCCAGAATTCCCCAGTATCCGGCATGCATAAAGGTGTTATAGAAGCCGTAGTTGTAGCTCATGAATGATTCGTAGTTGCCAAAAACTGCTTTGACCTGGTCCATCGATACACCGAGGCTCTCTTGCATTTTATGTAAAAAGTAGTCGATATATTCGATGTTTTGCAGCTCTTCCATGCGAAGAAAATGGAGATTTTTGAAATACTCCATATTGTTGGTGGCCAGAGCCGTGCCGAAGCTGCCGCCGACGAAGCGAAAATAGTCCATCAGTACGATGGCGAGCTCTCCTTTGTGGCCAGGCGCGTTTTGCAGTACCATCACCGTCACGGGCGCGAAAAAGAGTCCCATACCGATTCCGAAAGGGATGGTCAAAAGCATCGCCTGATGCAAAGGGGTATAGTAGTTTAGCGTAGGAAGCAAGAGTATCGAAGTGGTTACATAGAAAAAAGCGGCGATCGCCACCGTCTTTTTGGCGCCGATTATGTCGGACGCTATGCCGGCAAGCGGGGAAAAGAGCCCGATAAAGATAGCGAAAGCGAAAACGGCGATACCAGCATCCAGAGTGGGAAGCATTTTGATGTGCTCGTAATAGACCGGCAGCAGGTAGAAATACTGGTACATCGAAAAACCCAGAATGAAGAAGTAGATCATCATTCCGTTGGCGAAGGCCGGATTTTTAAAGAGTGAAAAGTCGATAAGGCGGTTTTTGGAGTGTATTTCACTGAGTGCGTAGAGCGAAAATCCAATCAGGGTGCAAAACAGAAGCGCGCCGATCTCGATGGAGTTGAACCAACCGAGCTGCTGCCCTCGGCTTAACATCACGAGCAAAGCGATCGTGGCAAAAGATAGAAGTATGAAGCTGACGAAGTTGAAACGCAGATTTTCGAAAAAGCGCTCTTTGGGCAGATAGATGAGGCCGGAAACGACCAGCAAGAGCCCAACCGGCACGTTGATGAAAAAGACCATCCGCCAGTTGTAATACTCGGTAAGATAGCCGCCGATCGTGGGGCCCAACGCCGGGGCGAAACTGACGCCCAGTCCGAAAATTCCCATCGCCAACCCCTGTTTTTCAGGCGGAAAATAGCTGAAGATCATGATGTGGCTGGTGACCATGATCAGCGCCTCTCCCACCCCCTGGATGACGCGGAAAATGATGATCTCTTCAAGCGAATCGGAAATTCCGCAAAGAAACGAGGCCACGGTAAAGAGCGCTACGCCGCTTACAAATATCGTTTTGGCTCCGAACCGCTTGATGAGCCATTCGGTAATGAGCAGCGCGATCGCCGCAGCGACCATGTAGCTGGTGATTATCCACTGCACCCCATACATATCCGTAGCCAATGGCCCTGTGAGCTTTGGCACGATGACGTCCACCACTGTCGTGTCCAGAATGGCCATGAAGGCACCGGCCATGACGATGATCGAAAAAATAGCCCTTTCTTTGGGGGTGATGTCCCAGGGGTTTTTGGCATTTGGGCATTGAGATTCGTTTCGCGAATCGGCATTAGGCATTGGGCATTGGGGTTCAGCCATCTTTCTCTCCCGTCGCCTTGATGAAATTGTTGAGTTGTTTACCCGTTTGTTGAATCGAATTCACGAAAAGCTCGAATTGTGTTTTGTCGATGAAGTCTCTTTTGTGAAGCAGGTAGAGCCAATGTTTGGCTTCCCATAGCGAGCCTCTGGCGTTGTAATAAAATTTTATCTTATCTTTGTAGTGAAACCTTCCAAAACCTTCGGCAATATTCGCCCCGATCGAATCGACTGAGCGTATAAATTGCGAACCCATGTCGTACCGAAACTCTTTGGGCAGTCGGCAATAGATTTCCCATGCCATCCGGCTAAGCTCCAAAGCACTTTGATAGACTCTCAAATCTTCCAGCTTTTCGACCAAACTTAAAACTCCTCTAACAAAATGCCGATTCGCAAAGCGAATCTCAATGCCCAATGCCTAATGCCCGCTATCGCGGGCGATGGCTACAGTCGCGCCCATCCCGGCCCGCAGTCCTTCGATGCCATCGAGCTTTATCCGTATCACGAACCTCTGATCGAGTTTTGTAAATTCGCCGCTGGCGATGTCGCGGGGCACGAGGCTGAAGGTGGAAGCGGAAGTGGGGGCGATGGACTCGACCGTGCCGCGGTATGCTTTGTCTTCTATGGCGTCAACATTGATCTTGACGCTGTTGCCAGGTCTAACGCCGTGCATCTTCTTTTCGGAAAGCAGCACTTCGCAATAGAGCGCTTTGGGGTCGGTGACGGCATAGACGGGCGTGCCCTTTTTCACGACGCGGGGGGTTTCGATGAATTTTTTGGCCACAATTGCGTCGAAAGGGGCGTAGAGTCTGCTGTAGGCGAGGCTGTTTTCGACGGCTTCGAGGCTCTTTTTTTGCGCCTGAAGCTCTTTGGTTCTGGCTTTGATCGATTTGGTGAGTTCCAGGATCTGTTTTTCATTTAACTCCGCGATACGGCGGGCATCGACGGCTTTGCGCTTTTGCGCCAGCATCGCCTGACGCTCCTTTTTCATCCCCTCGATCTCGTCTTTGAGTGCGTCATGGTGCATGGCGACGGTTTCGAAGTCCCCACTGGCGATGAGGCGGTTTTCGAGCATATTCTTGTAGCGCAGCATATCTTTGCGAAGTTTTTCCAGCCGCTTTTTGGCCGCGTCGATACGAAAGGAGAGAGCCCCGATCTGTCGGCCCAGTGCGTCGATGTCGGTTTCGGCGATCTGTTTTTGGATAGCGAGCGTCTTTTTCAGGCGCGCTTTTTTCAGGCGCATCGCCTCGATCGCCTCCGTCGTAGCCTCGATGAGATGAGCGATCTTCTGGCGTGTGACGTTGAAGTCTTTGGGATCGATAACCGCCAAGAGCTCCCCTTTTTCGACCTGTTCGTTCTCCTTTTTGCTCAGTGTCACGACTTTACCGCCCACTTTGAACGAAAGCGTCGCCAGCCGGTCGCTTTTGATAAAGGCCGCGTCGCTGACAGCGTTGGCGTGACGATAATGAAGATAGTCATAACCTTCCCAGGCGAAAAAGAGAACCAGAGTTACGATGACTATGGTGCCGATGCGTTTGGACATGCCTTCCCCTCGTCGTTTTGTCACCGCTATGACAAGTGGTGAACATAATTCATTGAAATGGTAGCTAATTCATTCTTAAGTAAAGCTGGTGTAGTATTCTTCAAAGCGATTCGTGATTCGACAAAGGAAAAGAGGTGAAAGAGACCATTCGCCAAAAGGTGCTCGAGACCAAACGCCGTATCATTCTCGAAGAGGCTGCCAGGATTTTCGAAAGCGAAGGGTTCGCGGCGCTGAAAATCCAGGAGATCGCCAAAAAACTGGGCATGTCGGTAGGGGCGCTTTACAACATGTTCGGCTCCAAAGAGGGGCTCTATCTGGCCTATGTGGAGGATCAGATCCGCCATTTTCAGGAACAGCTTGCACAGGCGTGTGCCGCATCGCCCGACGCCAGGGCGTGCCTGGTGCATTTCGTGCGATTGAAATTTGCCGCCTTCTCTCAAAAGCGCAAAGCTGTCGAGGACCCGGCAGGCGGCGATCCGCTCTTTTTTCTCAAAACCAACAGCCGCCTAGCCGAAACGCTTTGTCCCATCTATGACCATCTGGCAGCACTTTTTAAACGTCTGCACGAAGATGAACCGCTTAAAGAGTGCGATTTTCTCAAAGTCGCCCATCTCTTCAACGCCTTTACCACCGGCTATGTGGAGTACTGGCTCTCTTGCGAAAAGAGCCTGGACGAATCGCCAGAGACGGTGGTGGAGCGTTTTCTGGAAGGCATGAAAGCATGAAGGAGAATAAAAGCATGAAGGGCAAAAAGATTTCGCTGGTGCTTGGCAGTGGTGGAGCGCGTGGCTATGCTCATATCGGCGTCATCGAAGAGCTCGAGCGTGCGGGCTATGAGATCGTAGCCATTTCAGGTGCCTCGATGGGGGCACTCATCGGCGGGCTCTATGCCGCCGGAAAGCTCGATGCCTACAAAGAGTGGGTGCTGGGGTTGGATGCGCTGGACGTGATGGCGCTGCTCGATTTCAGCTTCGATCGCCGCGGTATGGTGCGAGGCGACAAGGTACTCCAAAAGCTCGCACAGATGTTGGACGATGTACGTATCGAAGAGCTTCCCATGCCCTTTACCGCCGTCGCGACCGATCTAAAGCGCAACCGGGAGGTATGGTTTCAGGAGGGCGATCTGCTCGAAGCGATCCGTGCCTCCATCTCCATCCCCTCATTCTTTACCCCTGTCGAAAAAGAGGGGATGCTTCTGGTAGACGGGGGTGTGCTCAACCCTCTGCCCGTCGCGCCTACCATGGCATCTTACAGCGACCTTACGGTGGCCGTGAGCCTTTTTGGGGAAAATCCAGTGCCGAAGATCGCGATGCCCGAAGAGGTCCGCGCCAAAGAGTCGTCGCTCGATGCGATCGTTTCGGAGATTGTCGATCGGGCGAGGTCCTGGATCGGATCCCGTTCGGAGAGGGAAGAGGGCGGTTACCATCTTTTCGATGTTATCGACATGACGATCGAATCGATGCAAAAGACACTTGTAGGCTATAGGTTGGGCGGGTATCCACCGGATATGATGATCGAGATTCCACAGCAGGTATGCTCGGTTCTCGATTTTCACAAAGCCTACGAAGTCATAGAAACCGGGCGGGTTCTCGCAAGAGAAGTGCTTGAAAAATCCAAATAAACCAAAAAGGAGAAAGAGATGGAAAAGATGAAAAAAGAGATCACGGAGAAGATCCGCGCCCTCCAGGAGCGTGGCGAGGCAACTGTTCAGAATGTGCGCAATGTTGTGGAAGAGGCGATCAAAAGCGCGATCGAGCGCGGTGAAGCGAGTGCTGAAGAGATCCAAAAGAGTGCGAAAGAGGCTCTAAAAAGCGCCATAATCCAGCTCGAGGTCAAAGGAGAGGTCAAAAAGATTGAGATCGAAGAGATCGTCAACGGCATCATAGGAGCGATTCGCAAAGAGAGCGAGGAGAAGCTCTCTCGTCTGGAGTATGAGATGCTCAAGCTCAAAATCGAAGCGGAGGCCGAAAAAGCGTTGCTTCAACAGCGTATGCAAAAAGCGTTCGAAGGTGTAAAAGAGGCAGCGGAAGAGTTCAAAGAAGAGACGAAAGAGAAGATCGAGGAGGCGGCGAAAGAGGCGGGTGCGCACAGCGCGGAACTGATGGAAAGGCTCAAAGAGAGCGTACGCGAGCGTATCGAAGAGGCGGTGAAGAAGGGAGAGGATATAAAAGAGAGAGTGGCTTCGGTCGTCCAGGAGGATCTGGAAAAGGTACTCGATGAAGCCAAAACGACGACACAGAGTGTCGAAAAAAGCGTGACGGAAATCCTCGATGTCGCGCGCAATACGGTATCCAAAAAAGAAGAAGAGTTCAAAGAGGTCGTGGAAGGTGCCCTGGAAGGCATTAAAAGAGCGTTGAAAAAGAGAGAGAAATAGTCTGCATATGGACGCGGAAATTCAATTGCGCCACTTTAAAAAGGATGAAGGGTGAAAATCTTGAAAAAATACTGGGTCGG
>JAMOOM010000093.1 GCA_027065515.1 Campylobacterales bacterium
CCTATGGGCAAGAGCGGCAGCCAATGTGACACTCAATACCGTTTTGTGCATCGCCGCTACGATTACCGGAATGATGCTCTTCAGGCGGCTTTATGGTTGATCGTGCAGCAATCAGAATAGATCAATCTATTTTTGTGTAAAATATTTCAAAATTGAGAAAAACACCAAAAGAGCACCTCTAAAATCACATAAGGAAAAATAATGAAAATTCTACAGGATCCAGCTCTTTCAAGCCACCCGATACGCACGGCGATGGATTACACATGGGCTGCGCTCAGCGGCAGCTGGAAAAACACATCGATCGTCGCCGCTATTTTGCTGCTACTGATCTTACTGGAGTTCATCCCGATGATCGGTTTTATAGCCTCGATTTTCCAAAGTATCGTAGTCTATGCGCTGGCATACTATGTAGCGGACAGGGCCAAAGGTTCCGCCACGATCGAAAACTTCAAAAGAGCGATGGCGCAAAGCGATGCGAAAGAGATGCTTTTCGCTTTTCTCTCACCCGCAGCCGGCTACTATACGGGCTTCATCCTCTTCTCTTTGATTTTGGCTCTCATATCCGCTTTGATATTCTGGCTGACCGGAGGATTCGAGGCCTTCTCCATCATGCAGCAGCACACAAGCACTCCCGACGCCACGCCCGAACAGACATACCAGTTCTATATGCAGATTCTGGGGTTCAGCTCGCCCACTCTTGCATTCATACTGATCGCTTCTTTGTTTTTCAGCTATCTTTGGCCTCTTGTTTATGGTTACGCGCTTTGTCAGCGCACATTCGGTGACGCTTTCAACGCCGTTTTCATGTTTTTCTCCCCCACTTTCTGGAAAGGCGCGTTCACTGTCGATTATTTTGTCATCGTGTCGCTTTGGATGCTTGTAGTTCTTGGGGTCGGCATAGTTATGGGATTTGCGCTCGCTACCCTCATACTCATTCCCGTTGCCGTGCTTTTGATCTTGTGGCTCACCTATTTTACCGCTATCGTATCGATTACGACTTATGATATGCAAGATAATATCTAAATTCAGAAGAAGGATTTGAATGCTCGATCTGCGACAGCTTGAGAAGGATTTCGAGACCATCGCTGCGGCGCTGAAACGCCGTGGGGTCGATGAAAAGGTGCTGGAAAAAGTCAAAGCCTTTTTCGAAGAGAAAAAAGAGGTGCAAAAACGCCTCGAAGCGGCGCAGGCACAACAGAATGCAAAAAGTCGCCTATTTGGTCAGTACAAACGGGAAGGAAAAGATCTTGGCGCACTCCAAAAAGAGGTAGCCGAAAACAAGGAGCGAATCGCCGCCATGCAAGAGGAGCTGCGGCTACTCGATCAAAAGCTTTTTGAAATCGCGGCTACGATTCCCAACATTCCCGATCCGGATGTACCCGACGGCACCGGCGAAGAGGACAATGTGGAGCTAAAGCGTGTATTGGAGCCTGCGCATTTCGATTTTGAGCCGAAAGAGCATTGGGAACTGGCACAGGCGAACGGCTGGATCGATTTTGAACGTGGCGTAAAGATCGCCAAGAGCAGATTCAGTGCTTTGCGCTTCGAGGGTGCCAGGCTCGAACGCGCCTTGATAAACTATATGCTGGACTTCAACCGCGACCGGGGGTTTGAAGAGGTGTATGTCCCGTTCATGGTCAATGACGAGTCGCTTTTCGCTACGGGACAGCTGCCGAAATTCGCCGACGACCTTTTCAAAATCGAAGGAGAGAATCTCTATATGATTCCCACGGCGGAAGTGCCGGTCACCAACCTTTTCCGAGATGAAATTCTCCCCGCCGACACTCTTCCACAACGCCTTACCGCCTATACCCCGTGCTTCAGAAAAGAGGCGGGCTCTGCAGGCAAAGATACCCGCGGAATGATAAGGCAGCACCAGTTCGACAAAGTGGAGCTCGTGTGTATAACACGCCCCGAAGATAGCGATGCGGTCTTTAACGAGATGGTATCGTGCGCTTCGGATCTACTCACATCTTTGGGGCTCGCTCATCGCCATATGCTTCTGTGTGCGGGAGATATGGGATTTTCCGCTGCAAAAACGATCGATCTGGAGGTATGGCTACCCGGTCAGGGCAAATACAGAGAGATCAGCTCCATCTCCAACACCCGCGATTTCCAGGCAAGGCGCGGAAAGATCCGCTTCAAAGACCAGAAGAGAAACAGGCTAGTCAACACACTCAATGGATCGAGCCTGGCGGTGGGCCGCACACTGATCGCGATCATGGAAAATTATCAGCAGCGAGATGGCTCCATCATCATCCCCGAACCGCTCAGGCGCTACCTCTAAAGTGATCGTATGGCCGAAGAAGAGGTAGTAATCCTCGAAGAGAGTGACGAGACGCCCGAGAGCGGGTCTGCGCCAAAACCCCCTGACAAAAAACGAAAAAGGATGGTTTGGCTGCTTGTCGCCACAGGCGGAGTGTTCGTACTGATTTTAGTCATTTTGCTCATCGTACTGGCTTCCAAAAAGAGTAGCGAGACACAATCCACCAATACCGAGAAACTTATCGAAAAGATCAAATCCTCCGAAAAAATAAAACCGCTCGCCGCACAGTCACAACTCGAACAGATGATCAAAAAAGCGAACATCCTATATGCACGCGGCAACAAAAAGGAGGCCCTGAACCTTTTCGAGCAGATCGCCACTTTCAGCGCTTCGATATCGAGTTACAATCTGGGTGTAGCGCAGATGAGGCAGGGAAAGTACGAAGAGGCGATCAAATCGTTCAAAAAGGCGATAATCAATGGAGAAAACCGCTGCATAAGTGCAGTAAACGCGGCGGCGAGCGCTCTGCACCTGCACGATAAAAAAAGATTCGAGTATTATTTGCAATTGGCACAAGCCTATCTTCCAGACAGCTACAATTCACCTCTTTACAGTTACCTATATGCAGTTATAAACTACTACCGCGGCAACTATTTCGAAATCCTCAGTGCCGTCGCACATCCTGTAAGCAACGCATACAACAAAAACCTTTCTCGTCTGGGAAGTATCGGATATACCGTTTTCGAGCGTCCTTTAAAAGCGATAGACCTGATGGAGATCGAGCCTGCAGCCAATGAATTTCTATTGCTGGGCCAGATGTATGCCAGAATCGGTGACTATACGGTGGCTACCCAATACCTGAAACGAGCGGCCGAAAAATCGGAAAAGTCCGTTAAAAGCCTAAAAGCGCTGGCTCTTGTAGAGTTGAAGAACCAGATGCCCGCACACGCCGCCAAACTCCTAAAAAGACTCAAAACAGATTTCAAAGGCAAAGGGCTGGAGCTCTACCCTGTCAAAACCGAACTATCTGCGGCCGTATATGACATAGATGCGGCCCAAAGACGCTTTAGTGCAGAGAGTATCCTGATGCCGCCGCAGGCATACAAACTATTTTTTGAATTTGCGCCATTCAAGGTTTTCGATGCCACTCAGACGATCAATTTCATCAAAAAAGGAAATGCCGCGATATATGTGGAGGAAGATAAAGAGGCAGCGAGAATTCTTTCCCGAAGCTCATCGCTCTCACATGCCAATCTTCAAATATCCAAGGCGATCAAAGCTGCGATCGACCACCATATACGCATTGCCAATGCCATTTTGAGAAAGGCTCTCGAACGCTACCCCAACCACTCGATTCTTCACTACAATCTGGGGCTTACATATGCGCAGATAGGCAACTATTCCAAGGCACACGAGCACTTTCTGCGCAGCTACCACCTCGATTCGGCAAACTATCTTTCGGCAATTTTCGCTCTGATGTGCGAGCAACTTATCGGAAAACCCATTCCGCAAGTGGAGCAGTTCGTAAGTGACGACTTGACACAGATGCTCAAGCCTACGACATTGCAATCTTTTTACAAAACTCTTTTTTTTATATACAAAGGCAATATTGCAGCCGCTTCCAAATGGCTCTCTACTCCGCATGGAAACCGTCCCATCTACCTACTCACCGATATTTTGGTGGCTGCAAACGAAGGAGCGTGGGAACGGGCCAAAAAAAGCGCCGAAAAGCTTAGAAACTACATGGGGGACGAGGTGCTTCCACACATGCTTTACCTGCAAATCGCATATCGCCATCTGAAAATCAAACGGTTTAGTATCCAGGCCCAAAAATATCTAAAAGAGCATCCGCTGAATCTGGATGCCGTCTATTACGGCAGCGCTTTTACACGTGAAAACTATATCACGCTTCGCTTCGTCACGGGAACACTCTACACATTCAAAACCAGACTGGAGGAGAAACTTCTCGGAGAGATGGAAGATCCTGCAGGCATTATCGAAGCGCTTGGGCTAACCGACATATATCTACAGGCTTACGAAGAGGCTTACCAGCTTTTCAATCAGCTGGTGGACAAATACGGCCATGACGACAGCCGAACTCTCTTTCTGTCCGCCGTAGCGGCCGTAGGAGCGAAACATCCCGCCAACGCATCGGCTCTTCTGGAGCTCGCGAAATTGACAGACCCCAACAATCTGGAAAGCCGCTACGCACTGGGGCTTTTGTATATGCAACAAAAAAATTATGACGCCGCCATCATACAGTTCGAAAAGATACCCAACGGCGCTTTCCGCTCGGACTATTTCGATTTCGATATAGCATCCAGCCAGCCTTCGGGCTAAACTCCCTCGCAGTTATCTATCTGGCACCCTGAAGGGAGCATGGATAGGTAGCTGTTCAAAGCCCCGATATACGCCTTGGCGCTGGCAAGCATCGTATCGATACTCAGGCCGTGCCCGATAACGGCGCTGCTCTCATCGTCGAATTTGACGTTTACGACTACCTTAGCCAAAGCATCCTTTCCCTGACTTACCGCTTCTACGCGATAATCCTTCAGCAAACCGTGGTGCCCGCTGATACGGTCGATCGTCTTGAAAATCGCATCTATTGTTCCATCCCCTATACCTGCATCGGTAATCTCTTCGCCATCATGGCGTATCGTCACGGCCGCACTGGGAACACCCGACGAGCAGTCGGCTATCTGCAATCCCACCAGCTCGAAAGCCTGCGGAATATTGGTGATCTCGCTTGCGATCAACATTCGAATATCGTCGTCGAAAATCTCTTTTTTCTTGTCGGCCAATACTTTGAAACGCTCGAAAGCTTTCTGTAGATCCTCGGGACTCAGGTCGAAACCGAGCTCTTCGATCCGCTCTTTGAAAGCGTGGCGTCCCGAATGTTTACCCAGAACGAGGCGGTTTTTCTCCAAGCCTATATCCTCTGCATGCATGATTTCGTAAGTCTCCTGGCATTTGAGGATACCATCTTGATGAATGCCGCTTTCATGTGCAAAAGCATTTTTGCCCACTATGGCCTTGTTGGGCTGCGGCTCTATGCCGGTAATCGCAGAGACCAGTCTGCTGCTTGGATAGATCTCTTTGGTGTTGATGTTGGTTTCGTATCCGTTGAAAACGTCGGCTCTCGTCTTCATCGCCATGACGACCTCTTCGAGCGCGGCGTTACCGGCACGCTCTCCCAGGCCATTGATCGTGCACTCGACCTGCCTGGCGCCAGCCATTACCGAAAAGAGCGAGTTTGCTACAGCCAGTCCCAAATCGTTATGACAATGGACGGATATTATCGCCCGCTGGCCGACATGCGCATGAAGCTTTCGTATCATCTCTCCCATCTCCTGTGGCAATCTGTAGCCTACGGTATCGGGAATGTTCAGTGTTGTAGCGCCCGCTTCTATGACGGCATCCAAAATCTCTTTCAAAAACTCAATTTCGCTCCTGCCGGCATCTTCGCAGCTAAACTCCACATCTTCTGTAAATGTTTTAGCCAGCTTCACGGCAGACACGGCACGTCTGACCACTTCGTCCGGACTCATTTTCAATTTGTACTTCATATGGATAGGGCTTGTAGCTATGAAGGTGTGAATTCTTTTTCGCTTCGCCTCCATAAGCGACTCGCCTGCCTGGATGATATCTTTATCGACCGCGCGCGCAAGCGAGCAGACGGTACTTTTATCGACGACTTCACAGATTCGCCGAATCGCATCGAAATCTCCCGGGCTCGCTGCAGCGAATCCCGCTTCGATTATATCGACGCCAAGCCTTTGAAGCTGTGTAGCTATTTTAATCTTCTCTTCCGTATTCATCGATGCACCGGGGCTTTGTTCGCCGTCGCGCAGTGTCGTATCGAAAATATATACTCTTTTTTTATCGCTCATCATATTTTCCTTTGGTTGTGACGCTTTTTATAATTTTTGAGATTTAAAGTCAAATTTCTGGGCAGAGCGGTAGGAGAGTGTTTTTGATTTCGATTTTGGGCAGATATTTTATCGACTTGATGCGGCCTACATCTGTAGAATGCATAACCTCTCCTTGTATTGTAGTGAAGAAATTATACCACACCGGAATCTATCGGACTCCACTGCGTGAAATATTTGCTTTCAGTCTCTTTTTAAAAACTCTTGCGTTTTCTATAAACCAGCATATAAAAAGTGCGGACAAGGCCCCACAAAATATAGAGTGAAATCAAAAGCGTCAACCCCTCTACCGGATACAGATATAGAAGTGAAACGAAAAGGATCAGTAAAAGCAGCGTCTTTGTGACGATAGGTTTTTCGAGTCTTATCTTTTTGAAGCTTGGATACCGGATGTTGCTCACCATCAGCAGCGACACAAAAAGCATCCCTCCCAAAAGCGCACCGCCCATCTGCTGTAAAGATGGATATCGAAGAAACATCAAAATCCACACCGCGACAAAGATGGCGGCGGTAGGGATCGGGACCCCGATAAATACGGTCGGATCGGTATTGGGGCTCATGACATTGAAGCGGGCCAGGCGAACCGCCCCAAAAATAATGAAAAGCGCCATAACCAATACGCCAAAACGGCCATAATGACAACCTATAAATTGATAGGCAAGAAGCGCCGGCGCCACGCCAAAGGCCACAATATCCGCGAGAGAATCAAACTCGATACCGAATTTGCTGGTCGTTCTGGTAAGTCTGGCGACGCGTCCGTCAAGACCATCGAACAAGAGCGAAAGAAATATCAGCCACGCCGATTTTTCATACTCTCCATGAAGTGCGGCGACCATCGATACGACGGCGACAAAGATGGATGCTGCAGTAAAAAGGTTTGGAAGCAGATAGATGAGCCCGAAGCGATTGCGTTGCATGGAAAATCACGCGCGGGCGATAACGGATACTCCGCCCATTACGCGCTCGCTCGGCGCCACTTCACTTTGGATAGTTTTTGGAATTTCAACAAAGACGACTCCTTGTATGAGCTGCCCTTGCAGATCACCCTGCGCGATTGCGCCCGGGGAGGCAAAAATTGGCAATTTCCAAGCAAGCGTTCCGCATCGCAACTGCATACGCAATATATTTTCGCCCCAGCGGTACCGAAAGCCGCCCTGCTCATTGAGTCTTTTGGAGAGCGGTTCGTCCAAAGGCAGAAATAGACCGTGTAAAATATGGGCCTCGATCACCTCTCCTGCCACCGGAGCCCATACGGCTGAGGAGTCCCAAATTCCTTTGCGGATAGATATTGTCACTTTATCGCCCGACTCCTCGACCGACTCGATCACACCGTCAACCGGAGAAATTACCGTATCGTCGGCTTTGATGATAGGTGCACGTTCTGGAACATAATGAAAAAAAGTCCATATCAAAGCGCCAAATACCAACGCTATATTGAAAAGAAATTCATCGCTGACGACAAGAATGGCAAGCACTACCGCCCACACCATCGCGATACCACCCATTGCAGAAGGCATCAGAACGGTTCGCTTTCCATCCATCAGGATTCGCCTTCGTCGTTTTTGCCCGATTCCGATCTATCGCCACTCTTTTTTTCATCCTCCTCTTTTTCACAGACGAGCTTGGAGGGAATCCCCGCTTTTTTCTCGAAATCGCGAATAATTTTTCGTACCATCTTGCCTTCGATGGTTTCTGCTTTAAATAGCTCTTCGACAATCTCTTCGATCGCTTCGCTATACTCTTTGAGGCGCGCGACAACGTGACGATATCGTTCGTTCAGGAAACTCCTGATAAACTCGTCCATCTCTTCGGCTGTCTTTTCACTATAGTCTTTTTGACTCATTCCTCCGCCGAGAAACATATTGGTCTGTTTTTCAAGCACCATCAATCCCGCCACGTCGCTCATTCCATAAAGTCCGACCATCGCCTTGACTATATCAGTAGCGCGCTCGAGGTCGTTGCTAGCACCTGTCGATATCTCTTTTATAAAGACCTCTTCGGCTGCACGCCCTCCAAGCAGCGTATCTATCTCCGCCACAAGTTCGTGCTTTTGCATCAGATACTTGTTCTCTTCCGGCGTATTTAGCGTATAGCCCAGGGCAGCGAGTCCACGTGGGATAATGGAGACTTTGGAGACCTTTTTGGCTCCCGGTGTAGTCTCTGCAACCAGAGCGTGCCCGCTTTCGTGATAAGCCACGATCCGCTTCTCTTTTGGAGAGATGCGACGCGATTTTTTCTCAAGCCCGGCTATTGCCCGCTCTACCGCTTCGAGGAAATCTTCCTGCTCCACCTGCTCTTTGTTTTTCCGTCCCGCAAGAAGCGCAGCCTCATTGACGATATTGGCCAGATCCGCCCCCGCAAGGCCTGCCGTGAGTCGCGCAATCTCTTCGAGATCGATATTGGGTGCCATCTTGATATGCTTGACATGCACCTTCAGGATCTTTACACGGCCTTCGAAATCCGGTTTGTCGACCAGCACCTGCCTGTCAAAGCGTCCCGGTCTAAGAAGCGCAGGGTCCAGAACTTCCGGTCGGTTGGTGGCTCCAAGCACGATGATCGGGGTATCGGAGCTGAAGCCGTCCATTTCGGCCAATAGCTGGTTAAGCGTCTGCTCGCGTTCATCGTTCCCGCCGATTTGTCCACTTGCCGCACGGCTCTTTCCGATGGCATCGATCTCGTCTATGAATATGATGGCGGGAGCCTCTTTTTTGGCCTGCTCGAAAAGATCGCGCACGCGCGCGGCACCGACGCCTACGAACATTTCGATAAAACTGGATCCGCTCACGGAAAAGAAGGGGACATTCGCCTCACCAGCAACCGCCTTGGCAAGAAGTGTTTTACCTGTACCGGGAGGGCCCACGAGAAGCACGCCTTTGGGAATCTTGGCGCCCAGGCGGATATACCGCTCCGGATATTTCAGAAAGTCAACGATCTCCTTGACCTCCTCTTTGGCCTCCTCGACACCTGCCACATCGTCGAAAGTCACATTCGGCTTTTCGGAATTTACGAGCTTTTTGGCGCTCCCCATCCCGAGTATGCCGCCGCCCATATTTTTTTGCATGCGGCTCGCCAGAAACATCCATATTCCAAAAAAGATCAGTATGGGCAATACCCATCCGAAAATCACTTCGCCTATCCAGTTGTTTTCGGTATATCCACTATATTCGACACCCATTTTATCGAGTAGAGGAATCAGCGTGTTGTCTTCGCCTACTTTTTTGGCGATATAGAGGGTTTTGTATCCCCCCTCTTCCGAAATGGCCTTTATCGAAGTCTGTCCTATGGAGACGAATTTGATCTTGCCCGACTTGATCATCTTTTTTAGATCGCTGTATGGAATCGTTTTGGTCTGCGTCACCGGAGCCGTACCCATAGCGGCAGGGTTATGTGCTCCGAATTGCCCCTCTTGCGTATCGATGAAACTCTTGAAGAGCACAATGATCAGCAAAGAGAAGATAGCGAATGTCAGCAGAGGATTTTTATTGAAAAAATTCTGATCGTCCGGATTTTTCTTTGGTTTTTTATCCGCCATTTTTATCCTTGTTTTCTGTAGATTTTGGTCCGCCACTCGTTTTTGGCGATCGTTTCAAGAAGCTCCATATCTCCAAAAGCTTCTTCGACGGAAGCCTCTTTTGTATCGAGGATTCCCGAAAGGAGCAACAGTCCACCTGGTTTGGTCCTGCTTTTCAACTCTTTTGCAATCATCCGAAGCACATCGGCTACGATATTGGCGACAACGACATCGTACGATTTGTCGCTATTCATCACCGAGCCTTCCCAGATCGCCTCTGGAGCCTGGTCGTTGAGCGCGAAATTCTTCCGGGCGTTTTCCACCGCCAACGGATCTGTATCGCATGCATCCGCCCTTGCGCCGAGCATCGCCGCCGCAATCGCCAAAATTCCACTGCCGCAACCTACGTCCAAAACGGCATCTTCGGGCTTTACATACCTGCCGATAGCTTCGAGGCAGCTGGCAGTAGTTTCGTGGTGGCCCGAACCGAATGCGAGTGCCGGATCGATCATGATGTTTCTTTTTCCCTCTTTGGGCGACTCCCAGCTTGGATAGACATAAAAATCGTCAACCTCCACCGGATCGATCGCCTCACGATACTTGGCGATCCAGTCTATATTCTCTTTCGTCTGAAGTGTCGTATCAACCCCGATATCTTCACCCAGCTTTTCTCCAAGGGCTTTGGCGAAAACCTCCACTCCCCATGCCACATCTTCAAGCGGCTCCTCGGAGCGCAGAACAAGAGAATCTTCGCCTACTTCGATCGTATCCGGAAAGAGCGTCTGGACAAAATCCAAGAAAAGATCGATATGCCCTGCTGGACGAATAGTTAGTTCGTGATAGGTCTCTTGCATCAATCATTGGCCCCAAGCACAGCTTCGAGCTTCTCCTTGAGCACCTGAGGCGTAAATGGTTTCACGATATAGTTGTTGACTCCCGCTTTCAGTGCCGTAATCACTTCGGTCTTTCCGCCCTCCGTAGTCACCATTATGATCGGAATATCTTCAAACGCCGAATCCGAGCGCACTTTTTTGACCAGCTCCAAGCCGCTCATATTCGGCATATTCCAATCTGTAATAAGCACCCCTATGTCATCTTTGTTCTGGCGCATAACATCCCACGCCTCCACGCCGTCTGCCGCTTCGAGCAGATCTTTGTAACCGAGCCGGTTTAGAGTATTTTTGATAATCCGGCGCATTGTCGAACTATCGTCAACCACCATTATTTTCAATATCTATCCTTTGTATAATTTCTGTTTTCCATATGTAGCCATATTTTATCCATTGCTGCATTCAAGGAAGTTTAAGACTTGGTACCGGTCAAGCTTCGGCTTCTTGAGAACGTATCCACGCAAAAGCCTCGGCCAGATCGAGTGTGCCTTCATAAAAAGCCTTTCCTATGATCACACCGGCAACTTTGCCTGTATTTGCAAGCGCTTCTATATCGCGCATGTCTCGCACACCTCCACTTGCAATCGTATCGATACCGCTTGCTTCGGCGATGCTAACGGTAAAATCGACATTTACGCCAGAAAGTGTACCGTCACGCCCCACATCTGTGCAGATGATAGCTTCGACGCCACAGTCGGCGAACGCTCGAGCCAACTCGGTAGCCTTCATATGGCTCACCTCGGCCCAACCTTCTACCGCTACGTATCCGTCGATCGCATCGATTCCCACGGCTATCGGGTATTTGGCGGCCATATCTTTCACGAAATCCGGATTTTTGACGGCAATAGAGCCCAAAATCAGCCTGTCGATCCCGATATCAAGATAGCGCTTGATCGTATCTTCGTCGCGGATTCCGCCTCCAAGCTCCATCTTCAAATCGGAGTTTTTTCTGATCTTTTCGATCTGTTCGAGGTTTTTCGGCTC
>JAMOOM010000094.1 GCA_027065515.1 Campylobacterales bacterium
GCCTTTGAGGTTTTTTATATCCATTCTTGGAATTTTTGCCTCGATGTTGACGATCCCTTTGGCATAGATAGGCTGATTGACCATGTGCAACAGTTTGTCTATCTGCATATGCTCGATTGTCGCTACAAGATTTTCGGGTCTGAATTCCCGCAGGGCGAGATGGTATTCGGTGCTGCTGCCGGCAATGTCGCTGCTGCCATCGATATGCATCACCATTTTGTTGCCCTCGATGGTCCCTTGTGTGTGAAAAGGGCCGTTTAGTTTCTGGCCGATGAGTTTTTGCAGATTGGACAGTTCTTGTATCTGTACCCGATAGTTTCCATCGACACTTTGCGAGAATAGATTCATTGTCCCCTTGGCTTCGATAAGAGAATCTTTCCCGATTTTCAATGCCATGTCGAATCGGTTTGGACGCAGGGTGAAGCGTTCCAGTTTTGTTGGCAAAGGGACGTTCGCTGCAATTTTGGATTCGATCAGTGGTTTTAGCAGATCGTTTCCCGGTTTGGTGAAAAGCAAAGCGTATGATGCTCCGACCAAAAGCAGAAGCAAGATAACAATCGACCATAAAAACTTCATTGTAATATCTCCTGTGAAAATTTGCACTTATTATACCTTATGTTACAAATAGAAAGAGCCAACAATTAGATTTAGCCATAGGCACTAAAGCATTTGTCCAAAAACTGCTAAACGATATAGTAAAAATCTTGACAACGAGAAAAATATGGTGTAAAATTTCAGCACTTTAAAAAAGTAACTGCTAAAACCCATAAAGGAAAGGAGAATTTATGAGCTTCAAGCCATTAGCTAACCGTGTACTGGTAGAACGTGTCGAGGAACCGCAAAAAACTGCATCGGGTATCATCATCCCCGATAATGCGAAAGAGAAACCACAGGAGGCCCTTGTCTTGGCCATTGGTCCGGATGTCGAAGAGGAAGGCCATATAAAAGTGGGAGACAAGATCGTGTTCGGTAAATATAGCGGAACGGAAATCACCATAGACGGAAAAGAGTTGCTGATTCTAACCAGTGACGATATTCTCGGAATTTTGAAATAAATAGGAGGATAAAAGATGGCAGCTAAAGAGATACATTTTTCAGATGCAGCACGCAATGAACTTTATGAGGGTGTAAAAAAACTGGCCGACGCGGTAAAAGTGACCATGGGGCCGCGTGGACGCAACGTACTCATTCAAAAGAGTTTCGGTGCCCCAAGCATTACAAAAGACGGCGTGAGTGTAGCCCGCGAGATCGAACTTAAAGATACGATCGAAAATATGGGCGCACAGCTCGTAAAAGAGGTTGCGAGCAATACGGCCGATGAGGCAGGAGACGGTACTACTACGGCTACCGTGTTGGCCCACAGCATCTTTAAAGAGGGGTTGCGAAACATCACTGCAGGAGCAAATCCTATCGAAGTGAAGCGTGGCATGGACAAAGCGTCCAATGCGATCATAGAGGAGCTCAAAAATCTCTCCAAAGAGGTTAAAGAGAAAAAAGAGATCGCGCAGGTTGCGACAATTTCTGCCAACTCCGACGAGGCTATCGGTAATCTGATTGCCGAAGCAATGGAAAAGGTGGGTAAAGATGGTGTTATTACCGTAGAAGAGGCAAAAGGCATCATTGACGAGCTGGAAGTGGTAGAAGGTATGCAGTTCGATCGTGGATACCTGAGTCCATATTTCATCACGAACGCCGAAAAGATGGAAGCGGAACTCAGTAATCCGTACATTCTTTTGACCGACAAGAAAATCACGAATCTCAAAGATATTCTGCCGGTACTCGAAGGCATCCAGCAAAGTGGACGACCGCTGCTTATCATCGCCGAAGATGTAGAAGGTGAAGCGCTGGCTACATTGGTGGTCAACAAATTGCGCGGCATCCTCAATGTAGCGGCAGTCAAAGCACCAGGATTTGGCGATAGACGTAAAGCGATGCTCCAGGATATCGCAGTGCTCACAGGCGGAACCGTTATCAGTGAAGAGGTCGGACGCACGCTTGAAAGCGCTACAGTAGCGGATCTTGGAGAGGCTGGCCGTGTAGTGATCGATAAAGACAATACGACTATCGTTGACGGCAAAGGAGACAAAGAGGCTGTCGAGGCACGCATCAAAGAGATCAAGATCCAGGTCGACAATACAACCAGCGATTACGATCGCGAAAAACTTCAAGAGCGTCTGGCGAAG
>JAMOOM010000095.1 GCA_027065515.1 Campylobacterales bacterium
ATATTTTCGGCTCTTTCCAGCAGTAGCGAAAATAGCTCGTTTTGTCTCTCTTCTTTTCCGGTATGGGAGGATGCACTCCTGGCCAGGGATGTTTCAACAGTTTTGTGTATCGTTAGATGCAATCCGTGGGACATGTTGTGTGCCTTTTTGGAATCTCTATGCAGCTCTTTGCAGAGAATATAGATGTTGATGATTGAAAAGCAATAAGCGTTCCTATTGTGTTAGAATTTAAGGTAGATACAAAATCGAAGCTTTTTTGGATATAATGGCGCAAATTTACACATTATCAGGAATCAACACATATGCAAAACATTCGTAATATTGCCGTCATCGCACACGTCGACCACGGTAAAACCACACTGGTCGACGGGCTGCTGCAGCAATCGGGTACTTTCGAAGCCCATAAAGAGGTTGCCGAACGCGTCATGGACAGCAACGATATCGAAAAAGAGCGCGGGATCACGATCCTTTCGAAAAATACGGCAATCCGTTACAACGACTTCAAGATCAACATCATAGACACCCCCGGTCACGCCGATTTCGGTGGGGAAGTGGAACGTGTTTTGAAAATGGTCGATGGGGTTCTTCTTCTCGTAGATGCCCAGGAAGGCGTCATGCCTCAAACGAAATTCGTACTGAAAAAGGCGATCGAGCTGGGCCTTCGCCCGATCGTAGTCGTCAACAAGATAGACAAGCCGGCTGCCGATCCAGAACGTGTAGTCGATGAAGTTTTCGACCTTTTGGTGGCGCTGGATGCGAATGAGACACAGCTCGATTTTCCAGTACTTTACGCTGCGGCCAGAGATGGTTATGCAAAATGGGATCTCTCGGATGAAAACAGAGATCTCACTCCGCTTTTCGATGCCATTTTGGAGTACGTTCCTGCACCGGAAGGGAGCGCGGAAAACACTCTTCAGACACAGATTTTCACCCTCGATTACGACAACTACGTAGGCCGTATCGGAATCGCACGTATATTCAACGGAAAGATCCATGCCGGAGAGCAGGTCCTTTTGGCCAAAGCCAACGGTGAGCAGAAAAAAGGGCGTATCAGCAAGTTGATCGGATTCATCGGGCTCGAGCGTATCGAGATCGACGAAGCGGAGGCCGGAGATATCGTGGCTATCGCGGGTTTTAGCGAAATCGATGTAGGTGATACGATTACCGATCCAAGCGATCCCCAGCAGCTCGACCCACTCCATATCGAAGAGCCGACGCTTTCGGTAATATTCAGCGTCAACGACGGTCCGTTCGCCGGTCGCGAAGGGAAATTCGTAACGGCAAACAAACTCAAAGAGCGTCTTGAAAAAGAGATGGAAACCAACATCGCGATGCGTCTGGAGCAGCAGGGCGAAGGAAGCTTCAAAGTATCCGGCCGCGGAGAGCTTCAGATTTCCATTTTGGCGGAAAATATGCGTCGCGAAGGGTTTGAATTTCTGATCTCCCGTCCCGAAGTCGTCATCAAAGAAGAGAATGGCGTGCGCATGGAACCTTACGAACATCTGGTTATAGACGTTCCGGAAGAGTTCAGCGGTACCGTTATAGACAAACTTGGACGACGCAAAGCCGAGATGAATTCCATGAACCCGATGCCTGACGGGACGACCAGAATAGAGTTTGAAATTCCGGCACGCGGTCTGATCGGTTTCAGAACCCAGTTTCTAACCGATACCAAAGGGGAAGGAATCATGAACCACTCCTTTTTGGGATATCGCCCATTTGTCGGTGCTGTCGAGCATCGTGCCAACGGCGCGCTTATCTCTATGGAAAACGGCAAGGCGCTCGGTTATTCTCTCTTCAATCTCCAGGAGCGCGGTGTACTTTTTATCAAGCCGCAGACGGAAGTTTATGTCGGAATGATCATCGGAGAACATGCCCGCCCCAACGATCTGGAAGTAAACCCGATCAAAGGGAAAAAACTCTCCAACGTAAGGTCCTCGGGTGCAGACGACGCGATCGTTCTAGTGCCGCCAAAAGAGATGACTCTCGAGCGCGCGATGGAGTGGATCGAAGAGGATGAGCTTGTAGAAGTAACCCCTGAAAATATCAGAATACGCAAGCGTTTTCTCGATCCACATGTCCGAAAGAGAATGGAAAAACAGAAGAAATAACCTACAAGGTCCTCTTTTAGCCATCCGACCGGTCCTTTTTGATATACTAAAGTGTACTCCCAAAAAGGACCGATATGATGGACTTTCTTTTAATTGCCGCCGTTATAGTTTTTATCGGTGTACTTCTTTACAATACCCTCGTTTCCAGACGCAACCAATGTGACAATATATATGCGAGCATAGATGCCCTTTTGAAAAAGCGTTACAACCTCATTCCAAATCTCGTGACGTTGATGAAAGAGTCGATGCATTATGAAAAAAGTCTTCTTGAAAAAGTGACCGAGCTGCGTGCCAAAGCGATGCAGCCGCATCTTACACCGGAAGAGAAGATCGCGATAGCCGATGAATTGACTCAACCATTGCATAATCTGATGGTATCGGTAGAAAATTATCCAGAACTCAAGGCCAACGAACAGATTATGCAGCTGATGCGGGCACTCAATGAAATAGAAGAACAGATCGCTGCAGCCAGACGCGCCTACAACCAGGCGGTGACCGACTACAACAACGCCCGGCAGATGTTCCCCTCTTCCTTGATAGCGGGTTGGTTCAGTTTCAAGCCGAAAATGCTTTTCACGATCCCCGAGCATGAACGAAACAATATCGATATCGAAAAACTTTTGAAATCGTGACATTCAATCGTTCCGAACTGCTTGACTACTATTATCGAGACCTATATCCAGAACTGGAGTTATTGGAAAAAGAGCGAAAAGAGATTTTAAAAAAATTAAAATTCGCCATACTTGTCATAGCGCCTTTTGCGCTTGTTTTGATGTTCAAACTTTCAAATGAAAACAATTTAGCTGTAGAAATTCCGATAGTCGCCATATCGATATTCTCCCTTGTCGCCGTATGGCTGTCAAGAGATTACAAGCGTACATTCAAAAAGCGCATCGTTTCCCGCCTGATTTCGAAGATAGCCCCATCTTTGAGGTACGACTCATCAGGAAAGATTCCCGAAAGTATATTTCGCATGAGTGCTCTGTTCGAAGATGACTTCAGCCGGTATGAAGGGGGTGATCTGATAGAAGGAGAGATCGACGGAATTCCTATAAAAGCGAGCTATCTTCGGGTACAAAAGAGTTATCGCGACAGTAATGGCAGAAAAAGAGAAAGAACGATATTTTCCGGTATATTCATCGTGACCGAGTTTCA
Organism: Campylobacterales bacterium; assembly: GCA_027065515.1. GTDB lineage: Bacteria > Campylobacterota > Campylobacteria > Campylobacterales > Hydrogenimonadaceae > Hydrogenimonas. The sequence goes on from JAMOOM010000095.1 coordinate 3,267, forward strand.
TAAAAGATTTAGGCATACAACCAGAGTGGTCCCAGATATTTCTGAGAAATATCTGGGACTATTTGGCGAATGGATACAAAAGCTGGCCGCTCAAAAGCTTGTACGAATGGACTCGCCAGCTTTCGAAAAAGAGTTCAAAGTCTATTCCGACGATTCGATAGAGGCCCATTATCTTCTTACACCCAATATAATGGAGAGACTGGTAAAGATGAAAAAGCGGGCGAATGCACCTCTTTATATTTCATTTCGCCTTCGAAAGCTCTTTATCGCTATCGAAAAATCGAGCGATCCGTTCAAACCTTCACTGTTTAGATCCTTGCTGGACATTGAAATATTCAAACGTTATATGGAAAATCTTAATTTGATTTTAGGTATTGTAGAAACATTGAATCTCGATAGAAAAATATGGAGCAAGGAGTAAAATATGCTCAAAGACAAATTTCTAGACATTATGCAAGCACGCCATGCCTGCAAACTGTTCGACGATACAAAGAAGATCGAAAATGAGACTATGGAAACAATCTTGCAGATCGGTCGCCTCTCTCCTTCATCCTTTGGAATGGAGCCGTGGCGTTTCCTGGTAATACGGGAAGATAGTCTCAAAGCCGCTTTACGTCCGCTATGCTGGGATCAGCCGCAGATTACCACCTGTAGTCATCTGGTGGTTATCAAGGCGATCGTAGGACCGCTCGCACCCGGCAGTACATACAGAGAAAAGATGCTTTCACGCCGTGAACTTCCCAAAGAGAAAATCGAAGCCTATCTGAATATATACGATAAATTCGCCTCCAACAAAATGGCGACCGAGGGGCTGTTTTGCTGGAGCTCGCGCCAATGCTATATCGCTGCCGCAAATATGATGACGGGCGCAAAAGCGATGGGTATCGACAGCTGCCCTATAGAAGGGTTCGAAAAAGAGAAAATCGAAGCGCTGTTGCAGATGGATCCTGCAGAAGAGCAGTTGGCGCTTATAATACCGTTTGGCTACTGCGTGCGCCAAGCGAAGGAGAAAATCCGTCTTTCGCTGGATGAGATAACGGAGTACCGCTAAAAGGCGCCATAAATAGCGCCTTACGATTTAAAAATCCCAGACGGCACCGGCGAAAAAGCCTTTAAAATCGATATCCGAGCTGGTGTCTTGAACATCGTCTAATTTGTACTTTTGTGCACGGTAACCCGCTTCTATGCCGACTCCCATGGTAAGAGTGTAGCGCAGATCTGCCTGCAGGTCGTACAGAGTGCTGCCATCGTATGTAATGTAGTTGCCTTCGGCACCGATGGAGAGGCCATCAAGAAACGGAACTGGTACACGGATATTGGCATAGACCAAAGGCAGCACTACATCTATATCCGTATCGTCGCTCCGCCCGGTCGTCAGACTCTTGATTTTGATACTTCCATTGACATATCGGGCTGTCAGACCCAGATCCAGATCCATTCCCGTATCGATCACCTCCCAATAAAACGTACCATCGAAGCTATCCAGATCCACTTTGCTATAGGTCTTTTCGTTTGCATTGAAAGTGGCATCACCGAATGTGAAACTTTTGGAAATTTTTCCATATCCTTCGCTTTTGACATTATTGTAGGCAAGTCTGATGTTGGGGAGTATCGGCAGTGGATGCTCCAGTTTGGCCCGAATATATATACCGGTCTGGGTATCTAAATTCAGATCGTCGTCCACATAGACTTTGTCGCCCGTGTCGCTTGGATACCGGATCCATCCACTTGGTTCATGATTCCATCCGCCTATGGCGATCTCTCCGCCGATTGTATCGGCTGTTGCGGTTATTGCCGTGAATACGAGAAGCGAAGAGGCAATGATCGAACACTTTTTCATTTAAATCCTTTTTTGATATGGTTTTTCGATGCGGCATTATATCGGCATATTTTTCATAGTTTCAAGAGTGGCCGCCTGCCAAGTATCGCAAGAGAGGCGAGCGCTATGAGAGACTCTATCAAAAAGAGGTGCTCTCCGTAGAATCTGCCTGCAAGCAGTGCTCCTATGAATCCTCCCAGGCCGTAAGAGATTCCAAGAAAGAACTGTTGTGCCAGAGCTCTTCTTCGGTATAGTGTATGCAGCAAAGAGATAGCAGCGCTGTGATAGAGTGCAAAACCCAGAGCATGGAGGCTTTGTGCGACGAAAGTCATGACAAGAGAGTCTGGAAAGAGCCATAGCAGCAGCCAACGTATGGATGTGGCCATGATCGTGAAGCGAATGATCGTAAGCAGATTTTTATGCAGTAGCGGCCCTTGGAAATAGAGCATGAAAATTTCGCAGATTACGCCAAAGCTCCATAGCCAGCTTGTCATCTCCAGCGAGATTCCATGGCTCGTTTCATAGATAGTAAAAAAGTTGTAAAATCCTCCAAAACTTGTCTGCAGCAGAAAAAAACTGAGCCAAAGCCGCCAGTGGTGCAGAATCTGGAACTCTTTGCCATCCGTTCTGTTTTCGGTCTCGTGATGGGAGAGTGGGGTTTTGAATACCAGCGCCAGGCCACTGAGTGTGGTAAGGGATACGGTAACAAGCAAAAAGGTGAGTACATCCGCAGGAGTTTGAAGCACTTTGCCGAGCCACAGAGCCACGACCATGAACCCGAAAGATCCAAACAGTCTCGATCTGCCATAGCGGTGCCTATCGAGCAGCTCCAGTGCCAGGGTCTCTATGTATGGAAGCGCCAGGCTCATGGCCGCTCCAAAAAGAAGATTGACTGCAAGCAGCGCTTCGAAATTTCCGAGTGCCGGAAAGAAAAGAAGCGCAGACAGAGTCATCAATCCAAGTGAAATGGAGTATGTTCGACGCTCGAGCCGTATATGTTTCAAAAACAAAAAAGGGATCACGAATCTCATCAGTGGAGCCGCGGAAAGCAGTGCGCCGATCTGCCAGGGAGTGTAGCCAGCTATATGAAGCGCTTTTGGAAAAAAGATGACATAGACGCCTATGACGGCAAAATAGAAAAAATAAAAAGCCGAAAGGCGCAGGAACATTTATCGAGTTTTTGAAGGTCGCCAGACGATACAGCTTCCTGAAACGAGATCGTGCAGACCGGCTCTGCTTTTAAGAAGCCAGGGAACAAAAAGTCCGATAATGGACAAAATCGCCGTCTGCAGCATCACATAGCGCAGCAGCAGCTTGACGAAGCCCGGTTTTTTGCCTGTTTGCGGGTCGACCAGGTACAGATCGTATGCTTTCATTCCGGGTGTCTGAGCCTTGAGATACCAAAAAAGCAGTACGACCACCATATGAAGCGCTAGAATTATCATCCATCCTTGCGCCATATGCTCTTTAAATCCTTCTCTGCTACCCATCACCAGATATATCACAATATACAAAAGAGGCATCGTTATCATGAAAGTATCTACGATGAAGGCTTTCAGCCGAAGCGTAACGGGCGCGCATAGGGCGTCTGCCAAGAGAGGCTCCTCTTTTGCGTCACTCTTTCTCCGGCTCTTGCGGGTATCTATCTTTTCGGTTTTGCCCTGTTTTACATCCCTCCAGCGTCCCATATCTACCTCTTTCGATCAGTTGCCGCGGCTTCCGGGCTTGATAGCTTCGCTTCCGGCTTTGCACATCGGACACTCCTGGGGCGAATACATCGGAAAATCGAAATCCGCCAAGGCGAAAAAAGGTTTCTCTTCGGGGAGTTTGCAGTTTGGTTTTCGGGGCAGATCGCTGCCAACGCGCTGGCAGAAACCGCGATTGGCGAGTGCGGCAAATCCGACCACTTCGGCTCCCAACCGCTCCACTTCCGCCGCCGCTTCCATCGCGGATCCGCCTGTGGTGATGATATCTTCACAAATCAGTATCTTTTCACCCTTTTTTACTTCAAATCCCCTGCGAAGCGTCATCTTTCCCTCTACCCGTTCGGTAAAGATATATCGGCAATCCAGCGCCGAAGCCAGAGCGAAACCGGCGATAAGCCCTCCGATGGCAGGAGAGCAGACCGTATCTACTTCCAGGCCGTAATCGCGGATCTGCGCGGCCAGGGCCTCGGCCAGTTTTTTGGCCGTTTTGGGATCTTCGAGCACCTTGGCCGATTGCAGATAGTATTCGGAGTGGTTGCCGCTGCTGAGTTTGAAATGGCCGTGCAGCAAAGCTTTGGCATCGAGATAGATCTTTTTGATATCCATCGATTATACTTTCAGTACTTCGGCCTCTTTGGCCTTGACGAGATCGTCCACCTTTTTTATATAATCGTCGGTGATCTTTTGGATCTGGTCATGACCTCTCTTCTCTTCATCTTCGGTGATGAGCTTCTCTTTTGCCATTTTTTTGATCTTGTCGTTCGCTTCACGCCGAATGTTGCGAATGGCGATTTTGGCCTTCTCCCCCATCGCTTTGGCCTGTTTTGCGCTTTCTTGGCGCTGCTCGACAGTCATCGGTGGAAAGAAGAGCTTGATCGTCTCGCCGTCGTTGTTGGGGTTTACGCCGATATTGGCCTGCTGGATCGCGTGTTCGATCTCCGGAAGCAGGTTTTTCTCCCACGGTGTGATCGTGATAGTCTGCGCGTCGGTAGCTATGACGCTGCCCACCTGGCTAAGCGGCGTGGGAGTGCCATAGTAGTCTACCTTGATCGAATCGACGATATGCGTCGATACGCGACCGGTACGGATCGTGCTGAAATCCTTTTTCAGAACTTCGATCGATTTTTCCATATGCTCTTTTGCGTAGTCGTATACTTCTTCAAGAGTCTCCATGCGCTTCTCCTTTTATGGTTTTACCAATATTTTGGTACTAATTTTATCGTTACCAAGCTTTAAAATGAGACGGCTTCGGCGATTTTTCAGAGCAAAGCTAAGATGCGCGCTCACCTGCCCATCTTTTATAGGCACCCATCTCCAGCCGTAACCTGTGAGGTATATCTGAGCCTTTTTTGCATTCGTGGGTATGTCTATTTTGACGTGAATATCTTTCACGATGCCAGATTCCGGCCATTTTACAGGAGATAGCCAAGTAGCCGGCAGAAAGCGGATGCGAAGTTTTCGAAAAAGATCGGGATCGCCCGTAAGCGCGATGCGGTCGAGATCGTGTATGTCCGAAGCTACGCCTACAGCGCCAACATTCTGGTTGCATATCGCGTCAAAGCCGAAACTTTCCGTGATCTTTCGCACTCTGTCGTCATATTCGCCATAAGGATATGCGAAATAGGATGGCCGTACGCCGCTTCGCCTCTTCATCAGCGCAAGCCCCCGTACAAAATCTTTTTTCAAATATTCGTCGCTTTTGGACACCATATGCGGATGAGTGTGTGAATGAAAACCGAGTTCGCCATATTTTTTCGCTTCGTTTATCTGATCCCAGCTCATAAAATCACCATACCTCTCTTCCGTCGCTTTTGTATATACAAAAAGGGTGAAAGGGTAGCCGTAAGCTTTGAAAATGGGCAATCCGTCGGTATAGAAACTTTTGAAGCTGTCATCGATGGTCAGTACGACCCAGTGGTCAGGGATGGGCTCTTTGTTTTCAAGAGCTTTTACGAGCCGTTCGAGCTTTATCACTTTGTAGCCGTGGCTTTTGAAATAGTCGAACTGTTTTTTCAAAACCTCGATGGATGTATTGGTAGAGGGGTGGCGCGAGTCGCCGAAACGGTGATATACGAAGATATGCGCATCGGCCACTAAAAAGGTGGCCAGAAGCCACAGGCCGACAAGAGGGCGCATCTCTATTTTGTAGCTGGTGCAGCCGGCGCCGCAGGAGCGGCAGGCGCTTTGGGCATGACCGGTGGAGTAGGTACGGTGCTCTGTTTGGTATCGATCGTATCGACGATAGATTTATTGTGCATTTTGTTGTACATGTACCCCAAAGCGATCGTGTTGAGAATGAAGACCAAACCCACTGTGAAAGTGGCTTTGACAAGGAATCCGGCAGGCCCTTTTGCGCCGAAGACAGATTCGTTGGATCCGCTATAGGCGCCAAGCCCTATCGAGGAGCTCTTCTGCAAAAGAACCAGAATGGTCAGCACTACGGCGAGGACGATCTGAAGTACGAATAAAACGGTAATCATCGGGAAAATAGCCTTTTTGAATTGTGGATGGTATAATTAGCGCAAAATTATAGCCTAAAGAGGCTTGAAAGTAAATATGCCATCAAACCGACAATTCAACCGTTTCGCACAAAGCTATCGGCGCTACAGCCTGATCCAAAAAAGAGTCGCCGGATTTCTGGCGCGCCAGGTTGCACGAAGCGGATATGCACAGGACAGAATCGTAGATCTAGGATGCGGGAGCGGCGGATATTTCATGGCCCATGAGCGGACGTTTGCCAGTTATCTCGCCATCGATGTATCTGCCGAAATGGTCCGGATACACCCTGAAGGACAGGGTGTGGAAAAGATGGTCGGAGATTTCAACGATCCAGAGCTTTTCAGGAGTCTAAAAGAGCGTGATTTCGATCTGATCGTCTCCTCCTCGGCTCTGCAGTGGGCCAAGGATCTGGATGCCACCCTCGGTCTTGTCGCTACATTGAAAAAACCGGTTGCGCTTTCGATTTTCACTTCCGGAACTTTCGCCGCGTTGCATCGAAGCATAGGCGTAACCTCGCCGATACGCTCCAAGGAAGAGACTCTCGATCTGATCGAAAAACATTTCGATGCCAGAGTCGATATATTGCAGTATCGTCTCTATTTCAGCGATCGTATCTCGATGTTGCGCTATATCAAACGAAGCGGCGTCAGCGGCGGTGAAAGAAAAGTGGGCTACCGCCGGCTGAAAGAGGCACTTGAAAACTACCCGCTCGCTTATCTGCAGTTTGAAGTTGTGACTGCCGTGGGAAAGTAGCGTACGAAGACTCTGGCGTTTGTAAGCGTGGTTTTTCCTTTTCTGTAGGGATCTTGCAAAAAGAGGCGGTAGTGGCGGCCGCGTTCCCACCTCTCTGGAAGCAAGAGTGCGGCGTCGAAATCGTCCAGGTCGGCGTCGTCATCGATCGCTACGCCGTGTTCGTCGTAGCGTATCCATATATATTCGGTACCGTAACGCATCACGAGCGGTACTTTTTTCGTCTCGTTTAGCGCCACTATTACGGAGATTGGACGGTATGGTTCGCACTTTTTATAGATCCTGTAGCAGCCCCCTTCTATATTGACACGAACGATATCTTTGTATCCTGCCCTGCGATAAAGGGCGGATATTCGCTCTTGTTTCTCTTTTTCGATCTCCAGTTGGCGCATCCGCTCTTCATGGCGATGGCGCTCTGCCGCAAGCTTCAATCGTGCATCTATCTGAGCCTGTTTGGCTTGCAGTTTCGCCCGTTCGGATGGCGGGAGAGCCTGCCACGTCTTTTCGTCCAATCCCATAGGATATCGCGTTGCACATCCGCCAAAGATCAAAATCATAATGGCCGCAAGAGACTTGATGATCGTTTTCATGGTGAAAGTTTAACCAAAAATCGTGGATTATTCGTGGGTGGGCGGATTTTTTTCGTGCTATCATTGTAGTTTCAAAAAAGGACAAAAGATGATGGCTGAGTGGGGGAAATTTCTTTTGCGTTTGGCGACAGGATCTCTGTTGCTGTTTCATGGTATTCATAAGATTATCTATGGGATCGGCGGGGTCAAGGCGTTACTGGTGGTACATTCGCTGCCTGCATGGCTCGGTTATGGTGTATATATCGGGGAGGTGCTCGCACCGGTGGCGTTGATCGTCGGCCTCCGCTCCCGTATCGCCGCGCTTATAATCGCTTTCAATATGGCTGTTGCGATCGCTCTGGCTTATGGCGACAAGCTTTTTGTGCTGGGAAGCCACGGTGGATGGATTATCGAAACTCCGCTTCTTTACCTCTCGAGCGCGCTGGCGATCGCGATGATCGGAGGAGGAAGAATCGGCCTGAAGTGGTGATATGGCTTCCGTTTCAGACTGCCGCCAATCCGCTCCGCCGCAGCCTGGCGGCTTCCTGGAAAAATTGATGCGCCAGCACGATGACGAAAAATACCTGCCCCAGTATGCCCACAGCGGGAATCAGTGAAAGCAGATATAAAATAAGTGTCGTGGTTGCGATTCGCCACTTGGCCTCTTTGAATACGATCTTCATCTCCTCTTTGTCGAAAATTTCACCGGCTACGTCTCTGGT
>JAMOOM010000096.1 GCA_027065515.1 Campylobacterales bacterium
TTCGTCCGCTATGGATGACTCCTTTCGAGTCGAGCATCGTGATATTTTTTACGCCGAGCTGCTTGTACATCTTCGCGCATGCGATACCGGATGCGCCGGCCCCTATGACAACCACTTTAAGCTCTTCGACAGGTTTGCCACTCATCTCCAGAACGTTGATAAGGCCTGCTGTGGTGATAACGGCGGTACCGTGCTGATCATCGTGAAAGACAGGTACGTTGCAGATCTCTTTGAGGCGGTCTTCGATTTCGAAGCATTTCGGTGCCTTGATATCTTCGAGGTTGATTCCACCGAATGTATCGGCGATGCGCGCAACCGTTTCGATGATCTCTTCGGTATCTTTTGTGTTGAGCTCTATATCGACAGCATCTACGTTGGCGAAAGTTTTGAAAAGAACGGCCTTGCCTTCCATGACAGGTTTTCCGGCCAGGTGCCCTATGTCGCCCAATCCCAAAACAGCCGTACCGTCACTGATAACGGCTACCAGGTTGCCTTTGTTGGTGTATTCGTACGCCGCGTCGATATCTTCTTCGATCTCTAAGCAAGGATAGGCTACGCCCGGGCTATATGCCATAGCCAGTTCTTTTTCCGTATCGCATGGCTTGGTGATGAGTGTTCCGATCTTACCGTTTGTGTCGAATTCGTTGCGTGCTTTGTGGTACTGTAGTGACTCTTCTTTGAACGTATCGCTCATATTGCTCTCCTGATGTTTTGTAAAATATGGGTGCGCAGGGTTTTAAAAGCGCCCTTATTACAATTCTACACTTTTTATCTCGTCGATATGGGAATATTGGGTGTTTTATAATGCTGTTGTGTAAAAAGTGTAACCTTTTTCCACATGGCGTCCAAAAATCCCTCTATTGAAGCCATTGCGCCCTGGGCTCCCGAAGGCAGTGGATGAACTCTTTTGTGAGCGTTTTGGAGCTATGGGTATGTAAGATTTTCATAGGTGATCATCTGCTTATCGGTATAATTGTGCCCAATGAATCAAAGGTGAGTTATTTGAAGATTTTCAAACGCAACCTCAGCATCAATACCATCAATATTATTGGCATAGTCATGTTGCTTCTGTTTGCCATGCTTTTTGTCGCTCTGGTTCTTTTTGAGGAGTATCGCGACTTCGAGAGCGATGTGAGACATCTCAAGACGCAATACCTGCAAAAGAAAAAAGATGAGATCAAAGAGCAAACCGACAGAGTGTTGCGCTTTATCGCCCACGAGTACACAAATTACCACGACAAAGTCCCTTCCGTCACTCTACGGCATCAAATACTCGATGCAGTCAACCAACTCTGTGCAGATCCGGCTTCCAACCGTAATATTTTCATCTACAGAATCGACGGTGTCACTATTCTCGACACAGTCCGCCATAAGCCCCGTGGCCAAAATCTCAGGGAGATGAAAGATCCCAAAGGGGTGCCAATCCTGCCGCAGCTTATCGAAAAAGCGAAAAAAGGCGGCGGCTTTATCTCTTCGGTGCGGGAAGACTCTTCCACCAAGCGCTTTATGCCCAGGATCTTCTATGCCAGAATCTTCGAGCCCTGGAGATGGCTGGTAGGCACCTGGATATCCATAAACGAGCTCGATCGAATGGTGGCGCAGAAAAAGGAGGCGATGAAGAGTCGGCTTATCAAGTTCGTTATGGAGATATTGACTCTCTCCGCGATCCTTTTTGGTTTTGCCTTTGCCGGGATCAAACTCATCAACAAGATTATCCGAGACGAGATCGCCACTTTTCGTGATTTCTTCAAAAAGGCGGCGACTCGTCATATAGTTATCAACCGTTCCTGTATCCACATCAGTGATTTTCTTCCTCTCGCCGATTATGTCAATCGTATGGTCGACACGATCCACCATCGCAAAAAAGAGCTCACCAGGCTCAATCTCTCTCTCGAAGAGAAGGTGCGCCAAAAGACCGCCAAATTAAGAAAACAAAAAGAGTTTAGTGATAATCTGGTCAGAACCCAGGATGCCTTCATCAAAACTTCGATCCATGAGATAAACACTCCTCTGGCGGTCATCATGGCGCAGATAGATCTACTCAAATTACAAGGTGGTGACAACCGCTATGTGCGTAAGATCGAAGCGGCAGCCAAGATGATCCACACCCTCTACGGTGATTTGAGCTACCTGCTCAAACGACACCGTATTCCCGACGATAAAGAGGTGATCTCGCTGGAGCATTTTTTGCGAAGCCGTCTCGATTTTTTCGAAGAGATCGCCCATGCCAACCGTCTCTCCTTCGAGCTGTTGGCTGAACGCTGCCGCAATATATGTATGAATTCCGAAGAGTTGACCCGCCTGGTCGACAATAACATCTCAAATGCCATCAAGTATGCCATTCCAGGCACAACCATTGCAATCTCTTTGCAATGCGAAAACGATGGAGTGAGACTTTCGTTCGCCAATGTGGCCCAGGAGATCGAGCGGATCGAAAAGCTTTTCGAACCATTTTACAAAGAGCAGGAAGAGAGTATCGGGTTTGGCTTGGGACTCTATCTGGTCAAAGGAATCTGTGAACGCAATAAAATCGCAGTAACTCTCAGGCACGAGGAGAATATGGTAACATTCTCCTATCTAATCCCCACGGAAGGTTGCGATGAAGATCCTGCTGCTTGAGGACGAAGTGATGCTCAACGATGCTATAGTCGAGTTCCTCGAAGCCCACGGCCATGAAGTGACGCCTTTTCTGGAGGGAAAAGAGGCGCTGGAAATCGCCAAAGAGGGAAAACATGACCTGCTGATTCTGGATATCAACGTTCCCAATATCGACGGCCTGAAATTCCTTGAAAAACTGCAAAAACATCGTATCGCTACGCCGGCTATCTTCATCAGCGCCATGCGCGGAATGGAAGAGATCGCCCGCGCCTATGAGCTTGGGTGTTGCGACTACCTCAAAAAGCCATTTCACCTCCCCGAACTGCTGCTGCACATCGGGAAGATCGACGAACTGCTCGGAGTGCGGGACAAGCAGCACATCCGACTAAGCGCCAGGTATAGTTACGACAAAGCCGCCGATAGACTCCTTTTCGATCATGTGCCAGTGGCGTTGACGCGCCGCCAGATGCAGATTGTCGCTCTTTTGGCGAGACATCAGGGCAGTGTAGTCGATTTCGAGATGCTGCGCCACTACGTATGGGACGACGCCATCGTTGACAACGCCGTCATGCGTGCGGAAGTGAGCCGACTCAAAAAGAGCCTCAGGGAGGATTTTATCGAAAATATCCGTGGCATGGGCTACCGCGTAAAAAAAGGGTGAGCGCAGGGCCTATGCGCTATCGATTAGCGGGTGAGGCGCTCCGGTATCTGGTATTCTGGAAAATACCTACACGGCTGTCACCTTCTGAAACATCGTGTAAAAATATTCTATTTCTCTCTTCATGGCAGATGCAATGCTACGTTCACGCTATGTTCTTCTCCTACCATAAGCTCGTATTTCATCCAAGGAGCAAGAATGAAAAAAGGAATCCTCTCTCTTGCCGCGATAGCGGCCCTGACCACGGGAGCGCTTCAGGCGAAGGAGTCTCTTGCGGACGCCATAACGCAAGGCAAATTCAAGGGGCAGTTGCGCATGTTCTATATAGACCGCGACTATGACGGGTTTGTAACAACTCATAGAGCCTCGTTTGCGGCAGGCGGACATTTTGGCTACGAAACCGGCGCGTGGAACGGATTGAGCGCGGGAGCGGTTTTTTACACCACCAACACCTTCGGTATCGGCAACGACAATCTTCCTGGCGAAGGGTACGATCCTACTCTTACCAAACGCGATGGATCGGGCTACACGATCCTGGGTGAAGCCTATCTCAAGTATGTTGTCGGTAACTCCACCTTCAAATTCGGTCGTCAACGCCTCGACACTCCGATGGCCGGCAGTGACGACGCGAGGATGCTTCCCAACCTCTTCGAAGCCTACCTCTTTACCAACACCGACCTGCCCGACACGACATTGATCGCAGCCCATGTTATGAAAATGGCCCAGGGTACATTCGGAAATGTCTATAAAGGCGGAGGCCTGGGGGCGACAGCAGGATATACTCTGGTAGCACCCAATGACTATAGAAATAAAATGGGAGTGGACGACCCCACAGGCGAATTTGTAGATATGGGAACATATGCCATCGGAAAAGAAACCGACGGTGTAACCGTGGGCGCTGCGATCTACAAGGGTATTCCCGGTCTCAAGCTCCAGGCGTGGGACTACTATGCCTGGGATATATTGAACATTGTCTATCTGCAAGGAGATTATGGATGGAATTGTCGGCTCAACGACGAAGTGAAAATGCTCCTCTCTGCACAGTACATTCATGAAAACGATGTAGGCGACAGCTATGCGGGAGATATCGACAGCGACTATTACGGCCTGCGCCTCAAAGCCGCATGGCATGCGCTCAGCGGTTACATAGCCTACTCCTCTACCGAGGAGGGTGACGACAACAATCAGCTGGGCTCCTCCATCATTACAGTCTGGGGTGGAATGCCGGCTTTCACTCAGGGAATGGTCACCCGCCATCAGTTCTTCGCCGATACCGACACCTGGAAAGCGGCCGGTACCTACAAGTTCAACGACCTTGGCGTCAACGCCAATGCGACGCTCTACTACGCCAGCTTCGACGTGGGTGAGAACAACCCCTATAACAACGGCAAAAGCTGGACAGCCACCGAATCGGGATTCGATATCAAATACTATCCCGAATCGGCCAAGAATCTCCAGCTTCGTTTCAGAGCCAACTTTCCTCGTGATTTTTATGACAAACATGCGACAAAAACACCGGATCACGTAGATTGGGACGAATACCGATTTATCGTAAATTACACTTTTTAAGGAGATCAAATGATACTTACAAAAGAAGCGATCGAGCATATCAAGCACAACCCCAAGTACCAGATGCTGGTGCAAAAGCGCAGCAAATTCGCATGGACGCTTTCGATCATCATGCTGGTGGTCTATTACGCCTTTATTCTCACTATCGCCTTCGACCCACAACTGCTGGGTACACCTTTGAAACAGGGTGAGGTTATGACCGTAGGCATCCCCGTGGGTATTGCCATCATCATTATCGCATTTGTGCTGACGGGTATATACGTGCGCAGAGCCAATGGCGAATTCGACGATCTCAGCCGCAAGGTCAAAGCCGAGCTGGAAGCCGAGCTGGCAAAGGTGGTAAAATGAAAAAAGTTCTTTTTCTCGCTCTTTCATCTATCGCGCTGATGGCCAGTGGCGCCATCGAAGGGGAAGTACATAAGCAGCCCCTCAATGTATCGGCAATCATTATGTTTTTGGTATTCGTCGGCGCAACGCTCGGTATCACCTACTGGGCGGCCAAACGCACCAAAACCGCCAAAGACTTCTATACCGCCGGCGGTGGTATCACCGGATTTCAAAACGGCTTGGCTATCGCGGGCGACTATATGTCGGCAGCCTCGTTCCTGGGAATTTCTGGCCTCGTCTATCTCAAGGGTTATGACGGACTCATCTACTCCATCGGATTTCTGGTTGGATGGCCTCTTATCCTTTTCCTTATCGCCGAGCGGCTGAGGAACCTCGGAAAATACACTTTTGCGGACGTAGCGAGTTTTCGCCTCAAGCAGACCCCTATCCGTACGTTGGCAGCCCTGGGCTCCATCGCTACTGTAATTTTGTATCTGATCGCCCAAATGGTCGGTTCGGGCAAACTCATTCAGATCCTCTTTGGGTTGCCTTACGAGCTGGCGGTCGTTCTGGTCGGCGTGCTGATGATTTTGTATGTCACATTCGGCGGTATGCTGGCCACTACCTGGGTGCAGATCATCAAGGCGGCTCTGCTGCTTGCGGGCGCTACTTTCATGGCTATCGCCGTAATGGCACATTTCGGCTTCAGCCTCGAAGCGCTCTTTGAAAAAGCGGTGGAAGTTCATCCTCTCCGCGATGCCATCATGAGCCCCGGCGGCTTGGTGAGCGACCCCGTCTCGGCCATAAGTCTTGGTATCGCGCTGATGTTCGGTACGGCGGGACTGCCGCACATTCTGATGCGCTTCTTCACCGTCGCCGATGCCAAGGAGGCAAGAAAGTCGGTATTCTACGCTACCGGCTTTATCGGTTATTTCTATATTCTGACCTTTATCATCGGCTTTGGCGCCATCGTTATGGTTATGACCAATCCGCAGTATCTCGATGCGGCCGGTAAGATTATCGGCGGCAACAATATGGCCGCTATCCATCTCAGCCACGCTGTCGGCGGCAACTTTTTCCTAGGCTTCATCTCCGCTGTGGCCTTCGCTACCATCTTGGCGGTTGTCTCCGGGCTGACACTTGCAGGAGCGTCGGCCATCAGTCACGACCTCTATGCCAATGTCTTTCGACGTGGCCGGGTTGACGAGATGCAGGAGATGCGTATCTCCAAGATCGCTACAGTAGGCATTGGTGTCGTTGCTATTTTACTTGGTATCGCGTTTGAAAAGCAAAATATCGCTTTCATGGTGGGCCTGGCTTTCGCCATCGCTGCATCTGCCAACTTTCCGGTGCTTTTCCTCTCGATGTTTTGGAAAAATCTTACCACCAGAGGTGCTGTCGTAGGTGGCAGCCTTGGGCTTGCCACGGCGGTAATGCTGGTGATTTTGGGACCTATCGTATGGAAACAGATCCTGGGCTTCGAGGAGGCGATTTTCCCATATAAATACCCCGCACTCTTTAGTGTCTCTGTAGCGTTCCTGAGTATCTGGTTCTTCAGTATAACCGACAAAAGCGCTGACGCCGAGGCTGAGCGAGAGGCGTTCGAGGCTCAGGATATTCGCTCACAGACTGGCATAGGTGCCGAGGGGGCGACAAGCCATTAAAGCAGAAAAATGAGAACGGAGCAGAAAAAGGGATCTCTCTTTCGAAGAGAAAAGGATTTCTATGAGTATAGTTGACCAGGAAGCCTTTCTTTGTGCCATCCACCCTTTCGACACCCTTGCGGGCGACGAAAGGGCCAGTGTGATGGGAGCGATGGATATCGCATACCATCCAAAAGGTTCGCTCCTATGCACCGAGGAAGCCGATCGGCTTTATCTTGTCATAAAAGGGGGAGTGGAGGCTTCCGATGAGGAGGGAAACATCGAGTTTTTCGGCGAGCAGGAGGTTCTTTGCGCCGCCGAGATACTTGGACAAAGCAAAAAACGCAACTATCGTGTCGTCGAAGATCTGCTCTGCTACGAGCTGCCTGCGGAGATTTTCAGAGGGCTTTTAAAAACCAATTCCGCCTTTAAAACCTTTTTTCTCGAAGATGCCGCCGCCCGTATTCGTGCGATGCGTGAAATCTCTCGTCAAAGCGAGATGACCGAATTTCTTACGGCGCGCGTTCGCGATATCTATCTTCATCCCCCTTGTATCGTGACGTTCGATACTCCTATCAAGGAGGCGGTAGAGCGGATGGAAGCGGCTAAAAGTCCGGCGATCCTGGTGCGCCGCGACCATGCTGTCGGCATCGTTACCGACACCAACCTGCGCAGAATGGTAATACTGTCCGGTTATGACTTGCACGCCCCTATAGGTGATATCGCCACAAGGGGGCTGCTTGCAATCGAACGCGACGACTTTCTCTTCAACGCTCTTTTGACCATGACCCGCCACGGTGTCAAACGGCTGGCGGTCACTCAACACGGCGAGATATGCGGCCTTATCGAGCAGATAGACCTGCTCAGCTACTTCTCCAACCACTCCTACCTGTTGAGCGTGCAAATCGATAAAGCAACCTCTGTAGATGACCTTAAAAGTGTTACCGAAGGGTTCGTCAATATCGTCCGCTCGCTTCATCACAAAGGGGTCAAGGCACGCTATATCGGCCGTATCGTCAGCGAGCTAAATGCCAAAGTTTTCCAAAAGGTCTTTACCCTCGTTTTTCCTGAAAGCTGGCACGATAAAATGGCGCTGATTGTGATGGGCAGTGAAGGGCGTGAAGAGCAGATCATCCGAACGGACCAGGACAACGCCTTGGTGCTTGCCGACGGTTTTTCGCCTGAAGGACTCAAAGAGAGGGCCGAATCCTTCAGTGATGCCCTCCGACTCCTCGGTTTTCCCGATTGTCCCGGTGGTATCATGGTCGAAAATCCTATGTGGCGAAAAAGCTTCTCGGCTTACAAAATGGATATAGATGCGTGGATCGACCAGCCGGATGGCGACGCCACTTTGAATCTGGCGATTCTAACCGATGCCCGCTGTGTGGCAGGAGAAGCGTCGCTTGTTGATGGGCTGCGAAGATACCTCTTTGCCCGTATGGCGGGCCATCCTACGGCGCTTGGGCTTTTCGCTCAGGCTGTCGAGCGCTTCGAAATTCCATTGGGATGGTTCGGGCACTTGGGAAAGGAGCGAATCGATCTGAAAAAAGGAGGTATCTTTATCCTGATGCACGGTATCCGTTCTTTAGCGTTGGAGCGTCGGATTATGGAGTCTTCAACGGTTGAGCGGATCAAACGGCTCAACGACATCGGGCTCATCGACCGCTCCTTTGCCACGGAGCTTATAGAATCCCATGATATTTTGTTGAGCACGCAGCTTGAGCACAAACTCGAAGCTATCGCCCATGGAAAAGAGCCCGACAATCTGGTTGACCTCTCGAAAGCGAGCAAACTGGAACGCGACATGGTCAAAGATGCTCTTAAGGCGGTCAAGAAACTAAAAGAGTTTGTCGCCTATCACTTCAAACTGAGCATGGTTGGGTGATGTTTGAGAAACTCAAACGGAAGTGGCTGCAAAAGAAGCTAAAAGAGGAGCGATACGCTTTTTTATTCGACATACCGCCTGCGGATGAATATGTGTGCCTCGATACCGAGACTACGGGTCTGGATATAAAAAAAGACTCCATCATCTCTATCGGTGCCGTGCGGATCGTAAAAAACCGTATTCTTACCCATGAAGCATTTCATGTGAGAGTCAGACCCAAGACAGAACTTAAAAGCGAGAGTGTCAAGGTTCATCAAATTCGCGCGTGTGACCTCGAAGGCGCTCTGGAGCCGGAAGAGGCGATGGAGAGATTGCTCCATTTTATAGGCCCCCGACCGTTGGTTGGATACTATCTGGAGTTCGATGTGGCGATGTTGAACAAATATGCCAGGCGGCTACTCGGTATAGCTTTACCGAACCGACAGGTCGAGGTATCGGCGATATACTATGACAAGAAAATTGGTACAATACCTCAAGGTCATGTCGATTTGCGTTTCGACACGATCCTGAGCGATCTGGATATTCCCAGACTGGGAAAACACGACGCGCTAAACGACGCTATCATGACCGCTATGATATTTTTGAAATTGAAACATTGGAAAAAGAGGCGATAGATGACTCAAGCCCATCTATCAAAGGAAGCGGAGTGCTTCATGCATCCGCCCGAAGTTGCGTATACACAAACAACCCCATAAATAAAGGAGAAAAAGAAAAATGCAAACCAAACCAATCTACTACCCCAACAAAGAGCTCTCCAAACAAGCGCGCATCAAGAATATGTGCGAATACAAAGATCTGATGGACTGGGCGAAAGAGGATTACGAAGGGTACTGGGATCACTGGGCCAAAGAGAAGATCGACTGGTTTTCTCCTTATGAAAATGTACTCGACGAGAGCGAAGCTCCCTTTTACAAATGGTTTACGGAAGGTAAGCTAAACGTCACCTATCAATGCATCGACCGTCACCTCGATACCAGAAAGAACAAAGCCGCCATCATATTCGAAGGAGACCGCGGCGACAAGCAGATAATTACATATCTCGAACTGTATCGCAACGTCAACCGTTTTGCAAACCTACTTAAAAACAGGTTCGGTGTCAAAAAGGGTGACAGGGTCGTGATATATATGCCGATGATTCCGGAGGCTGCCTATGCGATGCTCGCATGCGCGCGCATCGGGGCGATCCACTCCGTAGTCTTTGGAGGCTTCAGCGCCGAAGCGCTCAGGGACAGGATTTTGGACGCGGAAGCCAAAGTGGTCATCACCGCGGACGGAGCTTTCAGAAAAGACAAGCCATATATGCTAAAACCCGTCGTGGACACTGCCCTCGAAGAGGGATGCGAATGTGTGGAAAAAGTACTGGTCGTGCAGCGGAACATGGAAGATATCGTCTGGATTGGAGGGCGCGATTACAGCTACAACGAACTTATCGACCTTGAAAATGACGTTTGTGAGCCTGAAGTGATGGATAGCGAAGACCCGCTCTTTTTGCTCTACACATCAGGCTCCACCGGCAAGCCTAAAGGGGTGCAGCACTCGCAGGCCGGCTATATTCTTTGGGCTCAGATGACCATGGAGTGGGTCTTTGACGTCAAAGAGAACGATACATACTGGTGTACCGCTGATATAGGGTGGATTACAGGGCATACATATATCGTTTACGGTCCGCTGGCCGCCGGTGCCACGACCGTAATGTTCGAAGGAGTGCCTACCTATCCCGATGCAGGTCGTGCATGGAAAATGATCGAAGAGTACAAGATCAATCAGTTCTATACGGCTCCGACCGCCATTCGCGTACTCCACAAGATGGGTGAACACGAACCGGAGAAATACGATCTTTCAAGCCTCAAGGTACTAGGAACCGTCGGCGAGCCTATAGACCCGCCGGCATGGAAGTGGTACTACGAAAAGATCGGTGGAGGACGATGCTCCATCGTAGATACCTGGTGGCAGACTGAAACCGGCGGGCATATGATCAGTCCACTTCCTGGTGCTACGCCGATCAAACCGGGATGCGCGACTCTTCCTCTGCCGGGCATCATGGCGGAAGTCATCGAGCCGGATGGTACACCCGTAGAGCCTGGCGAGCAGGGTCTGCTTTGCATAACGAAACCGTGGCCGAGTATGATCCGTACGATCTGGGGTGATCCGGACCGCTTCGTAAAGAGCTACTTCGGCGATGCGAAAAAAGATGGCACACCCGTATATTTTTCAGGAGACGGCGCCGTAGTTGACGAGGATGGATACATCACGATCACAGGACGCGTAGACGATGTCATAAATGTAAGTGGACACCGTCTGGGCACAGCCGAGGTGGAAGCTGCGATCAAAAAGCATCCTCATGTGGCGGAAGTGGCCGTGGTGGGCAAGCCGGACGAAATCAAGGGTGAAAGCATCTTCGCTTTCGTAGTGCTGAAAAATGCAGAAGACACCTTTGGCGAAGAGGCTGAGCTTGCAAAAGAGATCAACGAAGTGATCGCCACAGAGATCGGCAATATAGCCAAGTGCGATACGATCAAAGTGGTTCCGGGACTTCCGAAAACCCGTTCTGGCAAGGTGATGCGGCGTATT
>JAMOOM010000097.1 GCA_027065515.1 Campylobacterales bacterium
CGCTAAAATCTCGAAACTTGCGGCGAATGTCAGTACGTTGGTAAGCGATGCGGCGGCGTATTATACATCTCAGGGACAGGCAAATTGGAAAACTGCCAAGTGGGGAGACATCACAAACGTGGAGCTGCATAAAGATACCAAGGGAGCTGATTCCGCAAAGGATGAAACAGCTACAGCTACGCCTGCGTACATAGTTGCCAATCCCGGTGGTACGGAGAACAGTGATTGTTTCAAAATTACCGCGACAGATGACGGCGATTTGACAATCGAAAATGGTAGCGACACAAACTCAACAGTATGTGCTGGTGCGCAAGAGTTGGCAGCCGATCTCATAAAAACTCACCATTTCGGCGGACAGGGCATCGTACGATAAATTGATTTGCACGGCCTGAAATTTGGCCGTGCGATATTTTTTATCGTTCTATTTGTTTTAACAAAGAAGGAGGAGTGGCATGCCGAAATCTATCCCGTCTCCTGCGTTTACCATGATCGAATTGATATTCGTCATAGTGATTCTGGGAATTCTCACTACAGTAGCGATACCGAAACTTGTGGCGATACGCGACGATGCTGTCGTTTCCGCATATGCTCAACAGATAATGGCCGGAGCGAGTGAGATTTCAGCCTACGCCACCTCCAAAGTCAAAACTGAAAACAATCTTTCTCAAATGTCAAACTCTGTGAGTACGTTGGAGAAGAGAGGCGATCTCGCAATTGATGTAAACAACAAAAAAGGCGTTATAAAAGTGGGTGATATCGCAGATTGTATCACGATTCAGGTTGTAAGCGACACCAATGAAGAGAATCTATCGATATCTTTTGCAGATCCCAACAACGATTATTTGTGCGAGCAGCTGCAAAACATCATTCCACAGGAAAAATATCCTATGAGACTAAGAGGAAAATATGTCATACGCTAAGAGTAATAGAGGTGCGTTTACGATGATCGAACTCGTTTTTGTCATAGTGGTGATAGGCATTCTCGCCTCTATCGCTATGCCAAAACTGTGGGTGACGCGTGATGATGCGATCGTTTCCAAAGGGCGTGCCGAAGTATCGACGATCCGAAGCGGCATTGCGACGGAGAGGCAAAAAAATATGCTCTCCGGCGATGCGAGCTACCCTGCATCGCTGGATAAAGATGGAACGACATTTGGTACCATTATGGAGTACGGAGTGGCCACAAGCACCAAATCCGGGCATTGGAGCCATGATATAAATACCACTACCTACACCTACCACCTTGGCGACGGTACGGATGTGGTTTTTACCTATGACAAGGATACGGGACGGTTCGATTGCGACCACACCGTCCAAGGCTGCAAGGATTTGACGGAATAGTTTGACGGCTTTGCACTACTATGACGTCTGCCTGCTCGGCAGACGCACCCCTCTTTTCACCTACCATTCCCGAAAGAAGCTTGCGCCATTCAACCTGGTGGAAGTTTCGCTTAACGGCAAAATTGTTCTGGCTGCGGTGGTGGGAAAGAGGCGAAAACCCGCTTTCGACACTCATGAGATTTTGCAATCACTTCCATATCGCTATGCCGACTATCAGTGCGAAACGGCAAAATTCGTCGAAGCCTATTATGCCTGTACGCTGGGTGAAGCGTTGGCGCTTTTTGAGCCCTTTCGGACGCAAGCCACTCATTTGGCATCCCGCGAAGATCGATCGGATATAGCCCTTTCGCCGGCACAAAAGAGCGCCTACGAAGCCCTGAAAAACCACTCCAGCGCCTTGCTTTTCGCGCCTACGGGCAGCGGAAAGACTGAAATATATATGCAGCTTTTCGCCGATGCACTAAAAAAGGGTAAAAGTGCGATATTTCTGATGCCCGAAATCAGCCTCACTCCACAGATGGAAAAGCGTCTGAAAGTCCACTTTGGCGAGTCCGTGGCGATTTGGCACTCGAAGCTGACAAAAAAAAGAAAGAGAGAGACTCTGGAAAAGATACGCAACGGCGAAGTTCGCATCGTGGCGGGTCCGCGCTCGGCACTTTTTCTGCCGCTGCACGATATAGGTCTGATTGTTGTGGACGAAGAGCATGACGACAGCTACAAGGCGCACAACCGCCCCCGCTATCACGCCAGAGATCTGGCTCTTTTTATGGGAA
>JAMOOM010000098.1 GCA_027065515.1 Campylobacterales bacterium
TACAAAGGCAAAATGATTCTTGAGATCTTGATGGTTCACAGTCTCAACGATACACAAGAAGAGATCGAAAGATTCAACAAAATACTACCCACACTCGGTGCAGACAGAATCGATATCGGCACCGTAGATCGACCACCAGCCTACCCTATCGAACCGCTAAGCTACAAAGAACTTCACAAAATTGCCCAACAATTCGATGCGAACCTGCCCATTCACATAGCGAGCCGACATAGAGCCAAAGAGGCCTGCACCAGATACAGCGATGAAGAGATACTCTCTACTTTGGCCAAAAGGCCTCTTACGAAAGAGGATATCGAAACCCTTTTCGACAAAGAGACGATAGAGCGTTTCAACGGACTACTCAGGCAAAAAAAGATCGACACAAAAAAGAGAGGAGAGATCACCTTTTACGGTACCGCTTTCTCAAAACAGAAAAAGAAAAATATTTCGCCATCCCCCTTGACAAAAGAGACCTTTTAGTCTATAATTTTCGCCGTGATTGACCAAATCACGAACTTCTTCCATTCCGGATTAGCTCAGCGGTAGAGTAGGTGACTGTTAATCACTTGGTCGCTGGTTCGAATCCAGCATCCGGAGCCATTCTTCAAAAAGCCCTAGAACAGGGACTTCCAGAGCGAAACTTTCTTCCGAAAGCCAACTATGATATTTCAAGAAAAATCTATGATACTAAATTTCTAAGACTCTATCGTGTTAATGAAACTTACTACTATCGTCGTCGTATTAACCAAAAATTATTTAGAATTTCACTTGGAAACAAAAACCCAAATGAGGCTCTAAAGTGCAAAAAAGTTTTAGACTCTTTACTGTAGTATGGGAGATTATCCAATGGAGAAGACTATGACGCAAAAACAGAAAAAACTCATCGATCTGCTAAGAGAGATGTTTCAGCTAGATCAAAGCGATCTAGACTTTGGCATCTACCGCATCATGAATGCCAAGGCAAAAGAGATCGAGGAGTTTTTGCAAAATGACCTGATGGATTCCATCAAAGAAGCCTTTGCCGATTCATCAAACGCCAAGCTCGAAGCAGAGCTTGAAAAAGCGATCGAGGGTGCCAAAGCGGCGGGTTTCGATCCTGATGAATCCCCCAAAGTTAAAGAGCTCAAAGCCCAACTGGAGAGTTTGAACCCTTCCGAAGCGCTCGAAAACGACATCTACTCCCATCTCGTCACCTTCTTCTCCCGCTACTACAAGGATGGCGACTTCATCAGCCTGCGCCGCTACAAAAAAGACACCTACGCCATACCCTATGAGGGCGAAGAGGTCAAACTCTACTGGGCCAACTTCGATCAGTACTACATCAAAACGAGCGAATACTTCAAAGACTATGCGTTCAAAGCCAAAGCCGAGGGACTCATAGACGAAGAAAAGACCATCCACTTCAAACTCGTCGAAGCGGACGTGGAGAGCAACAACAACAAAGCCACCTCTGACAAAGAACGCCGCTTTGTCTTGCACGAAGAGAAGCCCCTCGAAGTCATCGACGGCGAATTCTATATCTACTTCGAGTACAGAAGTGTCGGCAAGGTACAGCAGAAAAAGCTCAACGAGAAAACCGTCGAAGCCATCTTCGCCCAAAAAGGCTTTAATGACTACCTCGAACTGCTCAAAACCCCCGCTCCCACCGACAAAAACAAAGACCGCACCCTGCTGGAAAAGCACCTGAGCTCCTACACGGCCCGCAACACCTTCGACTACTTCATCCACAAGGATCTGGGAGGTTTCCTGCATAGAGAGCTGGACTTTTACATCAAAAACGCGATGCTCCATATCGACGATATCGAAAAGATCGATACCGCCAAGCTCGAAGAGGTAATGGGCAAGGTCAAGACCTTCAAAACGGTGGCCAAAAAGATCATCGCCTTCCTTACCCAGCTGGAGGAGTTTCAAAAAAAGCTCTGGCTCAAAAAGAAGTTTGTCATCGAGACTAACTACTGCATCACGCTCGATCGTATCCCCGAAGATTTTTACGAAGAAATTCTCAATAACGAAGTCCAGCTTGCGGAGTGGAAGCGGCTCTACGGTGTCGATGCGGACTCTGTGGAGACGCTCAAGGAGGAGAAATACCTCGTCCTCGATACGAAGTTTTTTG
>JAMOOM010000099.1 GCA_027065515.1 Campylobacterales bacterium
AAGGAGGCGTTGCGGCTGCTGTGGACGCCGACGATATCGCTTTGCATGTCGAAGATACTCTCAAAGCCGGGGCTGGACTCTGCAGAAAAGAGGCTGTGGAGACGATGATCGAAGAGAGCCTCATTGTAATACCCGATCTGATACAAAGAGGTTTCGGTTTTGACCGTGACGAAAAAGGGAATCTTCTTTATACAAAAGAGGCCGCGCATAGCAGGCCGCGTATCCTGCATGCAGGAGGAGACGCTACGGGGCGCTATATGCACCAGTTTCTCATGCAGGAAAACCCTCATCCGCTCGTCTATAATGTCAGGGTTTTCGATCTGCTTCGTGCAGGCGACACCTGTTATGGCATAAGAGCGTTGATTAACGATGAGATCAATGAGCTATATGCCGACAATATCATCATCGCCAGCGGCGGGGTAGGCAGTCTCTATGCATACCACACCAACTCCCGCACCATCAGCTCCGATCTGCACGGGATTTGCCTGGAGCGTGGAATAAAGCTGGAGATGATGGAGATGATGCAGTTCCACCCGACGGTGTATGTGGATAACCCGTGGGCCAGAAAGCAGCTGCTGACTGAAGCGCTTAGAGGAGAGGGCGCTCATATCGTAGATGAAGAGGGTCGTAGATTTTTGTTCGATTATGACGAGAGGGGAGAGCTTGCGCCCAGAGATATCGTCAGTCGCGCGATATTCGATTACAAAAAGCGGCATGGCGGGAAAGTATATCTAAAGATGGATATGTTCGACGAAGATTTTTTCGCCAAAAGATTTCCGAATATCAAACGGGCGATGGCGTCGGTAGGATATAGCCTGCCTCATGATCTAGTGCCGATCTCCCCGGCTTTTCATTACGCTATAGGCGGAATTGCCAGTGATCTGGATGGCATGATTGCGGGCCTGGAGAACCTCTATGTCGTCGGAGAGGCGGCCAGTACCGGTGTTCACGGGGCCAATCGTCTGGCGAGCAATTCGCTGCTCGAAGGGCTGGTTTTTGGTCGCCGGGCCGCATTGAAGGTGAACGAAAAAGGTTACAGCTGGAGTCATAAGCCGCCATTTGCCGAATTCAAGGGTAATCTCGTCGAAAAAGACGATACGATCCTCAAGCAGCGTCTTCGCCGTACGATGTGGCAGGAGGTGGGGATCGTCCGTACCACTTCCGGACTGCATCGAGCGCTCGATTTTGTCGATGACGTACAGCATCTGACAATCGGTCGGCTGCTGGCTCTGCGTCTCAAAACGGCCAGGAAGATCATCGAATCGGCCATGGAACGCAAAGAGTCTGTCGGCGCACACTACATCATCAATGAGTAGCGCCGATATAGTTTATAACAAATCCAAAGGATAACCATGCACGAAGCGACGTTTCATTTGACGACGACTTGGGTCGGAATCATAGATTTGGCGATCTTTATCATCGCCTATTACTTTATTGCCACCGAAGAGAAATATGAGATAAACAAGGCAAAACCGGCGCTTTTTGCGGGTACGTTCATGTTTATGCTCATAGGCGTTTATTTCACCGTCAACGGTATGGACCCGGATCCCATGCATGATGAGATGGAGAAGTTGATACTGGAGATCGCGGAGATTTTCTTCTTCCTTTTTGTCGCGATGACCTTTATCGAGACTCTGATCGAGAGGCGGGTTTTTGATGTATTGAAGTATAAGCTGGTCTCCAAAGGGTACAGCTACAAAAAGCTTTTCTGGTTGACGGGACTTCTTTCGTTTTTCATCTCTCCTGTGGCCGACAACCTCACTACGGCACTGATTCTTTCGACTGTGCTCTTTACGATCGACAAGACAAATACCAACTTTCTGGTGCCGGGCGCAATCAATATTGTCGTGGCGGCCAATGCCGGCGGCGCATGGAGTCCGTTTGGTGATATCACGACATTGATGGCGTGGACTGCAGGAAAAGGGGAGTTTGTCGATTTTCTCTTCCTTTTCGTCCCATCGGTCGCCAGCTGGCTTCTGACCGGATGGCTGCTGTCTCTTTACGTTCCCAAAGGAGAGCCTCATTTCAATATCGCCACCGAAGAGATTCCACAGATGAAGGAGGGCGGAAAGACTGTCATATGGCTGGGAATATCTACGATCGCGATTGCGGTTATCGGTCATCAGCTCTTTCACTTTCCCGCCATGTGGGGCATGATGTTCGGCCTTTCGCTTTTGAAGCTTCACTCCTTCAAGCTCTCGCGCAACGGGCATGACGGATACAATATATTCGTCAACATGAAAAAGGTCGAAAACGATACGCTTCTCTTCTTTTTCGGAATTCTATCGGCAGTCGGTGCGCTCCACTTCCTCGGATATCTCGACTATATACACGATCTATACAGCTTGATCGGGCCTACCGCCGCGAATATCGGGGTCGGATTTATATCCGCCATCGTCGATAACGTCCCTGTAATGAGTGCCATATTGAAAGCGAGTCCCGAAATGGGTATCGATCAGTGGATGCTGGTAACCCTTACGGCCGGTATCGGAGGCAGTCTTATCAGCTTTGGATCTGCCGCGGGCGTGGGCGTTATGGGTCGTATGCGCGGTATATACACATTCAACGCACATATCAAGCTGGCATGGACGGTGTTGGCAGGTTATGTCCTAGCAATGATCCTTTGGTATATACAGTTTGAGATTATGGGGCTTTATTGATTCAGGCAATATAGGTAGAGCTTCTTTCTGACTTCGGCGCCCTTCAGGGCGCCTCCAACTTTCTTTCGCTAAAATTACGATATCACAATCTCCAAGGATCACAATTTGAAAGATGTAAGCATTATAGTGCTCGATTTCGGGTCCCAATATACGCAGTTGATCGCACGTAGGCTGCGAGAAGAGAAGATTTACTGCGAAATAGTACCATGTTTCACCAAGGTAGAAGAGCTTAAAAAGAAAAATCCCAAAGGGATAATATTCAGCGGGGGCCCAGCGTCGGTATACGACAAGGATGCCCTCGATGTGGATAAAGCCATATACGAGATGGGAGTGCCTATTCTTGGCATCTGTTATGGAATGCAAAGAATCGCTGTCGATTTCGGCGGAAAGGTTGTCCGCGCCCTGCATCACGAATATGGCAAGGCGGAGCTCCATTTTTATGAAGAGAATGGTCATCTTTCGCCACTTTTTGAAGGGTGCCACGACGGTACCGTAGTGTGGATGAGCCACTCCGATCGAGTCGAAAGCCTGCCCGAGGGCTTCAAGCCTATCGCCTATAGCGACAACTCTCCTTATGCGGCTATCGCCAATGAATCGCGCAAAGTCTATGCTCTGCAGTTTCATCCCGAGGTGCACCACACCGAGGAGGGACACATCATGCTCAAAAACTTTGCCCGCAAGATATGCCAGGTGACGGAAAAGTGGGATATGGGTCATTTTTTGAAAGAGCAGATCGAGAAGATACGCGAGCGGGTGGGTGATGGAAAAGTGCTCTGTGCCCTTAGCGGAGGAGTGGATTCTTCGGTTGTAGCGGCTCTTCTTTACGAAGCGATTGGAGATCAGCTCATTCCTGTTTTCGTAGATAACGGCCTGCTTCGAAAAGGAGAACGCGAACAGGTCGAGAGTGTATTCAAAGTACATCTCAAAGTTCCTTTGATCACCGTGGATGCAAGTGAACATTTTCTGGTTAGATTGGCTGGCGTAACCGATCCGGAGCGAAAGCGCAAAATCATCGGGCATACATTCATCGAAGTTTTTGAGCAGGAAGCTAAAAAGCATGAAGGAATCAGATTTTTGGCACAGGGGACTCTCTATCCGGATGTCATCGAATCTGTTTCGGTCAAGGGGCCGAGCAAAACGATCAAATCGCACCACAACGTAGGAGGTCTTCCCGACTGGATGGATTTCGAGCTTATCGAGCCGTTGCGCGAACTTTTCAAAGACGAAGTGCGCAAACTAGGGCTGGAGCTCGGCCTGCCCAAATCGCTTGTCAATCGCCATCCATTCCCTGGCCCCGGCCTTGCCATCCGCATCATGGGGGATGTGAATATCTACGATCTCGATCTGTTGCGCGAAGCCGATTCCATTCTGCTCGAAGAGTTGAAAGCGAGTGGATATTACGACAAGACATGGCAGGCGTTCGCTGTACTGTTGAACGTCAAGAGTGTCGGAGTCATGGGTGATAATCGAACCTACGAAAACACTGTCTGTGTACGGGTGGTGGAATCGGTAGATGGTATGACGGCTACGTTCGCCCATCTTCCCCACGATCTTCTGGAGCGCATCAGTCGCCGTATCATCAACGAGGTGGATGGAATCAACCGCGTCGTCTACGATATCAGTTCCAAGCCGCCGGCAACGATCGAATGGGAGTAGATCGACCTATCTATCTCCTTTCTCCTACGCGGCGTTCGGGGGTGCACCATCTTCCAATGATCCGTTTCGAGACGATTTCTCAGGATATCGATTTCAGTGGATACGATGGATTGATTTTGACTTCGAAGCAGGGAGTGAAAGCGCTGGATGAAGTGAGCGAAGGGGCATGGCGCGCACTGCCGGCAGCCGCCATCGGAGAAATGACTGCCGCTGAAATATCCGCACGGGGAGCGGAGGTGCTCTATGTCGCTTCCAAAGCTTATGGTGATGTGCTGGCGAAAGAGCTTGCGGTCCGTTTCAAAGGGTTTCGATGGCTCTATCCGCGCCCCAAAGTGGTAGTTTCCAAGATCGCCGCCGATTTGGCCGCTGCCGGGGTGTCGGTAGAGGAGAAAGTGATCTACGAAACGGTATGTGTCGATTACGGCAGCGATCAAAGACCCAAGCCCGGTGCAATCCTTATCTTCACCTCCCCTTCCATAGTGCAATGTTTTCTAAAGAGTTTTGGATGGGACGATACATGGAGAGCCGTGGCGATAGGAAAAAAGAGTGCACAGGCATTTGAAAAAGATATCCCTGTCTGTATGAGCGACTCCCCTTCTATCGATGACGCTATCGAAATGGCACGTTTTTTAGCTACCGGTAAAGAAAAAGGGGTATAATATAATTTGTAACTGGGCGGTGCGCTACCCGCATATCGGGGGTCCAACACTTTGATAATGCGGGATCGTGTAGATGCGCCGTGTGTCGGTGACTTCGTTCGAGCCGGTGCTCCCGGCGAGAAGCTGCCGCCTAAAGCGCATCTCCATCCTGCACCGTTGGTCTATGATGGACCACACTCAAGCGTGAACGCCCGCCCGGTTACACTCTCTATCTGTGAGTATTGAAAAGCGAAATCCATTTTTCTATAAGACATTGTTTTTCAATCTTCATAAAAAATTTCCAAAAAGGTAACGTGATATGAAAGTGATGGTTGTCGGAAGCGGTGGGCGTGAATATGCGATAGGTCGGGCACTGAACAAAGATAACGATGTCGAGAAGATCTATTTCGCACCTGGAAATGGCGCTACTTTGCAATTGGGCGAAAATATAGAAATCTCCGACTACGACGCCCTTGCTGATTATGTCGAAAAAGAGGGGATCGACCTTACTATCGTAGGCCCAGAGGCGCCACTGGCTGGCGGTATCGTGGATATTTTCAAGTCCCGTGGCCTGAAAATTTTCGGACCCGATAAAAAGGCCGCTCAACTTGAAGGAAGCAAAATATTCATGAAAAATTTTCTGGCGCGTCACAATATTCCTACGGCCAGATATATCGAAACAGATAGTGTGGAGAAGGCGTTCAGGTTCATCGATACGCTCGAAGCGCCTATTGTCGTAAAAGCTGATGGCCTTTGCGCCGGCAAGGGCGTCATAATCGCACCAAATGCCGATGAGGCAAAAAGAGCGGCTTCGGAGATGCTAAGCGGCAAAGCGTTTGGTGAAGCCGGACAGAAGATTGTCGTAGAAGAGTATCTCGACGGTTATGAGCTCTCGCTTTTTGCTATATGTGACGGCAAAGATTATGTGATACTGCCCGCTGCCCAGGACCATAAGCGGCTGCTCGACAACGACGAGGGTCCGAACACGGGTGGCATGGGAGCCTATGCCCCTACGCCGCTTATCGACGAAACTCTTTATAAAAAGATAGAAGAGCGTATCATTAGGCCTACAGTCGAGGGAATGGCGGATGAGGGTATGCCTTTTGAGGGCGTGCTTTTTGCAGGATTGATGATCGTGAATGGCGAGCCCTATACGTTGGAATTCAATGTCCGCTTCGGAGATCCGGAGTGTGAGGTGCTGATGCCGCTACTAAAGACCCCGGCTGGAGAACTGTTCGACAAGGCCGCATCGGGTCGCCTCGATGAGCTGGATGTGAAATTCAGTGACCAGTATGCCGTGGGTGTGGTGATGGCAAGCAAGCATTATCCATATAAAAGCAGTGAACCTACGGAGATCATCGTTGACAAGATCGTGCATACCGAACTTGCGGACAAAGCGCATATAGACTATGCGGGTGTCAGTCTTATCGATGGAAAGCTGATGGCTACCGGAGGACGTGTTTTAGTCTGCGTAGGATTGGGAGATACGATCAAAGAGGCCAGGGACAATGCATACATGCTCTGTGGCCAGGTACATTTTGCAGGCAAACAGTTTCGCAGCGATATTGCATATCAGGCACTTCGAGACGCCAAAGCATAATCTCCGATGTATGTCGTAAAAAGTACAGTATCGGATTCTTTTTCTCCTTCATCGTCAAAGGGAGTTTTTAAAGGTGCCTTTTAGACTCCTTTTTTTGTCGCTTTTGGTGCACCTTTGTGTTTGTGCCGCACCCATTTCAAATACGCAGATGAGAGTGGAGGTGATGGCAGCCCAGCTCGTTCAAGAAGCCAAGACGCTTGACTTGGATGGTGATATAGTTATATTTTATGGTGATGTGGTTCTTTTGGCCGATCGTGCCCATTATAATGCCGAAAGTTTCATATTGGAGCTTTCGGGTCATGTGGCGATGATCAGAGATATGGCCTATGCATCTTTGGGTGAGCGAATGGAAGTAGATCTGAAAAAAGATCGTGCCGAAATGAAGAGTCTTTTCATTATGGATTATAACTCCGAACTATGGCTTCGCGGCAAAGAGGCAGTTCGAAACAAGGATCTGCTTACACTTTCCCATGCGCTGGTTTCAAGTTGCGATGTCGAGTGTCCTGATTGGTATCTGAAATTCAGCTCACTGGATTTCAATAGCACGCGCCAGTGGATGAATGTCTACAATCCTGTAATTTATATGGCAGACGTACCGGTGCTCTATTTTCCATATCTCGGTTTTTCGACAAATCACAAGCGTCGCACGGGGCTTTTGCGGCCCGATATCGGCGTATCCTCCCGCGACGGTATTTTTTATGCCCAGCCCGTTTTTATAGCCCCCGATCCGCAGTGGGATCTGCAGATTACCCCACAGATAAGATTTTCCCGCGGCAAAGGGATCTATGGAGATTTTCGTTTTGTAGATACTCCACACTCAAGAGGAGAGATCAAAAGCGGATTCTTTCACAGCAAACGATCGTTTATAGACCAGTACAATCTGAAAAACAGCTCTCATTATGGTTTTGAGGTCAGATATGACTCCAGCTCCATTTTCGCCGATGAAGCAGGCGATAATCATGACGGGGTCTACGTTGATATTACCTATCTGAACGATCCGGATTATCTGAATCTGCAGGCGCGTTCGGCATCCGAGCTCGCCAACAGTTCCCAAGTGCTATCCCGCTTCAACTACTATTACAACACTCCCCAAAACTATGTGGGTGTGTATGGAAAATATTTTATCGACACTTCTCTCTCTTCAAACAAAGATACAGTGCAGAGTCTTCCGATCGTTCAGCTGCACCATTATCAAAACAGGCTGTTTGGCTGGGATGCTCTAAACTATTTTGCAGATTATCGATTGACAAATTTTTTCAGTGGAACTGGAAAGAACATCCAGATGCAAGAACTCAACGCCCCTTTGATCTTTTATACCGATTTTTTCGACGAATACTTGAAGCTGTCGATTTCCGAAAACCTCTATTACGCTTATGCTGGATATCACAATATGCCTAAAAGTGCAGAGGGAAACTACTACCAGATGTTTAGAAATTACCATAAAATCGATATTTACAGTGATTTGGCAAAGAAGTATGGATCGGTGTTTCATACGATGCAGCTGCGCGCGACATACAACAAGCCCAGCTTCAGCAGTGAAAATGGCTACATGGACCCCTCGGTCTCCATTCTTCGTTCTCCAAGTGAAAACATGACACTCAGTTCCATAAATTATTTTTATAACGACAGCGATGAATTTTTCTATTATCGTATAGCACAACCGATACTTTACGAAAAGAGTGACCATCGTTACGCGGATCTGGAACAGGAGGTCCGCTACCGTTTTTTAAAAAATTATGAACTCTATACCGATCTGTTTTATTCGTATTACCAAAAGGGGGTCACCGCTGCCACTTCGCACATCAAATACAGCGATTTGGTCTATGATATAATGTTGACACATTTCTATAAAACGTTAAATAGCAGTACAACATCAGATTTTTTTACGCTCAATGCAACATATAGAAGCGAAAGTGCCAACGATTGGTATGGTGAAGTGGCTTACGATAATCTTGATAGCAAGATGAATAGATGGGGGGTGGGAGTGCATCTTTTCAGGCACTGCTGGGACCTCAACCTCGGCATCAAGGATGAACGTAGGCCAATTCTTACCTCCGCTGGTGCACAATCGGTGGATAACCTGGTTTTTTATTTTCAGATCAACCTCGTGCCACTGGGTGGTTTCGAGCATACATATGAACAGGAGTTTTAATGAAGACGGAAGCCAAAGTTGGCCTTTTTGTCGCTATAGGTCTTGTGCTTCTCTTTCTTTTGAGCACCCAGGTCAATCGTTTTCAGGGGGTAGGCAAGAAAGGGTACGACGTACAAGCGGTAGTCAGTGATGCAAGTGGGCTTGAGCGGCATGCCAAAGTGAAGATGAAAGGTGTAGAGATCGGCTATGTCAAGGATATTTCTCTTTCAGGAACAAAAGTCGTTTTGACTCTGTTTGTCTATAAAAACGCCAAGATTCCGAGCGATTCACAGGTCGTATTGACACAGGAATCTTTGCTGGGCGGCAAATATATAAATATCATTCCCGGGAAGACCGACCGATATCTTGGGCAAAATGGCAAGCTTACCAGGGAGAAACCGACCGCCTCGCTCGATGAGATGGGTTTGAAGGTGACCGAAGCCGCCGAAGAGCTCAAAGGATTTATCCATGAGCTGCGAGAAACCCTGAATCCCGAAAGCCGCACGCATCTGCAAAAGACATTCAGCAATTTAGATACCATTACAAGCGATCTGAAAGAGGTTGTCGCAAGCAATAAAGAGGGTATAGACAGATTGGTGAAAAATATCAACGATGCCGCTGAAAAGTTCGGTACGATGTCCGCGAAATTTTCTTCAAGCGCCGATACGATCAATTCCGATCTGCCCGATATCATGGCCAAACTCCAAAAAACACTCGATTCGTTTCATGGTGTAGGTGATACGTTAAACGGTAGACTGCCTAAGCTCGTAGACAAATTCGAATCGCTCGAAGATAATCTGGATATTGTGATCAAGGAGAACAGAAAACCGCTTAAAAACGCCCTCGCTTCCGTCGATGGTTTTTTCAAAAAAGGGACCGGTACGATCGACAAGCTCGACGACTATCTCGATTCCATTACCCAAAGCAGGCTCGATATGGGACTCTACTCCTACTATCAGGCAAACGATGCAAAACTCAAAGGTGGGATGCATCTTGATTATCGCCCATATTATACACGGCACTATATGTTCGATATCGTATCTGCCCCCGACTATTCCAAAAAGATCAATGGCAAATATCCTGCCGACATGGATCACGAGAGCGGTAAATTTTACGTTTCGGCGCAGATCGGGAAGAGATACGATGATTTCATGGTGCGTGGCGGGCTTATCGAAAGTACCGCAGGAGCGGGAATCGACTATTATGCCTTTTACGACAAGTTGAAGCTGACGTTCGATGCCTACGATTTCGATGCGACAAACGATCTTCGTGGAACAAACCCTCATTTAAGGGCGATGGCGCGTTATCGTTTTTTAAAACATATCGATGGCTACATAGGCGCCGACAATTTTCTAAACTCCGATGCGGCGAATATGTTCATGGGACTTGGTATTTCGTTCGAGGATGATCGTATCAAATATCTGCTCGGTGCCGGAGCCAGCGCGGGTGCCGGTGCCTCGAAGTGAGTGCGGCATTCAAAAAAATCCATGAAGCTCTCGATACGCTGGGGCTGCCGACAAGGGTATCGCTCAAGGATATAAAGGCGCGCTACCGGTATCTCGCATCGGGGAAACACCCCGATGTGGGTGGCGATACAGAAGAGATGGCGCGCATTAACGAAGCCTATAGAATTTTGAAAAACTACATCGAAAACTATCGCTTCTCTTTCAGTGAAGAAGAGATAGGAGAGCAGTTTCCCCAGGAGGCTCATGCCAGTCGTTTCAGGTTTTGAAAATAATTATAAAAACAATAAGCAAGAAGGAACAATAAAATGAAATGTACATTCGAATTCGATATGAACAATCGGGATTTGGTTATAGAGACAGGAAAGGTGGCCAGACAGGCCAATGGCGCTGTGATGCTACGAAGTGGCAAGACGGTACTGCTTGCAACGGCCGTCATGGATGACAAGCCGGTCGATGAACACTTTCTGCCTCTTACCGTACAGTATATAGAAAAGAGCTATGCTGCAGGAAAAATCCCCGGTGGTTTTTTTAAGCGTGAATCCAAGCCCAGCGATTTCGAGACACTCACTTCGAGGCTGATCGATCGCTCCATTCGCCCGCTTTTCCCCAAAGGATTCTATAATCCTGTACAGGTTACAGTGATGCTGCTTAGTGTCGATGAAGATGCAGATCTTCAGGTGCTTGCACTTGATGCCGCTTCAGCTACACTTTCTCTTTCGGATATCCCCTTCGAGCGAGCTGTATCCGGTGTAAGAATCGGACGAAAAGATGGTGAGTTCGTTCTCAATCCAAAACTCTCTGAGCTGGAAGAGGGAACGCTGGACCTTTTCGTGTCCGGCACCAAAGAAGATCTGCTTATGATAGAGATGCGCGCGATCGGAACCGTAGATGTGGAGATAGAGCCCAGTGTAGCGGTCGATCCTTTGATGGACCCTATGC
>JAMOOM010000100.1 GCA_027065515.1 Campylobacterales bacterium
GAAAGCGAGCCAAAGAGTTGGGAGTCGATCTAGAAGAGGTCGCAAAACTGGTGCATGGAAAAATCAGTGCCAAAGATGTGGAAGAGATGGCGAGCAGAGTCCGCAAAAAAGGTGCTTTCAAACCAGATCCGATGCGAATGGCGATAGCTGCCGCCATGAGCCGCTCCAATGCGGAGATCCCGCACTATTACCTCTCCACGCCGATCAACATGACGCCGGCACTTGAATGGCTAAGAGAGCTCAACGCGAAACGATCGATCAAAGATCGTATATTGCCTGCCGCATTGATGATTCGTGCCGTAGTCGAAGCTTTGAAAAAAAATCCCGAACTCAACGGTTTCTGGAAGGAAGGGCCTGTGGTGAGCGAAGAGATACATCCAGGAATCGCTATAGCCAGGCGCGAGGGAGGCCTCATTACGCCAGCGATGATCGATGCTCACAAGATGAATCTGGACGAGACGATGAAGGCTCTAAAAGATCTCATAGAGCGCACTCGAGGCGGCAAGCTGACGAGTTCACAGATGACGAAACAGACTATCACGATCACCAATCTGGGGGATCTCGGCGTAGAGAAAGTTTATGGCGTCATATACCCGCCTCAGGTTGCGCTGATAGGTTTCGGGCGCATCACACAAAGAGCATGGGCGGAAGGCGACGCTATCGCGGTTAGGGAAGTCGTCGAAGCGTCCATCGCCGGAGATCATCGTGCTACCGATGGAAGAACAGGGGCTCTCTTTTTGGCCAGGCTCGAGAAAATTTTACAAAATCCCAAGGAGTTGTTATGACAAAAGAGGATATCAAAAAGACGATCGTGGAAACTGTTTATGAGGTGGCGCCGGAACACGAGGGTGAAGAGATACCTGAAAACGAGAACCTTCAAGAGAGCCTGGAGATCGACTCTTACGATTTTTTGAATCTTCTTACCGCCTTGGCCGACAAGCTGGGAGTCGAAGTGCCCGAGGAGGATTACGGGAAGGTTGACACGCTGGAACATATGGTGGAATATTTCGCCGAACATATGAAAAACCGATAAAAGGAGAAATATCATGGGAGAATATACGAAAAAACTCGAAGAGATCAAAGAGCTGGTAGGACGTTTGCAAAAAGAGTCGCCAGAACAGATGGAGGCGTTTCACAAGTTCATGTTCGCCATCGAAAAACCGACAGCGCTCGATACGAAAGTAAAAGAGCTTATCAATGTAGGGCTTGCCGTCGCTGCACAGTGCGAATGGTGTATCTCTTTGCATGTCAAAGGAGCGCTAGATGCGGGGGCGAAAAGAGAAGAGGTTATCGATGCAGCGATGCAGGCGGTGCTGATGCATGGAGGACCAGCGCTGATGTATATGATCCCGGTAGAAAAAGCGCTCGACGAATTTGGGGCCAAATAGATCCATGGGCAACCATACAGCGTATTCGCAAAGCGAGAAATTTACACCCGAAGCGTGGAGCCTGATGATGCAGTACAGGCTCTCACCCGATCTTTTTGCCGGAAAAAAGAGAGTCACGCAAGAGGATGTAAGGGGTTATATCAAAGAGCATGAGGTTCCGCTTCCGCAACCATTGGATCCAATAAGGCAGGCGATTGTAAAAAATGTAAGCGAGGCGGTAAAAAAACCCGTTTTTCATGTTTACGACGGCATAAACGCCACTCTTCTTAGAGCTTACGAGACAAAAGAGTTTACGATTACCGTATGGCTTATCAAACTTATAGGCGAAGCGATGATGAAGCATCCTTCGACTCGAATGACTATCGGAGTCGACACTCTCCAGCTATGGCCCAACGCTTCGATCGCTCTGGCTATGGCGCATGGCGATGCCCTTTATATGCCTGTTTTCAAGGATGTCAACAAGAAAGACATAAAAGAGATTGCCAGGGAGTTGGCTTCCTACAAAGAGAGAGTACGTACCGGCAGGGTTCTTGCCTCCACGCTTGTGGGATCTACATTCGGTATCTCCAATCTCGGGATGACGGGAATCGAGAGATTCGATGCACTGATCAACAAAAACGATGCGGGAATAGCCGCTGTCGGCGCTGAGACACAGGGATTGATCAGTGTAACTCTGACGATCGA
>JAMOOM010000101.1 GCA_027065515.1 Campylobacterales bacterium
GAGTAGGGGGCATTTTGCGCGATGTTTTCACAATGGGAGCGCGGCCGGTGGCCAATCTCAATGCACTTCGCTTCGGGCGTGTGCGCGGAGACGACAAGACAGCGGCTTATCAACGCCATCTTGTGCGTGGCGTCGTAGCCGGCATCGGTGGCTACGGAAACTGTATGGGTGTGCCTACCGTCGGAGGCGAAACATTCTTTGATGACAGCTATAACGGAAATATACTCGTTAACGCATTCACGCTGGGAATTGCCAAATCCGACGAGATTTTCTATGGCAAGGCCGAGGGCACGGGCAACCCTGTCATATATGTAGGATCCAAAACTGGACGCGACGGTCTCGGCGGCGCTGTGATGAGTAGCGACAGTTTCACCGAAGAGTCCAAATCTTTGCGTCCTACAGTGCAGGTAGGCGATCCTTTTACCGAAAAACTGCTTCTTGAGGCGTGTCTCGAGCTTTTCAAAACCGATTATGTCATAGGAATCCAGGATATGGGCGCTGCGGGATTGACATCGAGCTCTTTTGAGATGGCTGGACGCAGTGGCAGCGGAATGCGTATGGATCTGGACAAAGTCCCTATGCGGGAAGAGGGGATGACACCTTACGATCTGATGTTGAGCGAATCGCAAGAGCGTATGCTTATCTGCGCACGCAAAGGAACGGAAGAAAAAATCATCGAAATTTTTGAAAAATGGCAACTCGACTGCGCCGTCATAGGAGAGGTGACCGACACAGGGCTGATGGAGCTCTACTGGCATGGTAAAAAAGTGGCGGAAGTACCGGTCGATCCGGTGAGCGAAGAGGCGCCCGTGCTCGACCGCCCGACATCCCGCCCGAAATACCTCGACGAGATCAAAGAGATAGATATCGATAAATATGAGCTTCCTGGCAATCAGGAGGCGTTCGAAACACTTCTTCAGTCGATCGAAGTAGTCGATAAAGCGTGGGTTTACAACCAGTACGATTCGATGGTTCAGACCAATACGATCAAAAACGGTGGAAAGCTGGATGCATCCGTAATCCGCGTTAAAGAAAACGGCCGAGCCGTTGCCATGAGCAGTGATTGCAACCCCAGATACTGCTATATAGACCCCAGGGGTGGGGCAGCGGCAGCCGTCATCGAATCGGGCCGGAATGTCGCCATGAGTGGAGCCCGCCCGTTAGCCATTACCGACTGCCTAAATTATGGCAATCCTGAAAACCCGGAGGTGATGTGGCAGTTCGCACAAGGTTGCGAGGGAATCAAAGAGGCTTGCGAGATCCTCAAAACACCAGTAACCGGCGGCAATGTCTCTTTGTATAACGAAACCAATGGCGTAAGTGTATTCCCCACTCCTACCATCGCCATGGTGGGAGTAAATGAAGATCAGCACAATGTATTGCCATCTTCATTTCAGGAAGAGGGGAACGTGATTTTGCTCATAGGTCAAACCCGTAAAGAGTTTGGCGGCAGCCTCTACATGAAAGAGCTGTTCAAAGTCACGGGAGGCTCGCTTCCTGCGATCGATTACGACAAGGAGCTTGCGCTGTGGGACCTGGTGATAGAAGCGAATAAAAAAGGGTTGCTAAAAGCGGCCAAAGATCTCAATGTCGGCGGGCTGGCCATAGCTGCAGCCAAGATGTCCGCGGTGGGCGGCAAGGGAGCCGAAATATCTGTCGATCTAGCAGAAGAGATAAACATATTCAGCGAAAGCTTCTCGAGAACAATTTTGGAAACAGAGCCTGAAAATGCCGAGGCCGTATCCCAAATGGCCAAAGAGAGAGGGATTGATTGCAGGCAAATCGGCACCGTTGGCGGCGACAGACTGATAGTGAACGAGATTGCAATCTCGATGGAAAAGCTAAACGACATCTATTACAACACTTTTCGGCGCACCATAGAGCAAGACATTTAAATCCATTTTTCTGTGAAAACCGGAGTTGAGCTTTGGGAACGCCATTTCAAAAGAGAGTATGGGAAGCTTTGAGATCGATTCCGGAAGGAAGAGTGACCACTTATGGATTGTTGGCTCACTATCTAGGAAGCAGGGCCGTGCGTGCAGTGGCAACGGCGGTAGGAAAAAACC
>JAMOOM010000102.1 GCA_027065515.1 Campylobacterales bacterium
CGAGTATATCTTCGAGCGTTCTGTGAAAAAGGGGAAAATATCTCACGAATATCTCCAGGTGGCGCAATGCAGTGGCAAGAAGCACGCGTTTGCGGCCCACTGGAAGCTTTGACTCTATCTTGCCAAGACTCTTTTTATAGCGCGAAAGCTGTTCGATGAAGCTTTCATCGAGAGCGTTTTTTGTCAAAAACATATCGGCATTTATGTTCGAGAGCAACAAAATGGCGTCGCGATCGCTCTTTTTGGAGACATCGAAGATGCTGTATGCTTTTTTGAAGACAATGGGAAGGTATATGCTGCTGTTTTTCAAAGAAGCGTTGAGCGTCAAAAAGGTATCGATCTTTTTTTGTATGTCGTTAAAAAGTTTTTCCATTTTTTGAAGATATGCAAGTGTGAGTGGAAAAGCGGATCTTTTTTTGGAAACGAGTGTAGCGAGACTATCCAGCTCTTTTTGAATTTCGTCACTTTTTTTATATATTACATCATTGTTGAAATATAAAAAGTAGCTCGATTCCAGGATCGTATGCTGCAGATAGATCAGGTCCGCGTGGATCTTTTGAAATTTTGCATTGACGAAACCATACTCTTTGAAATTTTTTTTGAGCATATATTGCTGAAATAAAATTGCCCCGATGCCGACAACTCCTGCTGTCAAGGCCGCGATGATTTTTGGCAGCACCCATCTCACAGGCTGTCACTCTCTTGTAAAATTGCCGGTTTTTTACCTGTGAGGCTTTCAAGAAAAGCTTCCAGTGGGAGGATCTCTTTTTTTTCCAGCTTGAATCCAAGATTATGGTAACCCATTTTTTCAAGAGCGTCGCGAAGCGTGGGCGAGCTTCCATCGTGAAAATAGGGAGCCGTGAGTGCTATGTTGCGAAGCGTGGGCACTTTGTAAACGTTTTTATCCAAAGGATCGCTCGTGAGGGCAAAGCGGTCGGGGAAATCGGGGCTCCATCTGTAAGGGAAGATGAGACCCATTTTTTGAAAGCTGTTGCCGCCGATATTTATGCCGTTGTGGCAGGAGACGCATCCGAGTCTCTTGAAGAGTCTGTATCCCTTTTTTTCCGGTCCGGTCAGATCGATCTCCCCTCTTAGATATCGGTCGAAACGGCAATCGGGGGTGAAAAGAGCCTTTTCGAACTCCGCGATCACTTCAAGCGCTCTTTTGTATGTAGGCGGAGCGTGATAGATCGTTTCGAACGCTTTTTTGTAATAATCGCTGGCGTTTAGATATTTTTCGATCTTTTTTGAAGCCATGTTCATCTCGACCGGATTATGCAAAGGGCCGTCGGCCTGCTCTTTGAGGTCTTTGGCACGCCCGTTCCAAAACTGCCTGAAATTGAAGTAGCTGTTATATACCGTAGGTGCGTTACTGAGACCTTTTTTCCCATGCACACCGATAGATACCGGCCTTGGATCGGCTCCACCATGGTCGAAATCGTGGCAGCTGTGGCAGCTGACGGTGCCATCCGAAGAGAGCATGGGGTCCATAAAAAGAACTTTCCCAACCTCGGCTTTTTGGCGGTCGTAGTCGAGCTCTCTTGGAATGGGCACGATAGGCTCGATCGCGAGAATCGCCATACAGCTACATAGCGATAAGGTTATAAATCGTTTGGAAAAACTCAGCATTATTTAATTTTACTATAGTTTTTCTTAAAGAGCTTCAGGGCCCGCCTTTCACGCCAGCCGATTCGATAGTATATTTTGGAAAGATAGGATTGAAGCTGCTGTGGTGTGATATCGCGCGCTTCGGCCTCCTTTTTCAGCGTACTGTAGGGAATTTTTGGGGGTGAGGCGAAAAATCGTTTCGAGAGGCGGCGGATTCTTTTGATATGTTTTGGATGGGCGCAT
Organism: Campylobacterales bacterium; assembly: GCA_027065515.1. Classification (GTDB taxonomy): domain Bacteria; phylum Campylobacterota; class Campylobacteria; order Campylobacterales; family Hydrogenimonadaceae; genus Hydrogenimonas. Next base: position 1,852 of record JAMOOM010000102.1, read on the forward strand.
AGAGTTGCAAAGACAAAAGGCAGCCCGGTCTTCTCTTTCCACTCCTGTGCGAGGTCGATACCTTCATTCGGGTGTTCAAGCCGGTATTTAAGAGCTTTGTCGCCAATCATCACCTCTCCTTCCAGCCCCAGTATCCTGGCGAGCGCGTTGGATGTATCGGAGTCGGCGTCATCTCTCTTTTT
>JAMOOM010000103.1 GCA_027065515.1 Campylobacterales bacterium
AAAGAGCTGCAAAAAGTCTTCGTATGGGGTGATGAAATTATCAAAACCATACACAAAGAGCCCCACTTCTTCAAGCTTCTGCCAGGCGATATAGTAGAGCACTACCCTCATGGAAAACTTTTCACTGTCGATAATCTGCATGAAGAAGCCAAAAGATTCCAGGCAAGAGATATCAGCCCCACCGGGCTTCTTTCTGGAGAAAAAGCCACTCACGCAACAGGGCTAGCCTGGGAGATCGAAAAAGATTTCGTCGAAGAGGTGCCTGCCAGAGGATCTCGCCGATATGCATGGATATGGCCAAAAGAGATTGAAGGATCATACAAAAAAGAGGAGTGGCACTATGAACTTCATTTCACCCTCCCCAAAGGGAGCTACGCCACCGTGATGCTTGAAATGATCGCAAATCGCAAGATTCAAACAGGTTAACTTTTAGGATATTTTGATAAGATACTTCGATGAAAAACGGAAATATAATATGAAAAGATATTTATACAAATTTGCAACTATGCTTACAATTACACATGCTGGGATACTCTTTGGACAGGATGATACAGCCATCGAGGAAGATTTTCTATCGTCCTTGAACGAAGCGAGCGAAATTATCGCCAAAGAGAAGCTCAATATTGATAAAATTCCTTCTACCGTTACCGTGATCCGCCATAAAACCATCGAACACAGTGGGGCCAAAACACTGTACGATATTCTGGCAATGGTCCCCGGTATAGATATCTCCATGAGTGCCAGTGGCAAAAGAGAAATTGTGGTACGAGGCAGCAGGGAGAAGTATCGGGATAAAATCAAACTTCTCGTGGACGGCATAGATGTAACCAACAATCTCTACAGCAACCAGTTTTACTACTACCTTTTCCCTGCCGCATTGATCAAGCGCGTGGAGGTGACGAAGACTCCCGATGCGATTTATGGAAGCAACTCACTACTCGGTGTCGTAAACGTCATCACTTTTCTTGGCCAAAAAGGAAACGCGGCCACTTTTGACATCTCTTCCGAAAATGGCTATCTCACGACACTTCATCAAAGATGGGCCATAAAAAACGGCACACTGAGTGTCGATATGCACAAGGGCTACTCAAATCCGGACATAGAAGCGGATCCCACTCTACTCATCGACCTTAAAACACACAGAGTCTCCACCCTTAGATCGAAAGAGTTGGCCTACGCCCTGGAAAAGACCAAGGGTGTCGGTATGGAGTGGAATAGCGGGAATTTCAAGCTCGAATATCGCTATCAGAACTATATCAAAGGAAGTTTTTTTGGTATATCAAACGTAGTGCCTTTGGCACATGATCACGATGTATCTTTATCCCATCATGCGCTGCAAGCTTCGTACGACGGCAGGCTAGGTCCAGAATGGAGATGGCACCTACAAGGCAGCGACAAAGAGTATATATGGGATGGAAGCTATCGAACCTTTCCATATAACTTCCAGCCAACCGACGATCCTTCAAAAGATGTGATCATGGGCGCATATATACATGAAAGAGAGATCGGAGCCATGGGATACCTTAAGTACGAGGGTTTGATCCATGCCATGACCATTCAAGCGGAAGGAGCCTATGCAAAACCTGTAAAAAGCTACTATATCCAGTACATTCCCGCAATAGGCCAGCAGGAGACCCATCTTACGGGTGAAAAAAATATCATCAAAGAGGGAATCAAACGTACAACAAAAGCGATCTCCTGGGAGGATTTGATCACACCCTGGGAAGATTTTTCACTTATTCTGGGTATCAGGGCCGACCATTACAGTGATTTTGGATATCACACGTCATGGAAAGCGGGAATGGTCAAGCAGATAGGCGATGCAGATGTGCTGAAACTCCTTTACAACAATACTTTCCGTGCGCCATCGTGGGTAGAGCTGTATGCCAAAGCGGAGGCGGAGTTTCATGGCAACGAAAATCTCAAACCGGAAACCATGCAGATGCTCGAAGGGGTCTGGCTGCACTATTTATCGAACTCGAATCGTATTCAGCTCAATGTTTTCATAGGTAGAAACGATGACCCGATCGTGCGCGCCACCAACGATCAGGGGCTAAACCAGTATATCAACGGCGATCGTAAAACTTTTCGGGGCATGGAGCTTTCATGGCGCTGGGAGAGTGTCGATGACAATATACTCTTTTTAAGCGCAAGCCTGACCAACAACAGCGACCCGGGGATCAAATACCAAAAAGCAAATTCGCCAAAAAAGAATATCAAAGGGTGGTTCGATTGGCATATAGAAGATGGCTTGCACCTCTTTTCACAAGCCTCCTACCGTTCATCCATCACAGTCGATCATCCAGGCCAATCTCTAAAAGTTCCATCTTCATTCGTCGTCAACGAGACATTGACCAAAGACATGGGCGCATGGAGCATAAAAGGAGGAGTGAAAAACCTGTTCGACAAAGATGTGGAGTATCTGGCCGGACCAAGCGACATAATACAAAATCGTTATATGTTTATCCATTCACATGGCGAGATAAGAGTTTTAGGGCGTGAATTTTATCTTCGAATAGAAAAGCACTGGTAATGAAGCTCATTGTCTCTTTTTTGCTCATACCATGGCTTCTTTTTTCCCAGGGATTCGACAGCCGTTTGATGGAGATAGAGACTGCTCTGTTTGAAAAAATCATTTTTCTCGATTACGATATCAGGAAAAAACTTGTGCAAAACAGGGCCGAGATATACATTGTCTACAAAACTAAAAGGCAAAAAAGAGTGGCCGAGAAAGCCGCAGAAATACTCGATGGCAAAAAATTTCACGATATTCCCATAAAAGCGCATGCTGTAGCTTTCGATATGTTGCAAAAAAGAGATACACCTACGGTCTATATTGCCGTTCTCTCTTCGAAAGATATCCAAAAACTTCTACAAATAGCCGTAAAAAACCATCGGCTGCTCTTCACGTACGATCCTGACAACATCTCCCATGCGATGGTTTCATTGCAAATAGATGCAAAAATTACACCTATCGTTAATTCGGATATGTTAAAACAGGCAAACATAGAACTTCGCCCCATAATTTTCAAAGTGGCAAAAATCTACAGGAACGCATCTTGAAATTTATCGATTTTCGCTCCCTGCACGTGAGAGTCATTTTTATCCTCTCTCTCTTTCTGTTAGGTTTTTTGGGATACTCGCTTTTTACTTTAAAAAAGACGGAAGAGACGATGCTTTCTCTCGAAGAGGCCAAGGCTCGTACTTTGATGCAAAGCAATCTTTCCAATCTGGCCGACGCCCTTTACTTTCATTTCGACCGCACGGCTGAAGATATTCTAAAAACCATACTGTTGCAAAATCAAGGTATCGTAGCGCTTCGACTTTACTCCAGCGCTCCCAAATCTCATCCGGCCTCTTTCACGGCCGATCCAAGCCTCTCTTTCGAGGATCTCAAAAAAAGAGAAGGTATCTACCCCATTCTGTTTTCTGTGAAAAAAGACAAAGAGCGTCTGGCAACGGTCGAAGCGCTCTATCAACCATCTCTTTCCAAGCGTTATTTTGAGACATACCGCTTTACCGCACTTATTTCAACGCTTCTGCTCATCACTCTTTTTGTCGGCGCAGCATCGTACATATATATGAAAATACGTGCCTTCTACCTGCTTGGCCGGAAGCTTGAATCGATCGATCCTGTCCATGTAAAGACCATCGAGCCTGTCGATTCCTATTCGGAAATTGAAAGTATTACGAATGCGGTCAACCGCCTCTTTTTAAAAATATCGGACTACGCCAGAGCTCTTCGTGAAAGTAAACGTCACTTGATGGAAGCACAAAAGATCGCCCATGTTGGGAGCTGGGAATACAATCTGCGCGAAAAAACCTTCGTTGCAAGCGATGAGTTTTATCGCATACTCGGCATCGATCGCCATGAAGAAAAGATCGGGCTGGTGCGTTTGATGCACCTGATTACCCCTGATGAGCGCAAACCGTTTCTTCAGAAACTGAAAACAGCCATCAGAGCAGGCGGACGCTTCGAAGTTATCCATAAAATACATACGGCCACCGGAAAAGTGAAATATTTAAAGACAATTGTAAAAGTGCGCTATCGCAAAGGAGGAGCTGGAAAAGTTATGGGTATAAGCATGGACGTCACCGAAGAGATCAATGCAAAAAAACATGCCGATCATCTTGCACTCCACGATCCACTGACTGGCCTCCTAAACCGCCGCGCCTTTATAGAAAACGTAAATTTGGTACTCAAAATCGCCGAACGCCATAACAATATGTTTGCAATTTTATTTATAGATCTTGACAATTTCAAACCGGTCAACGACTCTTTTGGGCATGAAACAGGCGACGCTCTTCTTCAAAAAATAGCACATATTCTTACAGATGGCGTGCGGAAATCGGATGTGATCGCACGCATTGGAGGAGATGAATTCGTCGCTCTTTTAAACGATATTTCCAGTATAGAGAATGTAGAAAACATAATAAACAAGCTAATTGCAAATATCTCGAAAATCCATAAAATCCATAAGCACGAAATAAAAGTCACCGCCAGTATCGGTGCGGCCATATATCCGATACATGGAAAAGACACCGAAACGTTGTTGCGCAACGCAGACGCCGCAATGTATGAAGCCAAACGATCGGGGAAAAATCATTATTTGATATTCAACGAGAGTATTCGGCGCCGGCTGAGCGATCGGATGTTGGTCATGGAGGAGATTGAAGAAGCGTTGAAACACGGAGAGATAGAACTCTTTTTTCAACCCCAAATCAATCTCAAAAGCGGTGAAGTCAAAGGAGCGGAAGTACTGACAAGATGGAATCACCCCAAAAAAGGATTGATTTTCCCGGGCGATTATATTCCCATAATAGAAGAGACGGATTTGGTGATCGAATATGACCATTATGTCATAAAAAAGACATGCCAGGTTTTGAAAGAGTGGTCCAAATCATCTTTTTCCAGCTTGGCGCTCAGCGTCAACCTCTCTGCACGCCATTTCAACAGCAGAAATCTACAGCTTAAAATGCAGCAGGTGCTTGAAGAGCACGAGGTATCCGCAGAAAAAATAGAGCTTGAAATCACCGAAACACTTTCGATGGAAAATGTGGATTTCGCCATGTCCATTTTACAAAATCTGAAGGATATTGGGTATATGATAGCCATCGATGATTTTGGCACAGGATACTCTTCGCTCAATTATCTCAAAAAACTTCCATTCGATTATCTCAAAATCGACCGTGGCTTCATTTCGGATATAGATAAATTCGAAGACAACGCCACAATTGTGAAATTGATCATACAGATGGCTCATACATTGGGGAAAAAAGTGATCGCGGAGGGTCCAGAGAAAGAAGAGCATATCCATCTTCTCAAGGCGCTGGAATGTGATTTTGCCCAAGGTTATTATTATGCCAAACCAATGAACAGAAAAATGTTTGAAGACTATGTTGTGTCGATACATCTCTAAGTGGGTATAATACCCCAAAGTCAGACCGTATATTTTCCCATTCCAGCATGCGGTGAGCGGATTCAAATCATATAAAAAAGGATAAACAGCAATGAGCACATACCTGCTACTCGAAATTTTAACATCTATATTATTTTTCTCTACGGTATTTCTTGCTTATGCACTTTTCAAGCAAGTACATAAAACCCGCCAATGTTTAGCTATCAACAAAGCCATTAGAGAAAAATCTCAAAAAGTTGTGATTTATGACAACACTACAATGGCATACAACTATACATATTTTGTGCGACATGCCAATGGGGCGATCGTCAATACAAGAAAAAACAAAAGCTCTATAAGTCTATTGATTATAGATATAGACCAGCTGGAAGAGATAAATATCAAGTTCGGTTTCCCGATCGGTGACAAAACTCTAAATATCGTCTGCGATGCAATCAAAAGTTCAATACGAAACGACGATATAGTGGGTCGTTTCGGAGGGTCTGGCTTTTTCGTTCTGCTAAACGAATGTGATGCCAAAGGCACGGAAAATGTCATCAGGAAAATCGACAACAAACTCGGTACCAAGCAGGTTACCGGGATGCATGATGAAAGCATCTCCTTTTCTGTCAAATATTCATCTTCCATTGCGCGTGGCAGACTTGCCCAACTTGGAACGCTTATAGAAAACGCTGAAGAAGCGACACAACGAATCAAAAAAGAAAAACTTTTTTACATGATTACAGATCACAACGGTTATCCGGTTGTATTGAGAAAAAAACCGAGCCTGCAAACAGCTTAACACAAAACAAGTATATTTACCGATGTCGGATCGTCTCTTGTTGAGAGACGGATGCATCAAAATTGAATAAATGGTGAACAATATGCACAACTTTGGAATGTATGCAAAAAAAGAGGTAATAGGACAGAACAAGCCTATAGAGTTTCTGGACCTAGCAATCGGAAGGCTTGGACGCATCAAGATTTTCGAAGGAGTGGATGGGCTGCTTACGCTCGCAGGCCCCGGGGCGTGTGGAAAAAATTTCGTAGCCAAAGTGATCGCCCGCTTCATGGAGCGATCTATGTTGGTTCTGCATATGGATGAGTTCGGATACGCTGATGACATAGATCGTCTTTTGGGTCCAAAGGGTGTATTGGAAAAATGGGTTTCAAAACACCCTGACGGTCTCGTGATTTGCGAGGATATAGATAAGGCTGACCATGCCATCCAGCGTGCACTTGCCGCTATAGTGGCTGATGGCGCACCGGACGATCCAGATCGCTACAAGCGGACGGTTTTTATACTTACCTTCTCCCTGAACGATCCTGCATGGTATGAGAAACGTTTTGTCGATAGTTATTACGAAAACACGCTTCTTCGTCAGGGTAAATTCTACGAAGAGATATCGAAAGTATTGGCTCCCGATATCGAAGGAAATATGGTCAGCCTTTTCGATCCGCAGATTCTGACGGTAATGAGCGAAGCGGATCTGGCTCTTTTTTATGCACTTGATTTAAGATCCCTATGGAAGATTTCTCAAAAAGTGCTGGATCGTACTCTTTTGCAACTACAGGGCGCTTCTTTGCCTAATATAAAAATAAAAGATAGCAAGGCACTTTCGATGGGGCTTTTGCTGGAGTTTTCCCCCTATCTAAACGCCAAACGCATAGCTCACAAACTGCCGGCACTGCTTTCCGATCTCATAGCCACACACTGCAATGAAGCTAAACTGTGCACATTCACGATATCTTCAAAAGCACAAAGATGGCTTTCAGAATTTTTCGATCCATCGTTTGATCTGAAATATTTCGTCAAATTCGAACGCCAATTCAGGCTTTCATGGAGAGTGAAAGCACTTGAAAAAAGCGGACATATCCATCTGGTTTTGGATGACATAAAAGAGGTGGAGTCGCTCAAGATAGAGAATCGTCTGCCTTATGCCGATCGTTTGGCCATACGTGCATCGCATATCGGTTTTAAAGATGTGGCAGGGCAGATACGTGTCAAAAACGAGCTGAAATCGATCATGAAAGTGCTTCAAAACGAGAAAGGACTTAAACATTTCGGCATCACTTTGCCAAAAGGATTGCTGCTTTACGGGCCAGAAGGAGTGGGCAAGACAATGCTGGTCAAAGCGTTTGCCAAAGAGGCTGGTCTTCCATACCTTTATCTGCAAAACTCCGACCTTTTCGATGAAGTTTTGATTCAAGAGGTCTATGCCCGTGCGCGTGTCGCCGCACCAGTCCTCGTGGTTTTGGAAGAGGTGGATACCAAAGGGATAGTCGAGGGTAGCTACACTTCAATCCCTACAGGTACGCTTTGCGATATGATCGATCATGCTCCCGCAGAGCCCGATAACTATATTTTTACCGTTGCCACCGCGCGCGACCAAAACGAAGTACCCGAGGAGCTGATTCGTCCAGGTCGTATAGACCAGAGTGTGGAAGTACCCGAACTCGACAAAGAGGCACGCCGTTTCTTTGCCAAAAAGATTTTGGAAAAACCGCACAAAAAGGATATAGATATCGAGCGGATAACGCGCTATATGAGTGGTATGAATGGCTACGAACTGGAACGTATCGCCAAAGAAGCGGCTCTGGATGCGTTGCGTCAGGGAAAGGAAGAGCTTACCGAAGAGATCATAATAGATCGTATCAACACAATAAAATATGGGCACAAGCTCGAAAAGAAGCGATTCAAAAATTTCGAGGAGGACCTTAAAAAGAGTGCCTGGCATGAAGCGGCTCACGCCATCACTTCACTGCATCTTCTACCCGATGTGGAGATAGAGCAGGTCACCGTGATTCCACGCAGCGAAGCACTGGGGCTCGTATCGTATATGCAAGATGCCATCGAAACCAATATGTCCAAAGATGAGATTCTCGGAAATATCGGCGTGCTTTTGGCCGGACGTATGGCTACGATAAAAAAGTTTGGGCCCGACAAGGGGATGGAGACGGGCGCTTTCAGCGATCTGCAGGAGGCGACTCTATATGCCTACAGTGCAGTGGCACAGTTTGGTATGGATGAAGAGATGCCGGATGTGAGTGCCGAAATTCTGATTGAAAACATAAACAGCGATCTTTTCAAAGAGAAGATCGAAAGCCGTGTCCTTCACTGGGTGGAAATAGGTAGAAAGCGCGCAAAAAAGGTGATCGACAAAGAGTGGGAAATGATTGAAGCCGTAGCCAAAAGGCTTCTCAAAGAGGAGTTGATCGAAGGAAGCGAACTCAAAAGTATGGTTTTGAAATCCTCCAAAAAGCGAACATCCCAGTGATCGTTTGAAATCTGGGGTATCAAAACTGATTTTTCTCCAGTCGCCTCAGTAGCGCTGCCGCTGCAAAAGCCCAAAGCATACCGAAAAAATACCCTCCGCAAACGTCGCTTAAATAGTGCACCCCCAAATAGATACGACTGAAGCCTATCAAAAATACGAGTGCGATAATGATCGTATACACCAGTGCCCTTAGAGTTTTGGACCGGGATTTTCGAATGGCGATGTATCCCAAAAAAGCGTAAAACGATATCGCGAGCGTTGCGTGCGCGCTGGGAAAAGAGTAGGTGGACTCGGAATAAAGCGCTATCTCTGGGCGTGGCCTGTGAAAAAATATCTTTGCCAAATAGACAAAAATGGAAGAGCCGAACAGTGAGACGCAAAGCGCGATCATTTCGTTGAATTTCTTGTGGAGAATCAATATGGCCGATGCGGTTACGAAAAAGGCACAGATCACCTCCACTTTTCCAAGATAGGTGATCCATGTAAAAAAAGTTATCAATTCCTGGTCTCGCCACTCAACGACAAGATTTACAAATATTCGATCGATATCCAGAATGGGATTTTTGTGGATGAAATTATCGATCTTTCGAATCCCGCTTTACGCTTTTAAAAGGAGCGAGAGAGCAAGATTTTCCATATTGTCCATATGTTCTTCTTTCAGAAGCCTGGTATATCTATCTTTGATTTCACGGATATCTTCCTCGAATTGTTCAAACTCCTCGTCTTCGTACATCTCTGTGGTTTCGAAAAATATCTCTATCTCTTCTGTCAAATTTTTTAAAAGCTCATCGAAAAAGGCGAACTCTTCGGGCCTATCGCTCATCAATAGTTCGCACTGCGGAGCCAAGGGAGTGGATATCTCTCCAAAGTAGGGATCAAGGTTGACCATCTGGCTCATGCCGTTTTTTTCTATCTCTTCGAGTATCGTATTCAATGCTTCGATAGTCTCGATATCTCCATTTTTTTGCAGCGCACTTCGCATCTGCTCTTTTGTCTTTTGCGTAATCATCGATCTATGTCCTTTTCGTCAAAATCTATTTTGCATCCGTAGTCATTATCCAAAAGCAAAGGTACTTTTCTCTGCGATCCGTCAAACGAGTGTATCGTCACTTCCGTTTGGCCTTTGGACAGAAGCTCTTTGGCTTTTGCCTTGCTCAGCATTTTACCGCCAAAACGCTTAATGGAATTTTTGAATATGGCAAATTCACAACCCTCCTCCCAGCGGCTACATCCAAAACCAAGGGGCGACTCGACCACATCTGCGCCGCAGAGTGGGCAACTGCCCAGGACTTCGAGCTCGCTTCCTGCGTCAAAGTCTATCCAGGGGCGCAATTTTCCATCCATCTCCTTTAGCCCGACTGTAAAGAGGCGTTCGACGCCACTGGAGGTTTTGAAGGTCATTTGCACCGGCCCTTTGAGGAGTCCGCGCATCTGTTTCGGGCTTATTTTATAGTGGCCAAGTTCGGCCAACGCGAAAGCCGACACGGTAAAGTCGCACCCTTCACGAAAGCCATCGCATCCGTAAAATTCACCCCTGTTTATCACATCGCTGCCGCATTTTGGGCATTTACCTACACTGTTCGCCGCTTTTTTCATCGATGGTCATCCATCTCTTTCATGTCGGACATAAAATCTTTTTGCATATCGACAACTACCAAAATATCCACTTTTGTCAATATATTCCTTTGGGCGGTGCTTTGTACTATTTCTAAAATGATACAATAAAATCGATGGCAACCCCAAAGGATAACCTTGGAGGTCTTTTTCTGCTCCACCATCTGGTAGTGCGGTATTTTTAAGCTATAATGGCACCATTCACACATAAAGATAGATAATTGACACCCACTTCATTCAAAACCCTTTCTCTCGAGCAGGATATGCTCGAAAATCTAGATTCACTCGGATATACCGCAATGACACCCATTCAAGCCAAAAGTCTCCCTTTTATTTTAGAAGGGCGCGATCTCATTGCCAGAGCCAAAACCGGCAGCGGCAAGACGGCGGCTTTTGGAATAGGTCTTTTGGAAAAACTTGATGTTGCAAAGTTTTCCATTCAGGCGGCAGTTCTATGCCCGACACGCGAGTTGGCCGACCAGGTAGCCAAGGAGTTGAGACGTTTGGCACGCGG
>JAMOOM010000104.1 GCA_027065515.1 Campylobacterales bacterium
TTCTATCGACGAGCAAAATCTCGCCGTCACGACGGGCTTCGAGCAGATCTTCTACGATATTGCCCTCATCGTCGAGTTTCGTACTGGCAGGCGCGATCGTGAGACCCTCTTCCTGGGTCGCGGTCATGTATGAAATTTCATTCGTGACTTTGCCGTTTTCGACTTTTTTGTACGGAGCTTCGATAAATCCGAGCTCATTGACCTTGGCATAGCTGGCGAGTGTATTGATAAGACCGATATTCTGGCCTTCCGGTGTTTCGATAGGACAAATTCGACCATAGTGCGTAGGATGCACGTCACGCACTTCAAATCCGGCACGCTCTTTGACAAGTCCACCCTCACCGAGTGCCGAAAGACGTCTTTTGTGCGTCACTTCGGAAAGCGGGTTGGTCTGATCCATGAACTGGCTCAGCTGTCCGCTCGTGAAAAACTCCAAAATGGTGTTCGTGATCATTTTCGAGTTTACAAGATCGTGAGGCATGAGCTCGTCCAGGCTACCGCTCATCGTGCCCATTTTATCCCGTATGGCTTTTTGCATTTTGATCAGGCCCGATTGCAACTCGTTACCCAAAAGCTCGCCGATCGCACGGATACGACGATTACCGAGGTGGTCGCGATCATCGATATGCCCCTGTCCGTTTTTGACACGAATCAGGTATTGTACGGTCTTGATGATATCCTCGTCAGTCATGACGGTGACATATTCCGGGACTTCGACGCCCAGCTTGTGGTTCATTTTCATACGCCCGACACGTGTCAAATCGTAACGTTCCGGATCGAAGAACAGTTGTTTTACAAAAGCTTTCGCTGCATCTTTTGTGACAGGCTCGCCGGGACGCATGACTTTGTAGATACGGATCGCGGAGAGATCGTTTTCATCTTCTATTCCTTCAGTCTGCATAAGCAGCTTCAGGCTCTCCTGGTCGGCATTGAAAGCGTTGATGACCGATTGATCGACGCCTGGCGCAAGATCGTCGGCGATCACGAACGTTTCGATACCGCTGTCTATGATCTTTTTGAGTTTCGACTCGTCCAGCTGTGTAAGCGTATCGAAAAGCACTTCACCGCTCTCTTGATCGATGAGCGGCTCTGCAAGATAGCGTTCGATGAGCGTATCGACTGGATATTCGACCCACTCGAGCCCATCCTCTACAAGTTTTTTCGCACGCTTGCTCGAAAGGCGCTTGCCTGCGGCTATGATGAGATTTCCCTCCTCGTCTTTCACGTCGTATTCGACGCGTCCGGCAAAGCTTTCAGGTTTGAAAGGCATCAGAAACTTGTTGTTTTTGACACGTATCTCCATCAGGGGATAGAAGAGTTTGAGGATATCTTGCTTGTTGTAACCCAATGCTCTGAAAAGTATCGTTACAGGAATTTTACGACGCTTGTTGATGCGAACATAGAGGATATCTTTGGCATCGTATTCAAAATAGAGCCATGAGCCCCTGTCAGGAATGATCTGTGCGGTGTAAAGAAGCTTGTTTGCGCCGGTTGCTGCCTCTTCCTCTTTGAAGATAACACCGGGACTTCTGTGTAGCTGATTTACGACTACGCGCTCTACGCCATTTATGATAAACGATGTACGATCTGTCATCAGCGGAATATCTCGAACGAAGATCGCCTGTTCTTTGATATCCTTGACACCGGTTTTCTCACCTGTCTTGTCGTTGCGCTCCCACAGAGTAAGTCTCACTTTCATTTTAAGAGAGACCGCGTAGGTCAGGCCACGTTCCATGCACTCTCTGACGGTATATTTAGGCTTGGTGATTTCGCTGCCGGCATATTCGAGCGTCAGTCGGTTCTGTGGATCATGGATTGGGAAGATAGATCGGAAAACATGTTCAATTCCGCTGTTGGAACGATCTTTTTCGTTGATCATCAAAAAGTTTTCATAACTGCTTTGCTGAAGCTGCAAAAGGTTGGGGACGTCTATCTCCTGGGGAGTTTTTGCAAAATCAACACGTAAGCGGTTTCCTGATTTAAGATTGTTAAGCATGGGCTAAGACCTCATTCAGTAGTGTGTTGCTTTGGGAAGTATCATGAATTGATACGGTAGGCGGCAATTAGAGCCTATTAGTGTAGTACATAACGAATAAGGGGAAGATTGTACTTCCCCTTTAAATATTTGTTTTAATATATTATTTAACTTCGACAGCTGCGCCGGCTTCTTCCAGCTTCTGCTTGAGTTCTTCGGCTTCTTCTTTGCTGACACCCTCTTTGATAGTGGTAGGAGCGTTGTCGACTGCCTCTTTGGCCTCTTTGAGTCCAAGACCGGTAACGGCACGAACAACTTTGATGACGTTGATTTTCTTCGCGCCTGGATCTTTGAGGATAACGTCAAACTCTGTCTGCTCTTCGGCAGCACCGCCAGCTTCACCGCCAGCTGCACCAGCTACTACCATAGGTGTCGCAGAAACGCCGAAGCGCTCTTCAAACTCTTTGACAAGCTCGTTGAGCTCCAAAACTGTCAGACCTTCGATATATTCGAACAATTCTTCTTTAGTACATGCCATATGTAACTCCTCTTAGGATATTTTGATTTGTAATTTAATACCAACAGGCACAATGACGCCGTTGGCGGGTCTGCGGTTTATGCAGCCTCTTCTTCTTTTTTCTTCGCCAGATTGTCGAGTCCGGCCGCGAGGTTTCGCAATGGAGCTGTCCATACGGAAAGCAGCATTCCAAGAAGCTCTTCGCGCCCTGCGAGCTTGCTATACTCTTCGATCTTGGCTGCATCGACGGCCTGTTTGTCGATCGCTCCGCCTTTTATAACGAACTTGTCGTTCTCTTTGGCGAATTTGGCAACCGCTTTCGCTGTAGCGATAGGATCCTCGCCCCAAACAGCCATATTGGTCTCTTCGAGCGTCAAGCCCTCGATACCGGCATTGCCGAATGCGATCTGAGCAAGTGTATTCTTCACTACGCGCGCGCCAAGCTCGGCTTCGTAAGCGATTTTACGGAACGCTTCGATTTCAGGAACAGTCATCCCTTTGAAATCGCAGATCACAAGAGCGTTCGCCTGGCTGAATGCGTCAGAAAGTTTCGCTACAAGCTCTTCTTTTTCTTTACGGGTCATCTCTTCTCCTTTCCGACCGAGACTTCAAGAAGGGCGGCAGTTTGCCGATTAAGCGCAAGGCCCCTAACTATCTTCAGTCTAAGATTGAAACCTTTTGCAAGGTTTTTATTTTATATCCATCAGCTCTGTAGTGTCGAGCTTGATCGAAGGACTCATCGTCAGTGAGAGTGCGGCATTCTGGACATAGCGGCCTTTTGCTGCAGCAGGCTTTTGACGATTGATCGCTCGCATGAACTCTTTGAGGTTTTCGGCGAGTTTTTCTGCATCGAAACTCGCTTTGCCGATACCGGCATGAATGTTACCCTTTTTATCCACACGGAAGTTGACCTGTCCACCCTTGGCGTTTTTCACCGCCTGTGCGACATCCATCGTAACTGTGCCGGTTTTGGGGTTCGGCATCAATCCTTTTGGCCCGAGAATTCGTCCGATCTTACCTACCATACCCATCATATCGGGAGTTGCAATGACGATATCGAAATCGATATTTCCATTCTGGATCTGCTCGACCAGATCTTCCGCTCCGACTATATCTGCGCCAGCAGCCTTTGCTTCATCGGCTTTTGCGCCTTTCGCGAATACCGCGACGCGAACATTTTTACCTGTACCATGTGGCAAAACGACCGCTCCGCGCACCATTTGATCGGCATGTCTGGGATCGACGTTGAGCCTGAGTGCAAGCTCGACGGTTTCGTCGAATTTTGCCGACTTGAGATCTTTTACGAGCTTGGTGGCTTCATCTATAGAGTATGTCTTGTTGGTATCGATTTTTTCGAGTAGCTGTTGCACCCGTTTTGAAACTTTTTTTCCCATTGTTTTCTCCGCAAATTTTTTGCTACCGCCTGTTTTGGATCTGGCGGTCAAAGATCGATTAGTCGACTACTTCGACGCCCATGCTTCTGCAGCTTCCTTCGATCGTGCGAGCGGCAGCTTCGTTATCATGAGCATTGAGGTCTTCCATCTTGATTTCGACAATTTTCATGATCTGCTCTTTAGTGATCTTTCCAACTTTGTTTTTAAGTGGATTGTCGCTACCTTTTTGCAACCCGATCTCTTTTTTGATAAGGTCGGTAACAGGGGGCTTTTTAGTGATGAACGTAAAGCTTCTGTCTGCATACACGGTGATAATTACAGGAATGTTGTAACCCATCATATCTTTTGTTTTTTCATTGAAAGCTTTACAAAACTCCATGATGTTTACACCGCGCTGTCCGAGAGCTGGACCTACTGGAGGAGACGGATTCGCCTTGCCAGCAGGAATTTGCAATTTGAATTCACTAACGACTTTCTTAGCCATTGCATGTCCTTCTATTTAAGATTTAGGTACCTCTAAAAGCCCCTTATATAATTGAATACGAGGGTTTTAAGAGGTACCTTTAAATGATTTTTTCTACCTGCGAATAGAGTATCTCCACCGGGGTACTCCGCCCAAAAATGGAAACGTTCAGTTTCAATTTTCCATGCTCGAGATCGTACTCTTCGACCATACCGGTAAAGTTGGCAAAAGGTCCATCGACGATTCGCACCATCTCTCCGGGTTCGAACGAAATCTTTGGCTTGGGAGCGGCACGGTTCTCTACTTTGTCCAGAATGTTTTGAACATCTTTTTCATTCAGCGGAGTAGGCTTTTTCGACTCCCCGATAAATCTGGAAACTTTGGGCAGCGACTGAATCTTGTGCCAAAGATCTGTATCGAGATCCATCTTCGCAAAGACGTATCCTGGATAGAGTGAGCGCTCGGAGATTTTTTTCTTCCCGTTTTTGACCTCGATGACATCTTCCGTAGGGACTACGATCTCTTCTATCTTGTCTTGCAGCCCAAGCTGCTCGACCATTGTTTCGATCGCGCGTTTTACGCTTCGTTCACTTCCCGCATGGGTCTGAATTGCATACCATTTAGCCGCCATATCAAATCCTTATATGAGTGCAGAGAGTGATACCGACATGACCAAATCGACCAATGCCAGAAAGAGAGATACGACCGTAACTACCAGAAAGACGGCAAAAAATGCCTGTCGAACCTGCATTTTGGTCGGAAAAATGACTTTTGATAATTCTATTTTTGCATGGTTGACATAATCGATCAATTTTTCCATGGTTGTTTTCCTTAACGTGGCAGGGCAGGAGGGACTCGAACCCCCATCACTCGGTTTTGGAGACCGATGCTCTACCATTGGAGCTACTGCCCTGTAAAAAAGCCGTATCCCTTCCGGGATCAGCTTTTAAGTTTCACTTCTTTGTGAATAGTGTGTTTGTTGCAGCGCGGGCAATACTTTCTCGTTTCGAACTTTTCAGTATGAGTTTTAGTATTTTTGCTTGTCGTGTAGTTGATCTCACCACACTCGCTGCACTTGAGTCCTATATTGATTCTCATATTGGTTTATCCTTAAAAGAGGCGGTCGATTGCCGCCTCCTGATTTAGTGCGTTACTTGATGATTTTGGAAACGACACCGGCACCGACAGTACGTCCGCCTTCACGAATAGCGAAGCGAGTACCCTCTTCCATCGCGATTGGAGCGATCAGCTCCGCTGTAATCTTGACATTGTCTCCAGGCATAACCATCTCTGTACCTTCCGGAAGAGTGATGGCACCCGTTACGTCGGTCGTACGCACATAAAATTGTGGGCGATATCCGTTGAAGAACGGAGTATGGCGTCCACCCTCCTCTTTTGTGAGTACATAGATTTCTGCTTCAAACTGAGTATGAGGCGTAATGGAGCCTGGCTTACAAAGAACCATACCGCGCTCGACTTCATCTTTTTTGGTACCGCGAAGAAGAACACCACAGTTGTCACCGGCTTCACCGCACTCCATCTCTTTACGGAACATCTCGACACCTGTAACTTTGGTGTTTTGAGTGTCACGAATACCTACGATTTCGATATCGTCACCGATGCATACTTTACCGCGCTCGATACGTCCTGTTACAACTGTACCACGACCAGAAATCGAGAAAACATCTTCGATCGGCATCAGGAAATCTTTGTCCGTATCACGCTCTGGAGTTGGGATATACTCATCGACAGCGTCCATCAGCTCCAGAATCTTCTGGCTCCACTCGCCAAGCTCTCCAGTTTTAGCTTCCTCAAGAGCCTTGAGTGCGGAACCTGCGATTACCGGTGTATCGTCACCTGGGAAATCGTATTCGTCGAGAAGCTCACGAATCTCCATCTCTACGAGCTCGAGAAGCTCTTCGTCATCGACCATATCCGCTTTGTTCATGAAAACGACGATATATGGAACGCCTACCTGACGAGAAAGCAGGATGTGCTCTCTGGTTTGAGGCATTGGGCCATCAGCTGCAGAAACAACAAGAATCGCGCCATCCATCTGAGCGGCACCTGTAATCATGTTTTTAACGTAATCGGCGTGACCCGGGCAGTCAACGTGCGCATAGTGGCGTTTTTCCGTTTCATATTCGACGTGAGACGTAGCGATCGTAATACCGCGTTCGCGCTCTTCCGGAGCGTTGTCGATCTGATCGTAATCCATCAGTTCTGCTTCGCCCTTTGTAGCGAGAACTGCAGTGATCGCAGCTGTAAGTGTAGTTTTACCATGGTCGACGTGACCTATGGTTCCGATGTTGACATGCGGCTTGGTTCGTTCGAATTTTTCCTTAGCCATTGTATCCTCCATATAAGAATTAAAATAGGGTACCTCTGCAAACAGGCTCGGAAGTTTGTTTACAGAGGCACCCTGCCTCTTTTGCGGGTGCTATTATACCAAAATAATTGTCAATTTGTGTTTAATTTCCAAATCACGCTCCAAAGCCCCGACTAATGGGGTTTCAAATAGATATGAGCGTGGAGCCCAGAAGCGGGATTGAACCGCCGACCTCTTCCTTACCAAGGAAGTGCTCTACCACTGAGCTATCTGGGCGTGTGGAATATTGTAACCAGGAGTGAATATCAGGGTGAATCTAGTTGAAAGAATCAATATAGTTCAGCTCCCAGAATTGATGGAGCGGGAAACGGGACTCGAACCCGCGACCCTCAGCTTGGAAGGCTGATGCTCTAGCCAACTGAGCTACTCCCGCATCGCTTCAAGACAAATCATGGTGGTGGGAGGAGGATTCGAACCTCCGAAGGCGAAAGCCAGCAGATTTACAGTCTGCCCTCGTTGGCCACTTGAGTATCCCACCATTTGTCACTCTGGTACAAACACTGACAATAACATGGAGCCGGTGATGGGACTCGAACCCGCGACCTGCTGATTACAAATCAGCTGCTCTAGCCAACTGAGCTACACCGGCATTTGAAATTGGAGTGCAATTCTAATATCTTTTCTCCATTTTGTCAAGAAAAAATCGCAGATTTTCAAAATTCATGATCGAAATCTCTATTTTTCTCTTTCCTGTTGTATGTTTTCTTTCTTTTTTGCTTTCTTATCTGATTGGCATCGTGAACTATCTCGGCCTTTATGTCGTCACACTCTCTATCGCTGCCAACGAGCCGCCCGGTCTTTTCGACAAAGGATTCAATACTCTCGAAATAGGGGTTGTAAAGAGATACCTTTTCTACCTCGTGGAACTTTGAAGCGATCTTTTCGATAAACGATTCGAGCGCCTCTTTCGAACTGTTCGATTCCTGCTGTGCAAAGTTGACAAGCCGGTTCAGATAACGCTCCAGCTCTCTTTTGTACTTGGTCTGAAGATATTTCTCTTTTTTTTTCTCGTCCATCTTCTATCTCGAACGCCGTTTCGAAGGATCCATATGGGCTACCCTATCGATCACGGCAGCATGCCACAACTCTTTGATGATAGCATCGGAAGCTTTCGAATACCCCTCTTTCAAAGCTATATCTATATAATCTTTCTCTCCAAACTCTTCCATCAGCTCTTTTGGCTCTCTCTTTGGGTCCAGTCGTACATCCTCTCCACTCTCGCGCCTGGCCAGAAAGAAGAGCTCTATGAAACTATCTTCGAAACGATTGAGTACATTGGCCGTAAACGACTCGAAATCACTCTCGCCACTCTTTTTGTACTCATCTATCAACAACTTTACAATGCCGTTCATCTCATCTACCGGGATGGTGCGGAAAACCACCTCGGCAGGTCGCTTCCCTTTCGTATATTCGCATCCCAAAAATATCCTGGCGGAGCGGTCGTTCTTTCCGAATCTGCTGTTACGCAGCCCTACGATGCCGATATCGGCATGTTTGTGACGCCCGCAGCCTTTCAAGCAGCCGGAGAAACCCACCTTGATATCATGCTCGGCCAACTCTTTTTGCGGCAAAAGATGCGCCTCTTTTTTTATGCTCCAGTATGAAAAAGGGCAGTAGTCGCTTCCGGCACAGGCGACAACGGTAGGTGATGTATCACGACTGTGAAGTGGAAGATTGCGGTCCGGCACACCCAGAATATACAGCTGCTGATCTATGCCTATGCGAACATCCGCACCATGTTCTGATGCGTAATCTGAGAGTTTCTTAACCTCATCGGCCTGGATGAGCCCATAATCGCTTCTATATCTATAGCCATAGCTTCCATCCGCAAGCGGTTCGAAATCTCCGAAATGACGCTTGCGAAGAAGAGATTCTCCCGCGCTTTGCCAACTTTTTTCATAAAACTCGGCGACAAACTCTTTGACGCGCTCCATTCCGAAGTGCTCTATCATGTGAAAAAGTCTATTTTTTTTCCGTTTTTCTCTCAGGCCATAGCGATTGAACGCCCCTATCACCGCTTTTGCGAAAGGTGCCGCCTCCTTGGCTGTAACGAAAATATCTGCAGGCTGTGATACTTCAGTATTTTTTCCGCCCATATAGACATTGAAACCCTTTTCTCCTCCCTTTTCGGCCAGTCCTAAAAAGAGATCGTTGGAAAAAAGCGGCCAGCTGTTTTCTCGCGTTCCGGTAATTCCTATGGATATGCGTCTAGGAAGCATTCCCACTAACTCTGGATTTTTCAGAAAATATCCCTCCAGCTCCCTGATAATGGGAAACGCTTCGATTTCGCAGCTTCTGCCGCGCCCATCGAACGGATCGGTGACGACATTTCTGACATTGTCGCCAAAGGTCTGCCATGTACTCAAGCCTTTCAGCTCGTTGACACCGTGAAAAAGCTCGAGAACGTCTTCAGGCTCTACACCATGCAGCTGGATGCCAGAGCGTGCTGTAAGCAGGAGTGTCAGGTCGTATCGCTCGACAAACTCGGCGATCTTGCGAAAATTTTCCGCCCCAACACGTCCTCCGGGCGCGCGCACGCGGAGCATGTAGGTCTCCTCTTCGAGCTCCGAGTTGAAGATTCCGAAATCTTGCAAATAGACGCGGTCGCTCTCCGCCAGGCTTTCGAAATCGAGCGAATCGATCTGGGGATAGAAGTCGTAGGGACGAAGTGCAGCTTTATATTTTTCGAATCTTTTTTCCGTCAAATGTTCAGGGGCATAAAACATTGTGGTCGGCCTTTTTGTGAAATTTAGAGGCGCCCTTCAAGGCTTTTGTCTATTTTACAAAATTTTGTTTTGATTTTTCTGAGGTGGTTTATATGAAGGGCAAGCCACGAGAGAGTCTCATAGCTTGCATGGTGGCTGGATATTAGCGGGCTTTTCGCTGGAAGTTTCCATTTCTTTGCCCTCTTGAGGCCTGTTGACTAGCATGGCTTCTGTTTCCGGATGACGATCGCTTTCGGTTGTATTGTCCGCGCTGTTTGACAGGCTCGGGACGGATGGAGGGATCGGGATGAAACCCCTCGATCAATACTTTTTCGATTTCATTGGATGTGAGCCTTTCGATACGGTGAAGCAGATGCTTTTCATCGATACATACCAAAGAGCACGCTTCGCCGGCATTGCCTGCACGACCGGTACGGCCGATACGATGGATATAGTCTTCCGCAACTTCCGGCAGGTCGAAGTTGACGACCTGCTCCAATTTGTCGATATCGATTCCACGTGCGGCTACATCGGTCGCCACAAGCACGCGCACACGACCATCTTTGAAGGCTTTGAGCGCTTTCATTCGCGCCGCTTGCGTTTTGTTGCCATGAATCGCCGTGGAGGGGATGCCAGATTGTGAAAGATGCCTGGAGAGTTTGTCGGCGCCATGCTTTGTGCGGGTAAATACCAAAACCTGCTCCCATTTTTCATTTCCGATCAAGTGTGTCAAAAGAGCGGTTTTTTTCGCTTTGTCAACCGGATGGACCATTTGCTTGATTCGATCTGCGGTCTTGTTGTCGGCCGCTACGCTGATCATTTCCGGCTCTTTGAGAATCGTCTGGCTCAACCGCTTGATCTCGCTGTTGAATGTCGCGGAAAAAAGAAGGTTCTGTCTGAAATGTGGCAGTTTGGAGATGATCTTTTTTATATCATTGATAAAGCCCATATCCAGCATTCTGTCCGCTTCGTCGAGCACCAGCATCTCCACCTTGCTCAGATCGACATTGCCTTGATTCATATGGTCCATCAGGCGTCCGGGCGTGGCGACTAGGATATCTACGCCATTACGAAGGGCGCGGGTCTGTGGCTGGATGCTCACCCCGCCATATACTTCGGTGCTTTTCAGCTTCAGGTACTTCCCGTATGAACGCACACTCTGGTGCACCTGCGCCGCCAGCTCCCTTGTCGGTGTGAGCACGAGAGCGCGGACATATCGCTTGCCTTCACCCTTTTTATCGGTGAGTTTTTGAAGCATAGGCAGCGTAAAAGCCGCTGTTTTTCCAGTTCCTGTCTGAG
>JAMOOM010000105.1 GCA_027065515.1 Campylobacterales bacterium
TTGGGGCATACGTCAACGCAATGGGTGCACAGAAAACAGCTTTCGAAAATCTCTTTGGCCGTTCGGTCCAGCTCCAGCTCTCCACGCTCGTGGGCACCCAAAAGGTCGATAAATCCACGCGGACTGGTTGTCTCGTCAGGATGTACCCTGTGGATCGTGCAGACAGGGATGCATTTTCCGCATTTGATGCAGTCATCGCTGATCTTCGTGTACTCAAAAAGGTTTTTCGCCTTGTCGCCCACCCCTTCTCCTTAGACCGTTTTGCTGAAAGTCTTTTTGCTTTCGGCATGCTTTTGCATATATGCGTCAAAAACCATCGCGATATTTCGAATGAGCAGCGTACCGGTTTGCGAGACGGTTATATCTTTGTCGCCTATCTGCACCAGCCCCTCTTTTTGCATAGGCTCGAGTTGCTTGAGAGAATCTGCGAAATACTCTTTGAAATCGATACCGAACTCTTTTTCGATCTTTTCGATATCGAGTTTGAAATTGCTCATCAAATCCATAATGACGGCTTTGCGGACAAGATCGTCCCGATTCAGCTCCACGCCGCGCCAGAAAGGAAGCTTGCCGGCGTCTATAGCCTCTTCGTATTCGCCCAGCTCTTTGAAATTTTGGGCATAGTAGTCTTCGCCCTCCCCTATACTGGTGAGTCCTATACCCAAAAGATCCACACCGCCACGGGTCGTATAGCCCTGGAAATTACGATGCAGCTCGCCCTTTTCTATCGCTTTGAAAAGCTCGTCGTCGGGTTTGGCAAAATGGTCCATTCCGATCATTTTGTAGCCGTTGGTAGTGAAGTAGTCGATCGTATGCTGCAAAATGGCGAGCTTCACTTCCGGCGAAGGTATCGTCGTTTCGTCCAGTTTGCGCATCGTCTTTTTCAGCCATGGCACATGCGCGTAATTGAAGACCGCCAACCGATCGGGGTCGAGGGAGCGGGCAAGTTCGAGCGTCTTTTTGAAGCTCTCCAGCGTCTGGTACGGAAGTCCGTATATCAGATCGATATTGATGCTCGTCACACCATATCTTCTCGCCAGATCCACCGCCTTTTTGGTGATATCGTAGGGCTGAATGCGGTGCACCGCCTGCTGCACTTTGGGCTCGAAATCCTGCACGCCAAAACTTATGCGCGTAAAGCCGTGTTTTTTGAGCACCTTCATATGCTCTTCATTGAAAAAACGCGGATCTATCTCGCAGCTTATCTCCGCATCTTTGGTGAAGTTCGGGAATGATTTTTTGACAAACTGCATAATCTCGTCGAGCTGTTCGGCAGCGTAAAATGTGGGTGTACCTCCACCGAAATGAAACTGCACCACATCGCTGGATGTATCCATCGTCTCGGCCAAAAGCTCTATCTCTTTGCGTAGATACTCGAGATAACGGCTCTTTTTATCCTCTTTGGAGGTAAAGACGACATTGCATCCGCAAAAATAGCATGCACTGCGGCAAAACGGAAGATGGATATACAAAGAGAGAGGTTTTTTGGCGTTTCTGTTTTCGAGTTTCTGCCTGTAGCGGTCATAAGTGAAATCTTCGGAAAACTCCACGGCAGTCGGGTAGCTCGTATAGCGTGGGCCCGGCTTGGCATATTTGACGAACTGCTTGAAATCGATCATCTATGGAAGCTCCTTGTGAAAGTGGCCCATTTTTCCATAATTTCCATAAATAAGCGATAAATCCTGTCTCTTACCTTGCAAAGACGACTCTTTGCAAGCTTCAGGTCAACCGGTCAAAGCCCCGCGCTCTTGATATCGTCTTCGCCGATTTCAAGATCTTTCAGAGAGTAGAAGAGGTTTGGATGTTGTCGTTTGATACTTTTGACCAGATTGTCCAGATTGACGTTCGAGGCCTCTTTTCCGCTCTCTTTGAGGCGCTTTTGCAGCTCGTGCATCACCACGGTCCATACATCATGGAAATCTATCGGAAGCTCTTTCGCGATCGCCCGCTCAAGACGCGCTTTGAACACCTCTTCACCCATATGCTGAAGCGACTGCATGATTCCCATCATCGACTCGGCCGAAGATAGAACCATCAGATCTCCATTTTCATCTATGATGAACCATGGCTGCGGATCGTTCCAGCTTCCGCGTTTTATCTCGAGAACCTTGTGCTTTTCATCTTCACCGGGCACTATCTGAAGCACCGGCCTCTTGTCAGGCTGCGGCATCCCCAGCTTTTTGGCTACAGCCTCTATCTCTTCGAGCTGCTTTTTTGCCGGAAGATTTTTCAAACTCTTCATATCGGTCTCCATCAGACTTCCGTCCTCTTTTCATCTAGCCACACCATCACGCCTTTTTGGGCATGAAGGCGGTTTTCCGCTTCATCGAACACTACGCTCTGCGGCCCTTCCAGTACCTCTTCCGTCACTTCGAACCCGCGGTAGGCCGGAAGGCAGTGCAGAAAAATGGCATCGGCTTTTGCCAGTTTCATCATCGACTCATCGACGGTAAACCCTGCAAAATCCTTCAGGCGCTTCTCCTTCTCCTCTTCATCGCCCATCGAAACCCACGTATCGGTCGTAACCACATCCGCGCCCGCAACCGCCTCTTTGGGATCGTTCGTAAAAAGAATCGTCGCTCCGCTCTCTTTTGCGAAAATGAATGCATCTTCGACGATATCCGGATCGCACTCGTACCCTTTCGGGGTCGCCACACGAAGCTCAAATCCAAGCTTCGCAGCCAGCATTAACCAGCTATGAGCCATATTGTTGCCGTCTCCTATGTATGCCACTACGGGATTTTGGTCCTTGCCGTGCTCTATCATCGTCATATAGTCCGCCATCAGCTGAACCGGATGATATTCGTCACTCAGGCCGTTTATGACGGGAACATCCGAAAATTTCGCGAACTCTTCGAGTTTTTTCTGGCTGTATGTACGTATCATCACCATATCGCACATACGGCTGATGACGCGGGCCGTATCTTTCATCGGCTCACCGCGCCCAAGCTGTATATCGCCGGAAGAGAGAAAAAGGCCGATGCCTCCAAGCTGGTAGATTCCGGTTTCAAAACTGACACGCGTACGAGTGCTGCTTTTTTCGAAAATCATAGCCAGTGTCTGCTTCTGCAAATAGGGAGTGAAACGTTTGGCTTTCACCTCTGCTTTTATTCGCAGTCCCAGCTCTATCATTTCAATTATCTCTTCTTTGGTGAAATCTTTCAGTGTCAGAAAATGTCTCATAGCTTCCACCCCTTTCTCAGTAGTTTCGCCGCTTCCTTGGCGTGATAACTGATAATGATATCGGCTCCTGCGCGCTTGAAACCAAGAAGCGTCTCCATCATCACCCGCTCATAGTCTATCACTCCCGCTTTGGCCGCCATTTTCAGCATGCTGTATTCTCCACTGACATTGTAAACAGCCAGCGGAAGGTCGCTCGCCTCTTTTATGTCGCGGATGATATCCATATAGGCCAGCGCCGGCTTCACCATAAGAATATCGGCGCCCTCTTTTTCGTCTTCGAGGCTCTCCAAAATCGCTTCACGGCGGTTTGCGGGATCCATTTGGTAACTTCTGCGATCTCCGAAACTGGGCGCACTCTCCGCCACATCGCGAAAAGGTCCGTAATAGGCGCTGGCAAATTTCGTCGAATAGCTCATGATCGGTATATGGGAAAATCCGGCGCTATCGAGCCCTTCTCTTATCGCTGTGATCATACCATCCATCATCCCGCTTGGAGCGATCATATCCGCTCCCGCTTTGGCGTGGACGATCGCCTGTTTTGCCAGGTTTTGGAGTGTCAAGTCGTTATTTACCGTCTGAAGCTTGGGATCGAGTATGCCGCAGTGGCCATGATCCGTATATTCGCAAAAACAAAGATCGGTTATGACCAGCATATCTGGATGTGCCGCTTTTATCTCCCGCAGAGCCGTAGCGATAATGCCATGCTCGCACATGGCGTCGCTTCCCACCGAATCCTTGACATCCGGAATACCAAAAAGAATGATAGCTTTAAGCCCAAGATCCTTCAGGCTTTGACACTCTTTTATCGCCACGTCGATACTCATCTGGAATACACCCGGCATCGACGCCACTTCGTTTCTAACCTCTTTTCCGCTTCGGATGAAGAGAGGATATATAAAATCGTCTGTCGTCAAAACCGTCTCTCTGACTAGATCCCTAAGAACCGGATGAAGTCGTTTGCGCCTGAAACGGGCGAATGGTGCGGACATGGGAGAACCTTTGTGTGTGGTATAATCACGCATTACACGCGATAATGAAAGCGCCTATTTTACCAAAAGATTAGGAAAAATAACGAATGAACGTAGAAATATCGGAAGTCGCCAATCTCCCCACGAAATTCGGCGACTTCAAGATTCAGTGTTTCAAAGAGAAGCTGGAAAACGGATGCTTCAAAGAGCACCTGGCCATCTTTACCGATCCGATGCCGCAAACGCCGATCGTGCGGGTACACTCCGAATGCCTAACCGGGGATGCACTAGGCAGCAGAAAATGCGACTGCGGAGAGCAGCTGGAGTTTGCACTGCATATGATCGACAGCCAGGGAGGTATGGTGATCTACCTGCGCCAGGAGGGACGCAATATCGGGCTTTTCAACAAAGTGAACGCATATGCGCTACAGGATAGAGGACTCGATACCGTTTCCGCCAACCATCAGCTGGGATTTTCCGCCGACGAGCGAACGTATGAGATGGTGGAGAGGATTCTATGCCACTACGACATCAAAAAAATCAGACTTTTGACCAACAATCCCAAAAAGATCGAGAGTCTTGAAGGGGTAAAGATCGTGGAGCGGATGCCGATCGTAATCCCGTCCAACCCATACAACGAAGAGTATCTGGAGACGAAAAAAAGAAGGATGGGACACCTGCTGTGAAAAAAGAGATTTCCGGCCTTTCGCTCGATCCGAAAGTGTTACAAAAGCTCGATGCCTTCGCCAACCATCTGCTGGCCTGGAACAGAGTACACAATCTCACAGGCGCCAAAACACGTGAAGCGGTAGATGCACAGATTGTAGATTCGATCTGGCCGATCGGCTTTCTTCCGGAAGTCAAATCGCTGCTCGATATCGGTACTGGTGCCGGTTTTCCGGGGATGGTGCTTGCCATAGCATTGGAAAACACGGAGTGTACGCTATGCGAGCCGTTGCAAAAACGCGCAGCCTTTTTGAGATTTATAGCCAGAGAACTCGAGCTTGAAAACGTCACCGTCGAAGCCAGGCGCGCCGACGATTTGCCCGTACGGACGTATCATCTGATCACATCGCGCGCCGTTACGGAGACAAAGACGCTGATTCAGTGGTGCGCACCCTTTATCGCCAAAGAGACCCAACTGCTTTTTTACAAAGGCGAGCAGCTCGAGCAGGAGATTCAAAAAATCGATGAGCTCAAACGATGTGATATCGAAATAATCCCGCGCGGCAAGCGCAACTACCTATGGATAAAGGAAGCTATACAATGCTAAAACTTGTATTCACTCTCGCCGTTATCGGCGCAATCTACTATTTTTTGATAAAAAAGCCCCAGGTGACACAAAAACGCCAGGAGCGTGCCGACGCAGAAACAAGCAAGCCGAAAAAAGGTGAAGAGATCATGGTCGAATGTGAAAAGTGCGGCACCTTCATAAGCACGCACGAAGCGATCATAAAGGATGGTAAATATTACTGCTCCAAAGAGTGCGCAGGGGTTAAATGATGATCATTCTAGGCCATCCGGATATCCCTTTCGATCCTCTCTACTATGTCGAAACCGTCGAAGAGATCGCCCAGACGCCGCCCAACGCCACACTATGGCTGGGCTCTTTCTCCCAATCGAAAGAGATTTCCAAATACTGCATGAAAAACCGCATCCATTACGCCGTCATGGCGGAATCCATTACCGATGCATTGCTGGCCAACGCTTTGCACGCTACATACATACTGGCGCAAATAGCGATGGCCGAGCGGCTGCAAAAGATAGCCGAAACATACCTGTTCGATGCCAAAATCGTCGTGCCGATCGAGAAAGAGGCGGATATGGAAGCCGTTGCGCAGGCAGGAATCGACGGCATCGTCTTTCAAGACGCCATATTGACTTGACATTACCTGTTTATATATAGTATTCTTTATAGTTATACACTAAAGTACAGAAGAAAGGATATAGATTTATGGAAGCGGTCAAGACTGCCATACTTTTGACACTGATGACACTGCTGATGGTCTGGATCGGAGGAATTTTTGGAGGCAGCGGAGGGATGTTGATCGCTCTGCTCATAGCAGGAGCGATGAATTTCTACGCCTACTTTTTTTCCGACAAAATGGTGCTTTCTCATTATCATGCCGTCGAAGTAGATGAAAGAAGCGCTCCCGGCCTCATAGCCATCGTTCGACGCCTGGCCCACAAAGCGGGTATTCCCATGCCCAGGGTTTACATCATCCCCGAGCCCGTTCCGAACGCATTCGCGACGGGCCGCAATCCGAGCCATGCGGCAGTGGCGGTAACGCAGGGGCTCTTGGATCTTTTGAACGAAGAGGAGATCGAAGCGGTGCTGGCCCACGAACTGAGCCATGTTCGCCATTACGACATTCTAATCAGCACAATTGCCGCCACGATAGCGGGCGCCATCGCGTGGATCGCCAACATCATGCAGTTTGGCGCCTTTTTCGGAGGTGGCCGCGACGAAGACAGCCCCAACCCGATCGTGATGATCATCCTTTCGATCGTCATGCCGATCGCCGCCGGGATCATTCAAATGGCGGTAAGCAGGAGCAGGGAATTCGAAGCGGATGCAGGAGCCGCACGACTGACAGGCCATCCAGAGTGGCTCGAAAGCGCATTGATAAAACTTGAAAACTACAACCGCCAGGGTATCTTGCCCGAAGCCACACCCGAAACGGCCCATATGTTCATCGTAAATCCGTTTACGGGCAAAGACATCAGCTTCGCCAATCTATTCAGAACCCATCCGACTACCGAACAGCGTATCGAAAGACTGGAAGAGATTCGACGCGAAATGGCCAGCGAAGCCCGATGATCGACACAAAAGAGAAACGGAAGCGGCTGAATGGATAAATTTTCCAACCATATCAAGAATATTCTCCATGGATTTTTCCTGGCTGTCGGAACGACGGTAGCGGAACCTGCCACGATTTTGCCGCTTATGGTCAACTATTTTGGCGGCAGCCCGATTCTGATCGGCTTTTTCAGCGGGCTGATGCGCGGCGGCGCCGTGTTGATGCAGCTGTTTGCCGCATATCGCGCCCAGCACTATGCACTCATGCTTCCATACCTGCGCCGCGTATTTTTGGCGCGCTTTCTGTCATGGTTTTTCATCGGTGCCGCGATCGTGCTCTTTGGCAAGGATCACCCTACGCTGACTCTATGGTGTATCGGCACAGGTCTGTTCTTTTTCAGTTTCAGTGCAGGATTTGGCGCCATATACTTCAGGGAGATCGTAGCCAAAATATTTACGCACAAATTTCGCGGCAAAACGATGGCGTGGAGGCAGTTTTTTGCGGGGCTTGGCTCTATTTTAAGCGGCGCGGTGGCGGCATGGGTTCTCGAAACATTCGAACCCCCTTACGATTTCGGTTATCTTTTTATGCTTAGCGCCATCTTGATGGGCGCCGGCTTCTTGGCATTTTCCACGATAGACGAACCACTGAAAGAGCATTTCGAAACGAAGATCGAATCATTCAGGGCTTTTTTAAAGCACGCTTTGGAGATCTTAAGAGCCGATCGCCAGCTACAGATACAGATCGCCACTTTTCTGCTCGCCTACAGCTACCTCATCGCCATGCCGTTCGTGATACTCGACGCCAAAGAGACGATAGACCTCACCGGCACCGCCGTAGGCATGCTGATCACCACCCAGATGGCTGGTGCGATGATCAGCAATATCGTTTGGGGGAAGTTAGGAGGCATGGGGCATTACAGGCTTATCGCCAATATTTCGATATCGATGCAGCTTTTGGCCGTGGTGCTTGCGCTTTTTGCTCACTCGCTGCCAATTTATCTGATTATCTTCTTTCTCTTCGGAGCCGCCGCAGATGGCAATCGCATAGCGAGTTCCAACCTCATCTTGATCCTGGCCCCTGAAGCCAAACGCCCGCTTTATGTGGCGATTCAGATGAATATCGTATCGCTTGGGATGTTCTTTTCGATCATGGGCGGTTTCATTTTGCATTTTGGCGGCTATACGCTTCTATACTCGGCTGCAGCGGCTATGCTTTTAACGGCGCTCGTTCTCTCTTTCAGGCTGAGAGATTGACGCTCGTCATGGCAAGGCTTGCCTCAATCGGATAAAATTACGGACACACCCAAAAAGGAAAACAGATTATGTTCTATTTTTTTTCACTTATTTTGATTTCGGCTTCGCTTTTCGGCTCTTCTGCATTTGCACCGTCGAAACTCTGCAAAAAGTGCCATCCACTCATCTATAAAGAGTATAGCCAATCGATGCACAAAAAGTCATCCATCTACAACGATCCGGTACACAAGGCTATCTGGCTAAAACATCCGTTGCGCAAAAAGAGTGAATATGAATGCGCCGTATGCCATACACCTTCAGACACCTCTCTCATCAAGGCGCTGAAAGAGAAAAAGCCCGCTTTGCCCAAACCAAACGAGATCCAGATGAACGAGCCTATCGGATGCGCCACGTGCCACAGGATAGAGTCGATAGAGCGCCATACAAAGCAAAACAGCAATGTATACAGCCAAAAGAGAAAATACTATTATGCCGCCAAAAACGGAAAAAGAGTGGACAAGGTTTTGAAATTTCAAAGCAAAAGCTCGTTTTTTGGGCTCACACACGATATAGAGGGATCTCCTTTTCACACGATCGACTACTCCAATGGCGGCTTTTCGGACGGCAAAATATGCCTGGGGTGCCATGACCACAAACGAAACGAAAAGAAACTTGCAATATGTTCGATGGATATAAAAAAGAGCGGCAAAGATAGAAACAACTGCATCACCTGCCACATGCCGCAAGTGCAAGGCTCCTTCACCACCATCGTCAAAAGCCGCACCCATGCCTACCACGGCTTTGCAGGGCTTCATACAAACCCCGGCCTTCTATCCAAATCGATCGACCTGAAAGCCAAATCCGGCGACAAAGGATTGTCCATAACGATCGCAAATAGAGCCGACCACAAACTATTCGCCCACCCGCTAAGGCTCGCACAACTGCGCGTACAGATAGATCGCAACGGTGAAACGATAAAACTCGAACCTGTCAATTTCTTCACGATACTGGGAAAGGGTGGAAAACCGGCCATGCCGTGGAGCGCCGATTCGATCCTGAAGCAAAATGTCATAAAAGCGCATGAAAAGAGACGAATCGACATAGCGTTCACCCCTCGAAAAGGCGATGAGGTGCATGTGACACTGGGTTACTACATCGTAAACCCTAAAGCCGCCAAAAAACTCGGAATAACACGAAAAGATCTGATGACATTCCGCACCCTCGTATCCAGAAGCTTTCTATTCTGATTCCGAAACGCCCTCCAAAGCCTGCGTGTATCTGGCCGGATGGGCTTTGAACGCCTCCACATGTCCCGTTTCTTCAAACCATACGGTTTTGGCAACGGGGCAGAGTCGGCGGAGGATATTTTTGTGCAGGCTCCCAAGCAGCGTATCTTTCGCTTCGAAGATATATAGAATATTCCGGCCGCACAGCTTTTTGCACCGCTGGCGATTGTCCACAAAATCGAAATCCTGCCCAAAGAAGTTTTTGGCGATCCATTTTATGTAGCCATAAAAAAGCGGAGGCAAACTTGCACGCTTCCAAAGCTCCTGTTTGGCCAGCTTTTCGAAATCGATCCATGGTGCGTCGGCTATTACGCTCTCGAAACGACCGGGCTCTTTTTCATCCATCATCAAAGCGGTAACCGCCCCCATCGAAAAACCGTGCACACGCCACGAATAGGCCATCGACGCATCCATCTGCTTCAGCCATCCAAGCATATCTTCGTGCTCTTTGAGCCCAAACGTCACCCTCTTGCCGCCACTTTCTCCATGCGCACGCATATCCGCCAGCATTACGCTCCAGCCATTTTTTCTGTACCAATGCGCCAGATCGAAGATTCCGCTATGGTATCCATTTCGGCTACCTCCTTTTCCATGCAGCAGCAAAACGGCCATTGAGCCTTTGGATGGAATCCACCACCCTTTGAGCAAAACCCCATCATCCGTTTCATAGGAGATCTCTTCATAATCTACGCCCCATTCCTCAGGCGTGCGGACCACCGGTTCATGATGCCCAAGCGTATGTTTATGCACGACATAGAATGGATAGAGCGCGGCACACAAAAAAAGAGCGGCGAAAAAGAGTGTCATACGACAACACGTCCGATCGACGGGGACAGCCTTGTCGTTATCTCATAAGCGATGGTGCCAAACTGCCTCGCAGCCTGGGTGGCATCTTCAAAAAGAGATACACTTTCTCTCTCACCTTCCAGAGTGAAAGCATCCATCGAAACCCGCCCGATGATCTTTCGGCCACCGGGAAGAATATAAGGCCGAGTCGAATCGCCCCTGATCCAGCCATCTCCATAGCCTATATCGTAGGTAGATACGACTCCTCCTTGCTCCAATCTTCCCTCTCCTCCGTACCCTATGCGCATGGAGGGAGTCACTCTACGCGTCGCGATGCGGTCGGCCCAGAGCGACATGACCGGTTTGAGCGAAGGTACGTTGAAAGAGCCTGGCATTTC
>JAMOOM010000106.1 GCA_027065515.1 Campylobacterales bacterium
GGCGCGAAATGATGAACCACTTCAAAGAGCAGCTCGCCAGAATGAATCGCGAAGAGAGAATAGAGGCGATCTCGCAATTGAAAGAGAAAATGCTCGGTGGTGCCGCCACCCGTCATATGCCTCAATACGCTCGTCCAAACATGATGAAGATGAAAAATGTCATACAAACAGATCAGGTTGCACAGATTAAGCATTTCGATATGACAGAAAAAGTGCACCATGAAGAGATAATAGATCAAGCAATGCGAATGCCAAACAGAGATCATTTCTCATCTGCCCCTTCCGAGAACACTCCTTCATCGGGTGCAAATATGCCAAGTAGCGGCATGGGTCAAGCACCCCAGCAGCCAACATTGCCAACACCGCCGTCCGCCCCTTCCGAGAACACTCCTTCATCGGGTGCAAATATGCCAAGTAGCGGCATGATTAGCAGCGGATCTGGTACACAACATATGACGCAGACAAGGAATTTTTCCGTAAAAGAGGAGGTGAAATAGATGAAAACCGTGATCATGCTGTTGCTTGGAAGTATGATGCTTTTTGCATACACCGATATGGATCTCGATGGCGTCGACGATGCTGTGGACAAGTGCCCCAATACGCCGATTACGGATCTAGTCGATGTCAATGGATGTTCGATCAAATCCGTCATCGTGGAGCAACATTACGATATTATCCTCGGGGCCAGTTATAGCAATATGAGTTATAGTGCAGGAGAGCAGACCGATACATACACCGGCAGTGTGCAGCTGGATTATTACCGTGGTAGTTTTTCGGTACAGCTGCTAACGTCGTGGTTCGACAGCGACAGCGATAGCTATAGTGACAGCGGAACGAACGATACGACGCTTGCCGCCTATTATCGTTTCAAGCCGACATCCAGCCTGACTCTCAATCTGGGTGCCGGCATCGTTTTTCCGACATACGATTCGGATTTAAGCAACAACAACACAGACTTTACCGCATCCGCCAATATCAGCTATTCTCTAAAAAATGCAAATCTTTTTGCGGGCTACAACTATACTGTAGTGGGCGATGATGACATACACGAAGCCAATCGCACGATCCTTTATCAAAACACCAATTCCTTCAGTGTAGGCGCGGGATACTACTTCACTCCGAAAATATACGGCAGCCTATCCTACTACCGTTCCGACTCCATCTATAAAAGTATCGAAGATATCGAAAGTCTCTCCGCTTACGCTTTCTACAGCATCGATACCCACTGGTTCGCTACAGCGAGCTATGCATATGGCTTGAGTGATTCAGCCAGCGACAACTATGTCGCATTGCGAGTAGGATACTATTTTTAGAATCTGCACTCGATAAAGGGAGGTTCCGTTTGAGCCTCTCGTCTTTGCTTGCATCTTTTCTTCACAAACAATTCACACTTTTTTGCTATCATATCGACATATTCACCAAGGAGCAAGATATGAAAAAAATGCTCATAGCCGCGATATTTACGGCTTCCGCGCTCTTTGCGGAATCATTCAGCTGGCACGAGACCGTACGAGTTATAAAGAGTGAGCCTGTATATAAAACCGTGACGATTCGCACCCCAAGCGAAGAGTGCTGGGATGAAGAGGTTCCCGTATACGACAATGGT
Organism: Campylobacterales bacterium; assembly: GCA_027065515.1. Lineage (GTDB taxonomy): Bacteria > Campylobacterota > Campylobacteria > Campylobacterales > Hydrogenimonadaceae > Hydrogenimonas. Next base: position 1,607 of record JAMOOM010000106.1, read on the forward strand.
GGTGACGGAACGGTGGGTGCCGTGATAGGAGGTGCCGCCGGTGGAATTTTGGGACACCAGGTGGGCCGTGGTGGAGGCAAGACCGCAGCGACCGTCGGTGGAGCGATCATCGGTACGCTTGTGGGGAAAAATCTCTCCGAGCGAAATCGCCAACGGCCTCGTTATCGAATGCAGCGTCGCTGTAAAACACGCTATATCGAACGTGAAGAGAATCGTTTTGTGGGATATAAAAATATCGCCCATTACAAAGGCCACCGTATTGTCAAATACAGTGACGAGCCGCTTAAATATATCGATATGACGATAACTGTCAGCTACTGACCAGCTTTTCAAGAAGCGCACTCGAGTCTTTTGGCAAAAGAGAGAAAGGGATACCGCTTTTTTCATAGAAAGGAAGAGTCGTTTCAGCAAAGCTGTCCGACTCTTCGAAGAGATTGATCGCCAGATCGAATGGAATTTTGCGCATCAAAAGCGCTTCCATGCTCAAAAGCGTATCGTTTATAGATCCGAGCCTGCTGGGTGAAAGAAGCAACGTGTGGGCGTCAAACCGCCGTGGTAGATCGATCATGAAACAATCTTTTTCGATCGGCACCATCAATCCCCCGGCTCCTTCGATAAAGAGAATATCGCACCTCTTTTCGATCTCGCGCATATTCGAATCGATGTTCTCCCAGTCGATGGATTCTTCCCCCTTGGCTACATATGGGGCTGCAGGCAGTGTGAATTGGGATGGGACTACGCTTTTTGTGTCGATATCTTTCATTTGCGGATTGAGTCTCTTCATCGTTTCAAGCAGCAGTGTACCGTCGGATGGTTTTTGATTTTCGACCCCCGTTTCTATCGGCTTGAAAGCCCCCGGCCTAAACCCCTGCCTCGCCGCCTCTTCCATCAAGCCAAGAGTCGTATATGTTTTACCTACGTCCGTATTGGTCGCGGTGACGAATATTCTGATAGCCATATACCAACTTTCGATATAATTATTTTCTATAAATTATCGCTAAGCCCAACCGGCCAGAGCGGCAAAATTTCCCAAACTGAAATTTGCTGCATACCGGGCCTGTTGCCGAAACGAATACAGCGTTAGCACAGTCAGAGAGCTCCGCCTCTCTAACGCATAAAGGAACAATAATGAGATACTACGAATATTTTAACACATTGCTGCCCCAGCTCATAGGTGAAAAAGAGGGAAGCGTCGCACCCGACATAACCCCTTCGGCGGCATTTGCATACCATACGAGCGAAGAGGCCGAAGCGATATTCGCAGGCGAATCAGACAAGCCTATATATGCGCGCATTGGAAACCCCACGAGTGGGAAACTGGAAACGGTTCTTGCAAAAATGGAAGGGGCGGAAGGGGCGGTGGCGACCGCATCGGGCATGGCCGCCATCGCCATGGTGCTTACCGCTTTATGTGAAAAGAGAGACAAGGTGCTTTGCGCAGGCGGGTTTTTTAGCGGTACCTATGCGATGATTCAAGAAACGATGCCGCGTTTTGGCATCGAAGGACATTTTTGCAATATCGACGATTTTGAAGAGATGGAAAAATTGCTGCAAGAAGGCGTAAAAATAGTACTTTGCGAGAGTGTGGGCAACCCAAACCTCAAGCTCCCCGATATTCGCCGTATTGCGCTGTTGTGCGATCGGTACAACGCCCTTTTTGTCGTGGACAACACATTGACCCCGCTGATTGTGCAGCCATTGAAAATGGGGGCCGATATCGTTGTATATTCGACCACGAAGATCATCTGTGGCCACTCTGCGGCCTTAGGAGGTGCGGTGATTTTCAGGCGCGTAAAAGAGTCAAATGAAAAGCTGCTAGATCCGAAGTTTTCCGCTATCCATTCACTGCTTGAAAAAGGACCAAAAGCGATGATGACCGTGTTTAAAAAGCGCTCGATGAGGGATTTTGGAATGAGCGCCAATGCGTTCGCCTCGTTTTTGACTCTTCTTGGGATGGAGACTCTCGCTCTGCGTACACGGCGAATCAATGAAAATGTAAAGAGAGTCGCGAAACTGCTACATCACGAAGGATTGAAAGTCCGGCATCCGAGTCTATCGGGGCATGAGCATCATCTACGTTACGAGGCGCTTTTTCCCGATGGCTGCGGGCCGATTCTGACACTCGATCTTGAAACGGAGCGAAAAGCTTTCGCTTTTCTGGATGCTTCGAAACTGCTGACATTGACGGCCAACGTCGGAGACAACAGAACGCTGGGTTTGCATATGGCGAGTACGATATATCGTGATTTCGATGAAGATACCAGGCTCAGGCTGGGTGTTACTGACGGGTTGGTTCGCATATCTATCGGGCTCGAGAGTCCAATCGCCATCGCAGAAGATCTGATCGCGGCAGCGGGAATCTTAAAACAAACTTGATTTTCTAAAAATTTGTGGTATACTTAAATGAATCTAAAACAGATTTGAAAAAAGGAGCGACGTTGGCGCAAAAAGAGTGGATCGAGAGTGAGAGTCAAACAGGTCTCGAAGAGCCGGAACTTTACAGAGTGATTATGTGGAACGATGATTATACTACGATGGATTTCGTAGTCGAAGTTCTAGCCGATATATTTTATAAAAGTTACGACGAGGCAGTGGCGATCATGCTGGACATCCATCAAAAAGGCAAAGGTGTATGCGGGACATATACGTACGAGATTGCCGAGACCAAAGTGCAGCAGACTCTGCAGCGCGCACGAGCCAACGAATTTCCGCTGCGGGTCACGATGGAAAAAGATTAAGGAGTTACGACAATGATAAGCAAAGATTTAAACAATATTTTCAAAGAGGCGGTCAAATACGCCAAAACCCACCGTCACGAGTATCTGACAGTAGAGCATGTTTTTCTGGCGATTCTGCTTTCGGCGCAAGGGGCGGAAATTCTAAAGAAAGCGGGTGCCGACATAGAACAGCTGAAGGCGCGCATCGATCAGCACCTGGTCAGCTCGCTGAAACCGCTGCCCGATGAGGTTGCGCGTGAACCTTTCGAAACGGTAGCTCTTTCGCGTGTCATAGAGCAGATGATCAGACATGCCCAGAGTTCGGAGAAGAAAGAGGCGGGCGTAGGCGATCTGCTCGCGTCGATTTTCAACGAGGAGCACTCGTACGCCGTCGCCTTGATGAATGCGCAGGGAATCGATCGCCTCAGGATTTTGGAAATCATCACGGAGCCCGGTTCCGAGGCCAAGAAAGAAGATTCCGCGAATGAGTACCTCGACCAATTTACGGTCGATCTCATCAAGAGGGCGAAAGAGGGAAAGATCGATCCGGTAATCGGACGTGAAAACGAGATCGAGCGCGTCATGCAGATATTGTGCCGCCGCAAAAAGAACAACCCCGTTCTTGTCGGAGAGCCGGGTGTCGGCAAAACGGCGATCGCCGAAGGGCTTGCACTCGAGATTGCAAACGGCAATGTGCCCGAAATGCTAAAAGGCACCGAGCTCTATTCGCTCGATGTCGGTTCGCTGATTGCAGGCACTAAATATAGAGGAGATTTCGAAAAGCGCCTCAAAGGGGTGCTCCATGAGCTTTCACAAAGAGAAAAAGGAGTGCTTTTTATCGACGAAATTCACAATCTCGTCGGTGCAGGCGCTACAAACGGCGGAAGCATGGATGCGAGCAATATGCTGAAACCGGCGCTGGCAAACGGCGATCTCAAATGTATCGGCGCTACCACGTTCGACGAGTATCGCAACTTTTTCGAGAAAGATCGCGCACTCAGCCGCCGTTTCGCGAAAGTGGACGTAGGCGAGCCGAGTTTCGACGATACGCTCAAGATTCTGAAAGGGCTCAAGCACAAATACGAGACGCACCACAGCGTGCGCTTCAGCGAAAAGGCGCTCAAAAGCGCGATCGATCTGTCGGTCAAGTATATGCACGAGCGATTTTTGCCGGACAAAGCGATCGATATAATCGATGAAGTCGGTGCATCGTTCAAGCTGATGGCGCGCAAGCGCAGAAACGTAAGTGAGCGGGATATCGAAGATGCGGTAAGCCGTATGCTGGGTCTGCCGCCCGCACGTGTAACAAGCGACGATCTGGCGACACTGCAAAATCTAGAAAGCATCCTGAAAAGCCGGGTAATCGGCCAAGATCGTGCGGTCGACGAGGTGGCGGCTGCGATCAAGCGCTCGCGTGCAGGCCTTGGCGCGCCGAACAAGCCCGTCGGATCGTTTCTTTTTGCCGGTCCTACCGGCGTGGGAAAAACGGCGTTGGCCATCGAGCTCTCCGAAGCGCTGGGAGTGCATTTCGAGCGCTTCGATATGAGTGAATATATGGAAAAGCATGCGGTAAGCAGGCTTATCGGTGCGCCTCCAGGATACGTGGGTTACGAGCAGGGTGGACAGCTGACCGAAGCGATCAGGAAGCATCCGCATACCGTATTGCTTCTTGACGAGATAGAGAAGGCGCATCCGGATCTGATCCAGGTATTGCTGCAGGTGATGGACAATGCGATGTTGACCGACAATACCGGCAATAGGGCCGATTTTAAAAATGTCATCATCGTCATGACTTCCAATGTCGGTGCGGCGGAAGCGAACGTAATGGGATTTGGCGCCAAAAACGACACCAAGCACGTTACGGCGATCAAGTCCGCTTTCTCTCCGGAGTTTAGAAACCGCCTGGATGCGGTGGTTCGCTTCGATCACCTCGGAATCGAGCATGTCAAGAGGATCGTAGATAAATTCATAGGCGAGCTCAACGCCCAGATGGCGGACAGGAAGATAACGATCGAGCTGACCGATAAGGCCAAAGAGTATCTGGCCAAAGAGGGTTACGACGAAGCGATGGGAGCACGGCCTTTGGCACGCGTCATCGCGGAAAAGATCAAAGCGCCATTGACTGAAGAGATACTCTTTGGAGATCTGAAACATGGCGGCGAAGTCCGGTTTGACCTGGAGTCGGGCAAGCTGGAATTCGAGGTCGCCGAGCGTGTCTAGGGAGCCGCTCATACCCCGGCTGGGATATGACTATATCTTTCCCAATCCGCGATACGCGATGAAAGAGGGCCTCCTGGCCTACGGTGGAGACCTGAATCCCGATCGCGTCCTGATGGCCTATCGACAGGGGATTTTTCCCTGGTACAACGAAGGCGACCCCATTCTTTGGTGGTCGCCGGACCCCAGGCTGCTGCTCTATCCAGAAAAATTCAAAATCCACCGCTCTTTACGCAAAAAACTCCGGCACGGACACTACAAGATAAAACTCGATAGAAATTTCGTAGATGTGATGCGACACTGCGCCAATGTGCCCAGACACGGCCAAAACGGCACATGGATCCTTCCGGAAGTGGTCGAATCCTATTCCATGCTACATGCGCAAGGATTTGCGCACTCTGTTGAGGTTTACGACGAAGAGGACAGGCTTGTCGGAGGACTCTATGGCGTGAGCGTCGGCACCGCATTTTTTGGTGAATCGATGTTTTCGTTGCAGCCGGATAGCTCCAAGATCGCTCTGGCTCATATGGTGGAGTTGGCGAAGCTGTGGAAATTCGATTTTATCGATTGCCAGATCCCTTCGGATCATCTGATTCGGCTTGGGGCAGAGCGTGTGGATAGAGATAGATTTCTCGATGAGCTGGAGGAGACTCAGAAAAAGCCCGGAGTGCCTGGAGACTGGCGGGAGCATGAATCTTCAATCGAAGCTATCACGTGGTAAAATAAGCGAAAAAAAGGAAAAAATGTGGTCAACGAAAAGATAGGGTTTTCTCTCTGGCTCGATTTCATAGAAAGGGACTATCTGCAAAAAGAGTTCAAACGGCTGATCGATGAGAAGATTATCAATGGAGCCACCAGCAATCCGGCGATCTTCGCATCCTCTATCGAAACATCCGGCGCATACACCGCCCAGCTGGACGCTTTGCAAAACCATTCGGCCAAAGCGAAATACGAAGCGCTCGCGAAAACGGATATCACGATGGCCGCAAAAGCCCTGAAGCCTCTGTATGACGCCGGCAAAGACGGATATGTCAGTATCGAAGTGGATCCTTTCTTGAGCGACGACACCGAAGGTACGATCGAAGAGGGGCGACGGCTTTATCGTGAGATGGGCATGGAAAATGTCATGATCAAAATACCTGCGACCAGAGCAGGGTTTAAAGCGATGACTCGACTGATGAGCGAAGGCATCCCCGTGAACGCTACGCTGATATTCTCTCCGATGCAGGCTCTCATGGCGCTCGATGCGATGGAAGAGGGACTCAAAGTCTGGAATGCCAGCGGAGACGGCCGCAATGTAGAGGGCGTATTGAGTGTATTCGTGAGCCGATTCGACCGGATGCTCGATAAGAAGCTGGAGAGAAATGGGTTGGCCCCGGGCAGAGTCGGGATAATGAATGCCGCGAAGATATACAACCTTGTCGAATCGCGCAGAAACGGAGCGCTTCGTACTCTTTTTGCCAGTACCGGAGTCAAAGGAGACGCTTATGAAGCCGACTATTACATAAAAGAGCTAATGGCTCCTCATAGCGTCAACACAGCTCCCTTGGCTACGATCGAAGCTTTTTTGGAAAATCCGTCGCACGATCCGAAATTGCCGATAAAAGATGATACGATCGAAGAGTTCTTTGAGCATATCGAGAATGCGGGCATCGATATGAATGAAGTGTACGAGACGCTTTTGCATGATGGCCTGGCCGCCTTCAAGGATGCTTTCGCGAAGCTTTTGGCACATTTGGAGTAGATTCGATGGAATATGAAAAACATGATGTAGATGCCAGCCGCCTGACCTTCGAGCAGACAAATCGTGTGCGCCGATATATGAAAAGCCTTATAGAGCATGAAGGAAGCGACCTACATATCAAGGCCAACGCACAGGTTAGAGCACGCATAAATGGCGATATTATAGCGGTCACGAAAGAGAAGTTCACGAAAGAGGAGGCGTTGACACTTGCCAAAGAGATGTTAAGAAGCAGGTTCAAAGAGTTCGTGGAAAAAAAAGAGATCGACTTTCTTTATGTCTATGACGAGAAGATACGTTTCAGGGGTAATATGTTTTTCCAGATGGATGGTGTCTCGATCGTCTTTCGTGCGATTCCGGTGGACATCAAGACGATCGACGAGCTGGAATTGCCCAAGGCCATTCATAAAATTGTGGATATTCCTCGTGGATTGGTGCTTGTTACCGGCGTTACCGGCTCTGGAAAATCGACGACTCTTGCAGCGTTGATCGATGAAGTAAATGAAAAATATCGTAAGCATATCATTACGATAGAGGATCCTATCGAGTTTGTCCATAAGGATAGGAAGTGCCTGATCAACCAGCGAAGCCTGGGGCAGGATACTCTCGGTTTCGCCAATGCTTTGCGGGCCGCACTTCGTGAAGACCCCGATATTATACTCGTCGGTGAAATGCGTGATACCGAAACGATAGATACGGCGTTGCATGCCGCCGAAACAGGCCATCTGGTCTTTTCGACACTGCATACACTCGATGCAAAAGAGACGATCAACCGAATCATCAGTGTTTTTCCGGCCGAAGATCAAAGTCGTGTTCGAAATACATTGGCTTCGGTTCTGGAAGGAGTCTTGTCCCAGCGTCTGGTAAAAACCATCGAAGGAAAGAAGACGGCCGCCGTCGAAATTCTTTTCAATACCTCCTATATTCAAAAGCTCATTCTCGAAGGAAGAGATTTGGAGATCAAGGATGCGCTCGACGGGGGTATGCAGATCTATGGAACCCAAAGCTTCGATACAGCATTGCTGAAACTCCATCAGGAGGGAAAAATCAGCGAAGAAGAGGCTCTGCGCAACGCTACGAGCCCCAACGATCTCAAGCTTCGGATAGAGGGAATGCAAGAAACGCTTGGGCGAGAGCGGAAAGCGCCTATGGATTCTGCGTTCGAAAACGACAGCGACATTTATGGATTAAAAGAAGATTAAACACAGTTTTGATATAATTCGCTCCCTAAAACTCAATTTTAAAAGAAGGACAACACAATGTTGGAAGGAATCGTTAGAGAGAGTATCGGCAAGAGCGATGCAAAAAAACTGCGCCGAGATGGTTATCTAATCGCCAACATCTATGGAAAAGGGCTTGATAATACACATGCCGCATTCAAGATGGGTGAATTTATCCGTACCGTGCGCCACAAAGAGAAGCTGGCATTTCCTATAAAAGCAGGCGATAAAGAGATGGATGTCGTCATCCAGGAGTATCAGCTCCACCCGGTCACCGATCAGATTCTGCATGTAGATCTGATGGTTGCGCAGCCTGGTGTAGAGACTCACTATATGGTCCCAGTCAAAACTGTCGGCACGCCGAAGGGTCTTAAAAACAAGGGTGTATTGGCGATCTCCAAGCGCCGCATCAAGGTCAAAGGAACTATCGAAAACATTCCTGAAGCTTTCGTTCTCGACGTATCTGATCTGGATGTCGGAGACGCGATTTTGATTCGTGATATTCCGGTATCAGATAAATATAAAATCATGGTCGCCGGTCGTGTCCCGGTTGTCGGGATCATCAAAGCGAAGTAAGCCTTTTTCATGTGGCTCGTCGTCGGACTGGGCAATCCGGGCCCTCAATACGGACTGACGCGCCACAATATAGGCTTTCTGGTGCTCGATCGCCTGATCGGGCTTCTGGACGCACACCCCACTTCTTCTTCATCCTTTCACGGAGAGCTCTTCAAAAAAAACGATCTTTTGCTCCTCAAACCCATGACATATATGAACCGCTCGGGTATTTCGGTCTCAGCCGTCAAAAATTTCTACAAGATAGAAATGGAACATATTATCGTGATTCATGACGACATAGACCTTCCATTCGGTGCGATTCGTTTCAAAAGAGGGGGAGGAAGCGGAGGGCATAATGGCCTCAAGTCGATCGATGCGATGGTCGGAAACGACTATATCCGCGTCCGTATGGGCGTCGGAAAACCCGCCTTCAGATCCCAGGTGGCAGATTACGT
>JAMOOM010000107.1 GCA_027065515.1 Campylobacterales bacterium
AGCAAAGACTTGGCAAATACATCAATTATACAGTAGAAAGCATTAGATCAGGCATATAGCTAGCCGCATGCACAATATTTCCCCCCTTGAATTATACAGTAGAAAGCATTAGATCAGGCATATAGCACGTCCGTGACAACGGTTATCATGCCCATGATTATACAGTAGAAAGCATTAGATCAGGCATATAGCTAGTGCAGCGAAAAGTCCCCGCCGAGAACTATTATACAGTAGAAAGCATTAGATCAGGCATATAGCAACGCCCCTGTACACGCTTAAGAAAACCTGATTATACAGTAGAAAGCATTAGATCAGGCATATAGCCTGCTGGTCGATCAGCTCTCCATCTTTCGATTATACAGTAGTGTCAAGCGCAACCTAAAAATGCACCACCGCGCGGAGCAAATGTATACCACTTTTGACGGCATCAAGGCGCAGCTTGTGGTTTAAAGAATTCCCGCTTTCGTTTCTGCATCAGACGATAGCTCTCTCCCTGGATATTCAGAATATGCGAATGGTGGATGAGCCTGTCTAACGTGGCAGCCGCCAGCGTATTTTCCGGATAATGAGAACGGTCCCCGCGATGAGCAGCGACGAGATTTGGCTTTTTGAAAATATCGATGAAATATTTAAACATACACCAAGTATAATGAAAGTAGATTTAAAAAACAGCCGATAAAAGATGGAGCAGTGGAAATGGCTACTATTTTCAATGATTATGACACCGCTGCCAAGTGGATTGCAGAGGCGAAGCAGGCAGTGGCATTTACCGGCGCTGGAATCTCGGTAGAAAGCGGGATTCCTACTTTTCGCGGACCCGATGGGTTGTGGAGCCGTTATGATCCACAAGTGCTGGACTTGGGATATTTTTATGCCCATCCAAAAGATTCATGGGAGGTAATTAGGGAGATATTCTACGATTATATGGAAAAAAAGCCAATGCCAAATGCAGCCCATATCCTGCTGGCACAGCTCGAGAAAGATGAGATTGTAAAAGGAATTATCACCCAGAATATCGACGGTCTTCATCAAAAGGCGGGCAGTCGTAATGTTATACAATTCCATGGTACCGCTCAGCGGCTGGTGTGTACGCAGTGTCGCAAGAAGTATGACTTACGCCCAGGTATGCTCGACACACTGCCGCCCCTGTGCGAGTCGTGCGGTGGTTTGATGAAGCCAGATTTTATCTTTTTTGGTGAAGGAATTGGTCCCGAAGAGTACCAAAAGAGCGAAGAGTTATGTAAAGAAGCAGATCTGCTCATTATCGTGGGCACCACCGGCGAAGTGATGCCAGCATCGATGATTCCCTACGAAGCCCGCAAAGCGAAAGTGATAGAAATAAATCCCGAACCCTCCCGCTATACTGCGGATAAAAGTGATATTTTCCTCCAAGAAAAGGCGACGGTGGCTGCAAAAGAACTTATTCGACGTTTGGATAATATCACTCCATTTCATTGGATGAAATGAGAGACCGTGTAACAAGATGGCAATCAGATAGGATAAAAGATGGCACCTAAAGCGATAATAGTCGTGATCTAGAAAGATACTTCTATGGAGTTATAGAGCCATTGAAGCAGGTTTCATGCTCAATCTATGATCTCATAGACGATCTGCCTGTTTCGCTTTTTTACAAGAATTTCCCTGACGGCAAGCCCATCCACGTTCATAGCCAGCAGAGCCTCTTCGTCCTGGATGTTTTGACGCGCCATCTCGCGTGCAACCAGTCCACGGTAGGCTTTGGCCCAGTGGCTGACACTTTTGCCGTTTTTTAGAAACTTCATTGTCGTATGGGGTAGAGGAACTTTATAGAACTTTTCATAAAAACCAGCCCTTAGATCCACCACCGGACCACGATCTGTCAGATAGGCTGTCAACGCGTCGCCGAAATGTTCTTTGTAAAACTTCTCCGGCGCGAAGCCGTCGATGGTTTCGCCCTGTTTTAGCTTGTAATCGGGCAGGCGGTCTTTGGCGCGGACG
>JAMOOM010000108.1 GCA_027065515.1 Campylobacterales bacterium
AAATGGTATCTGGCCGCACTTGCCTACAACTCCGGCGAGGGGAGGGTTTTACGGGCGATCAAAAAAGCCGGCAGTGACGAGCTTCACGTATTGCTTGATGAAAAAAGGCATTATCTGCCCAAAGAGAGCCGAAACTATATACGCAAAATCGTTTCGATGGCGCTGGTGGCCAATAATGCGGATATCTGTTTTTCAGGCGATGAAACGCATATGTTCAACAGTGCCGAAGGAAATACGCTTGTGCGCGTCAAGGTTAGCGGCGGAGAGACTCTTGAGCATATAGCCAGGCAGATATCGCTGCCTGTAAAGATTATGAGGCGCCTAAACCCGCAGTTCAATTACGGATTCACTCCGCCGCAAAAGTATGCCTACGTAAACATTCCATACAGCAGACTCGCTACTTTCAAAGCGACCTACAGGCCTGGCAAACAGAAAAATATGTTTTTGGTGCACCGCGTCAAAAAAGGTGAAAGCCTAAGCAGGATCGCCCATAAATATGGAATCTCCTACAGGATGATACTCAGCTTCAATCAGATGAAAAGATCCGTGATATTCCCCGGGCAGGAGTTGGTGATCCCGATACCGCGTGGTTCTTTACACCATTATAGGGTAAAAAAGGGAGATTCGATCTTTAAAATCGCCCACCTTTTTGGAGTCAAAGTGGCTGCGATCAAAGATAGAAACGATATCAAGAACAATATAATTCATATTGGAGACAAGCTTGTCATTCCTAACTGATGCCGCTCGAAATACGAATGAAACCGATGTTTTGAAAGAAAATGCATATATCGCATCCACCGTCAAAAGTTTTTTTGCACTTTTGTCGCTTTTGCTTCTTTTTGGAGGTTGCAGCCACCGGGGATATATTCCCGCGAATGGATCCATATCAAATCCCGTAGTTTCGACTCAGCGTTCTTCGAAAGCTATTCATCGCGCGACTCTGCGTCCATATACCGTCAATGGAAAAAGATACTACCCTACCGTGGTATCGGTAGGTTGGAGGCAAGATGGCATAGCCAGCTGGTATGGCCCAAACTTTCATGGTGGCACCACTTCCAATGGAGAGCGCTACAATATGTATGCAATGACCGCTGCTCATAAAACGCTTCCGATGAATACGATGGTCAAAGTGACCAACAAAAGAAATGGTCGTTCGGTCGTAGTGAGGATTAACGATCGGGGCCCGTTTGTGCAAAGACGGATTGTAGATCTTTCCTATGCAGCAGCCAGGAAGCTCGGTATCGACAAAACCGGAACGGCACCGGTGCGATTGGAGGTATTGGGGTTTGATTCGCTGATCGCTTCGATGGCGAAAAAAGGAGCGCGTGGCGGTGCCTCTTTCGTCGCTTCAAGGCGAGAGGTCGTACTTGAAGGGTTTGCTGTGCAAGTCGGTGCCTTTCGCAACGAAAGAGGCGCCCGTATCTATCAGCAGCGCTACGACAACTTCGAGGGGCGCTACCACACGCGTGTCGAAAAGTTTCAAGTCGATGGCAGACCGCTTTACAGGGTCTGGTTGACGGGCTTCAAGAGTGAAGAAGAGGCCAAAGATTTCATCGAATCCTGGGGGATCCCGGGAGCATTCATAATAAGGGGGTAGCGAGTGGTTGTCAAAAAAGAGCGCAAGACGAAAGAGACGAATATCTCTTTGGAGTTGAATATCGATGGATCGGGAGAATCGCAGATTGCCACAGGGGTCGGATTTTTCGACCATATGCTTGAAAGTTTTGCAAAACACGCATTTTTCGATCTGCGGATCGAATGCAGAGGTGATACCCATGTGGATGACCACCATACGGTGGAGGATGTCGGGATTGTAATAGGGCAGGCGCTCAAAGAGGCTATCTATCCTGTTTCTGGCGTGGAGCGTTTTGGCGACAGTGTAGTCATTATGGATGAAGCTGCGGTATCGTGCGCGATCGATCTGAGCAATCGACCTTTTCTTTTCTATGGTATCGAAATCGACGGA
>JAMOOM010000109.1 GCA_027065515.1 Campylobacterales bacterium
GTTGACCATCGACGCCTCATCGAGCAAAATAACATCGTAAGGAAGAAAATCCTGCTCTTTGTAAGAGATCAAAAGACTCTGAATGGTAGCGCTTTTGTACCCTGTGGTATCGTGGATGCGCTGAGAGGCGATGCCGCTAAGCGCGGTGGTGATGATACCCTCATATGTATATCTGGCCTCCAGCAGTCCCAACAGCGCCTTGGCGACGGTGCTTTTTCCTGTACCGGCATACCCTACGAGCGCCATGACGCGATTTCCGCTTCCAAGCATACGAATCGCCTCTCGCTGCTGTTTACCAAAAGAGAATCCCATACTCTTTTCGGCATCGGCGATAAAGGTCTCCATTTCACTGCAGAGTGGCTCTCTGTTTTTTGCGGCTCTCTGTGTAAGAAAATCGTAAATCGATTTTTCGGCACAATAATAAAATGTATGGGCAAGATACCCCTCCAGCAAATACAAAACATCTCTTTTGACGAGATTGTCTATAGTGCTTTCGATCAACGCACTATCGCATTCGTCAAATTCGAGCTCTTCTCTCACTATCTGGATGAACGCATCTTTTTCGATGGCGCTGTTTCCTCGTTGCTCGCAAAGTTCTCGCATAATATAGTTGATGCCGGCTTCGACACGAAAAGGAGATTTGGGATCGATTCCCATCGAGCGCGCCATCTCGTCAGCTCTTTTGAAGCCTACGCCTTTGACCTGCGTGATAATATACGGGTTTTTCCGAATCGCCTCTATCAGGTCATCTTTTCCTATGAAAGTCCGATAGATTTCGGCAACGATCGACTGCCCTATTCTAAAGGGTGCCAAAAACATAGCCAGCTCTCTGATCTCTTTATACTGCTGCCAACTCTGTGTAATTTGAGCCAGTTTTTTCTCTTTGATTCCCTTGAAGCTCAAAAGTTTTTGCGGCTCGCTGTCGAGAATTTTCAGAAGCTCCTCCTCGCCATAATGGGAAATGAGCCTCTTGACCAGCTTTCGTCCCACCCCTTTGACGACCTTTGTCAGATAGAAATAGAGCTCGCTTCCTTTGATCTGCAGATCGTCGAATACGAATTGCGGACCAAATTTGGGATGTTCTCCCCACTCCCCTGTAAGCTCCACCTCCTCTCCTTCGAGGGCGTCGATATCGGTAATCAGGCAGCTTCCGGAGATTTTGGCGCCGCTTTCGAGTTTTGCGATCAAAAATCCCTCTTTTTGAAAGAGTATCTTTTCGATTTTTCCGCTGATTTTCAGTTTGGACGGCGTTTTTTCACGAGGCTTCATAAAAGTCTTTTTCGAAGGGTTTTCCATTCGGGCTCGAAACGCTCGACCAATCTCCAAAAAGAGGGGCGATGATGTTTGTGGCGAATGTGTGCAAGCTCATGAATTACGACGTAATCGACAAGTCTGGCATCGTAACGCATCAAAGCCGTATTGAACACCAAAGAGTTGTCCGCCTTGCAGCATCCCCAGCGACTCTTGTAGCGCCTGTATCCGATTTCATTTGGATAAAGCCCCATTTTTTCGGACCATTGGGCAACCCGCTGGGATATAAATTTTTGGGCAGCTCTTTTGTAGAAACGTTCGATCGCTCTTTCAAAAGCATCGATATCGGAAAAATGGAAATGAAATTCATCCCCCTCGAACGATATATGGTTACGGGCGGCTGGCTTCAGCTTCAAAGGATAGGGCTTTCCAAGATACCAGATCGACGCTCCATCGTTGACTTTTCGCGGATTGGAACGCGCATATGTTTTTTGCTGCAGAATCTTTTTTTGCACCCAGCTCTCTTTTTTTTGAAGAAAGCCCAGCGCTTCAGATGCCAGAATATGCAATGGCGCAGCCAATCTCACTTTGCCATCCGGCGTGATTTTGAGCGTTATGTTTTTCAATCCCCTCTTACGGACAAAAACTCCATCCAGGGTGGCGCCATCTTTGCAGGTATGAGTGAAAAATGTTTCAGTCGACAGTTTTTTTCGCCTCTTCGATCAGTTCGTTCATCACTTTCTGGATGCGCTCAAGCGATTCGGGGCTTTTTGCCTCAAAGCGCGTTACCAGGATCGGCGTGGTGTTGCTCGCTCTTACCAGGCCCCATCCATCTTCAAATATGACACGGACACCATCGATCGTGATGATATCTCGGATATGTAACTCCTCTTTACGCTCTTTTAGAGCCTTTTTGAGAGTGTCGATTATTTCAAACTTCTTCTGGTCGGTCGTTTCGACCTTTATTTCGTCCGTGCTGTAGAGTTTGGGAAGCTTTTCATACTCGGCATCGAAATCGAAACCGTTTTTGAGCATTTCCAGAATCCTCATCATCGTATAGATCGCATCGTCATATCCATAATATCGGTCGTTGAAAAATATATGACCGCTGACTTCTGCCGCAAGATCGGCGCCTGTCTCTTTGAGTTTCACTTTTAGGTTGGAGTGCCCCGTTTTGTACATGATCGCTTTGCCGATCTTGTCGATTTCGTCATACATGATCTGTGAGCATTTCACTTCACCGATAACCGTGGGCTCTTTGCCCTCTTTTGCCATCTCTTTGGCGAAGAAAAGAGCCAGAATGTCGCCCTTGAAGTTGTGCTTGCGGCTCAAAAAGGCGATTCTATCGCCGTCGCCATCGAATGCGAAACCGTATCTTGCATCTTTTTTCAATCTCTTTTTGAGATCTTTCAGATTCTCCTCTTCGCTGGGATCTGGATGATGGTTGGGAAATGTGCCATCGGGTTCGCAATATAGTTTTTTGGCTCCGATCTTCAGCTTTTCTAGTAACGGCTCCACCGCGACACCTGCAGCGCCATTCCCGCAATCGATAGCGATCGAAGGGTCGAACTCTTTTAGCTCGGCGAACTCTTTTGCAAGATACTCCACATAATTCTCTATCGCAGGTATGGCGATGGTATCGGTTTCGTTGGCTATCGCGATCTGCGAGGCCTCCACCTCCCTGCCAAGAGCATAAATCTCTTCACCGAAAAACGGGCGCTGGTCTATGGTGATTTTAAAACCATTGTATTCGGGTGGATTGTGCGAACCTGTAATCTGAATACCTCCGGCAGGCATCACCTTGTTGCCCCCTACTTCGAATGAATTGAAATTGCAAAAATAGTTTACCGGAGTCGGAGCCATTCCGCCATGCAATACGATGATTCCGGCAGCGTTCAAGCCGCTTGTTAGCCAGTCACTAAGCAGTGGGGAGTGAGTTCTGGCGTCATACGTTACAACAGCATAGTCTCCATGTTTCTTGATCTTTTCACCAAGATAATATCCAATACGCTTGACGGTCTGCTCGGTAAGATCCTCACCGAAAATCCCGCGAATATCGTACTCTCTGAAAATATGCTGCATAAAACATAACCTTTTTTGCGTGTATTTTATCGAAAAAAAGATTTGATACAATTCAAGCTCGATCCATACGCAAGAAAGGATTATCGATGGGGTTTGATGAGAGAGCCGATACATGGGACAAACTGGATAGAAGACAGGCGTTGGCGGATGCGATCGCCCACGCTATCGTCAAAAAGATACCACTGGAAGGATCGATGCATCTGCTGGATGTGGGGGCTGGAACCGGTCTTCTTTCACGCAGGCTGAAGCCATATGTAAAGAGGATCACCGCTGTTGACAACTCGGCCGGAATGCTTCGAAATTTGGCCAAAAACACTCCTGAAATAGAGACTGTACAAGCCGATATTCTCAAGTATCGTGCACCCGAAACGTTCGACGGTATCATCAGCTCCATGACATTGCACCATATCGAAGAGACCGAAACGGTGATGAAGCATCTTCGCTCGATGCTCAAAAAGGGAGGCTTCATCGCCCTTGCCGATCTTGCTCCCGAGCGTGGAGATTTTCACGACAATGGAAACGAAGGGGTCTATCATTTCGGATTCAACGAAAAAACGATCGGAGAGGCCGCCCGGGAAGCCGGATTTGCAAACATCTCCTACGATATCGTTTATACGATCGAAAAAGAAGGCAAAGATCGTTATGACATATTTTTGCTCACCGCAAAGGCTTGAATCAATCGATCTGTTTACTCTTTCTGTGATAGCGTTGTACTATTTCAGGGTCGGGATGCAGCATAACTTCACTCTTCTCCTTTCCAGTATAGGGAATATGCGAAAGCACATACCTGATCGATTCCAGCCGTGCCAATTTTTTGTCGTTGCTCTTCACGATGATCCAGGGTGCGTAACTGGTATGGCTGCGGCTGAACATCTCCTCTTTGTAGTAGGTTACCTTGTCCCACATCTTCTGCGCCTGCTTGTCTATAGGGCTTAGCTTCCACTGTTTGAGAGGGTTTAGTTCACGCTCTTTGAAGCGCTTCTGCTGCTCCTCTTTGGAGATGGAAAACCAGAATTTTATTATCGTGATACCATCATCTATCAGGGCGTGCTCGATCTCCGGAACCTCTTGCATAAAACGCTCGTACTGCTCTTTTGTGCAAAAATCGAAAACAGGCTCCACGATGGCGCGATTGTACCAGCTGCGGTCGAAAAAGACGATCTCTCCCGGATTTGGAAGATGCGCAAAGTAGCGCTGAAAATAGAACTGCCCCGCTTCCACATCGCTTGGCTTGGGAAGCGCTACGACACGATATCTGCGAGGATTGAGGCGTTCGGTGAAGCGCTTGATGGCTCCTCCTTTTCCGGCCGCATCACGCCCTTCGAAGATTATCAAAACTCTCTTTTTATTTTCAAAAACCCAGTTTTGAAGCTTGATAAGCTCGACTTGCAGCTTGACTAGATCCTCTTCGTACAAAACGGTCCGAATAGCCTTTTGCGCCCTCTTCCCTTTGGCGAGCAGTCGCAATCCGGACTTGCCGGAGAGCTTGCCGATCTTTTGCTGCACGAGTTCGACACGCTTGAGAAGCTCTTTGTCCTTGACATGTTTTTTGATATATTCCAGATCTTTGTTCATTTTTATCCTTTATGCGCTGCATGCTGTGGCAATAGACATTCTACTTCAAAATATGTTTCGAATATCTGAATCGTTCCTCTCTTGCAATTTGATATAATGGCTGAAACCTGTCTGTATTCGAAGTTTTAAAGTGGCAAAGGGGATAGACAGCCCCCTTTCAAATCATTGGCTTTGCGCAATATCTACAGTGGAAAGAGGCCGTCGTTTGAAAAAGATACCGTATCTGTTGCTATGCCTTGCGATTATCGCCCATGCGGCGATTCTTCCTTTGAAATTTTCCGGCAACCACTCTATCGACGACCGCACGCTATATAGCGTCGTGGGGCTTAAAAAACCATATTTTTTCGAATTTTGGAAGAGTACTCCCAAGATCGATGAAACCAAGGTGGGGCCGCTGCTCGAAGTGATAGAAAGATACTACAGATCGCGCGGTTTCTATCATGCAAAAGCCTCTTTCGCTCGCCAAAAAAAGAGTATCGTGATAAAAATCGATGAAAACGTTCCGATCATTGTCGAGGATATCGCCACAATCTCTCCCATCCCTATAAGAGATCTCATCCCTTTTGGAACTGGCGATCGCTTCGATCCTATGAAGTTCGTCGAAAGCAAAAAAAAGATTCGAGAAAGATATGCACAGCGTGGATATTGCAATGTGGAACTAAGAGCCAAGGCGTTTGTCGATATCGAGAAAAATCTCGCCTATCTTGTATATGACGTAACCCCTCACAAACTCTGCCGTTTTGGCGATATAACGGTTCAAACACCGAAAGATGTCGACAAAGAGATCATAAAGTCCATGCTCTATTTCAAAGAGGGCGAAATCTATTCGACTCAAAAAATCAAAGATAGTTACAAAGAGATCTACGCCAACGAGGGGATAGATCATGCCACGATCGACGATACGATGCGCAAAGGAGACAAAGTCCCCGTTCATGTTTCAGTATCCGTTCGTCCAAAACCGATCCATTTCAGCGCTGGTGCCGGCATAAGCAGTGACGAGGGAATCAACCTTCAAGCCGGAGTCAGGCACCGTAATTTTATGGGAAATCTAAAAACCGTAGGCATTCAGGTAAAATACTCGCAGATCAAGGAGCATATTCGCCTAAGCGGGAAAATGCCTCTACCGCACCACTACACCAAAGGGCTCTTTGCGGGCCTCAAGAAAGAGAAATTCGACGGTTACGACGCCCGTTCGCTCTTTGCAAAAACGAACATAATCCACAAAGTGATAAAACACTCATGGGAGGCGGCACTGCTATACGACGATACGACCACGTCGAAAAGCCGTGATCCGATCAACTTTTCAAATGGAAAATTGCGACTCTTCAGCCTTCTTGCAGGCTGGAATCTGGATAGGCGGGACTCGATATTGGAGCCCACCCGCGGATACCGGCTTCATGCCGAAATCACGGGTGCACTTAAGGAGCTGCTCTCCGATGCTTCCTACTACAAGATGAGACTCTCGGCATCATGGCACAAGCCGATAGAGCAGAGCGTCGTTTCCACCCGCCTGAAAATAGGAACGCTCAAATCCCTGCAGGGACAAATCCCTCCATCCTACCGCTTCTACGCCGGCGGCATGAACTCCAACCGAGCATATGGATATAGGCAGCTGGGACCGGAAAACGATTACGGGGATCCGATCGGCTCCTATAGCATTATCGAAGGGAGTGTCGAGTACAGATATCCACTGCCGGCCAACTTCAAAGGGGTGTTGTTTTCGGATGTCACATGGCTTTCGCAAGAGGCCAAACCCAGTTTTTCCAATGCCACGATCGCAGTTGGGCCGGGTATTCGATATATAACTCCGATCGGGCCTTTGGCGATCGATATCGGTTTCGACGCATCACGCTTCAGTCAATACGCTATACATTTTCATATAGGCGAGCTCTTCTGATGGGCAGGTTATATTCATGGTTCGCGCTCTTTTTGCAGGCTCTAATCATTGCGACAGGCCTTTTTCTATACATAGGTATGCATCCTGAAACTACGCGTCTGTTGGGAGAGAAAATTCTCAAACCCGCAGGTATCGGCTTCGAAAGGATAGATGGATCGCTGCCGTTTGGAATCGATATTTATGGCGTCACCTATCAAAAAGCTCTCACTATCGGCCATCTTGGCATCCACTACAAGCCGATAGAGCTCATTCTTCCCACTCCGATAATCAGAAATATAACGGTTGAAAATATCCATGTATGGCCAAAAAGATTCGAAAGCGGCTCAAAAAACTCCTCCATTCCGATTCCTGCATTGCGCATCATGCACAGCCGGATCGCAGAAGGGGTAATCTACACTCCCGATCGGATCGAGGTGGAAGCCGACGCGAAAGAGACGATACTTTCACTGCGCAACTTTTCAATCGATACTTTCTCTTTGAATATCAAAAGCCCGTGGGGAACGGGGCGCATAGCAGGAACGCTCAAAAACAGGGCCATCGACGCCACGGGATATGCCTCTGCGGCAGATCGTTACTTGCATGAAGCGACTCGTTTCATATCTCCCATTCCGAAAAAAATTCCACTCAAACTGCACGCAACGGAGCAAAAACTCTCCATCTTCACCAAAATGGATAGAAAATTCAGCCTCAAAGATGCGAATACGACCATCGCAAATCCGAATATCGAATTTGTATGGCATATCGCCCCAAACTATTTTACCGCCAAAGCCGATTACGAGGTAGAGAGCCCTTTCGCCGAAGCCTCCATGAAACAGAGCCTGCTTTTTACGCCATCACTGGCATATGCCACCAAACTGGAAGGAGAGCTTCGGCACACTGCGCACCCTTTGCCCTTTAAAAAGTTTATGGCCGATGCCGCCGGGAGCCTGGACGTCGTTACGGCAGACATATACGCAGGGCCTTTCACGATAGGGCTTTACAGTCGAGACTACAACCATTTAGCCATACAGGCATCCGCCAAACCGCACACGCTGGCCTATATCGAAAAACTTCCAAAGCTTTTCTCGTCCGAGGCCATATCGCTGGATGCCAATGCCACGGTAAGATTAAAACCCGAACTGAAAGCCAAAGGAACTGTCGTCGTAGATGGAAATTTCTCCATCGTCAAATCGACTTTTGAAATATCCAAAAATTCTCTGCTGGCCCATTCACTCGTATCCCCAAAAGATACGAAAGGTGGCATCTGGGCCAACATTCCTCCTCCGCTTGCAGTTGCGCTGGAGACTATCGTCTATCTCTCGCCACAAGAGCACCTGTTCGCTCTTGACGCAAGCAATATTATGCAACTCACTCTTTTCGAGAAAATGGGCAATATCCACGGATGGGGCAATATCGACTGTCTGAATTTCGATGCAAACGGCACGCTCCATCCTGACGGTACGACCGATATCGATTTTTTGACGAAAATCGAGTCGGTGCATGAACTGATGGAAGACCTGAACATCACGAGCTCCGTCATGATCGACGCCGAGGTGCACAGCCGTTTCGGTATCCATCTCGCAGATACATTTTCGCTTCGATACGAGACAAAAATACCCTGGTACCTCATAGAGCCCGATCCGCACACTGTCATATACGGCACCGACTCCGTGCTTATAGGAGGCATAACCGGCAAAGATATACGCATAGACCGCTACCATCTATGCATAATAGATCACTGCTTCGACGAATCACGCGCCTCCCATTTTCATCTGGATGAAAATCTCACTCTCCATATCGACTCCCTGGCGCTTTTGGACCATGCCACAGCCAAAGGATATTTCTCCTTGCTGCAAAACAGGGGGGAGATTCACCTGGGCGGAAAGGGTGTCCACTATAGCGGGCCAGAGGGAAATATCAGTGCAAATCTGGATATAAAAGGTGCATTTTGCGCCAAAAAGGTGGATATCGAAGGAGAGGTGGAGGTTTTGGACGCTCTTATCACCTACAAGCCAAAAACGGAATATACGGTAAACGATGAAGACATCGTGATTATACAGGATATCAAAGAGCCAAGTCACACGGAAAAGATAGTCGATCTACACATATACTCCACGCATCCGCTTCGATACAAAACCGATATGGTGGATGCCTATTTTATACCCGATATCACTATCTGGAAAGAGGCTTTCAAACCATTGACCATTTTGGGATTGGTAAAAGTCACCGAAGGGAGTATAGACGTATCCGACAAACACTTCACGATAGAATCTTCAGATATCTATTTCAGAGGGGCTCACCCGATCAACCCATACCTGGAGCTGCATATCCTCTACAGTGTCGATCTCAAGAAGTTTCATATCTATATCAGTCACACTCTTGCGGATCCGGTTTTTTTCTTCTCATCCGAACCGCCAATGAGCCAGAACGATATAATGAGCTATATACTGTTTGGCGCGCCCGCCAACGAAGCGTTCAGCCAGTCACAGCAGACGCAAAACGGTATCGGGATGATGCTTTTGGGCGCCGGCTTGAAAAAGACGATAGGTTCGGCTACAGGTATAAAATTCGACACGCTGAATATTCTTTCGACACAAGAGGGGGGATTTGGCATAGAGATCGGCAAGCGTATCGGAAAGCGCTTGCGCATCATCTACAGAAACGATACGGTCTCCAGTTTCATTATCCAATACACGGCTTCCAGAAGCATCCAGATCGATGTGGAGATATACGATACCGGTCAGGGCGTGAAAGTTTTGTATATCAAAGATATTCGCTCGATACCGTGACAACTATCTCAACGTTCTCTTTCCGATCTCCTCCAAAAATGTGGTCGCATAGGATCCTTTGGGGAGAGTGAAATTTAACACCATAGTTTGCGTGGCGGCATCGTAATCTGTGGATACATCTTCTGGCCATACCCATGCAAAACGCCTGTCTCCGCGAAGCGACGAGAGCTCCGAGTCATCGAACGCCTCTTCAAGATGCCTGGCATCGCTTCGTGCACGCATCGCCCTGTCGCCACACAAAATCCCCGTCGGCGAGGCGCTCCTTTTTGCAAGGTGTTCAGCCTCTTTCACCATATCGTTTGCATAATATGGTTTCCCAAACGGATATGGCATCATCACATCGCCCAGAAATATTTTGAAAAAAGAGGGTTCTTTTTTCAAAACTTCCACCAGCTCCGTCGGATATCCGAGAATGGATGCCGCATCTTTGACGGAGCGGCTCGATACGGTTTTCGAGATATTTATCCGCTCACCGAGCCACTCGTTGAAAAGATGGCTCTGCCAGGCAGAAACGAGCAGTTTCTCTTTTGCACCCTTGAGACGCTTGCCGCTGGCTGCAATCTTTTTACCTTGCAGGAAGCTTTTGCCATCCTCTCCAAAACGCTGATATCCAAAATAGTTGGGCATCCCCCCTCTTCCGATCGTTTGTGCCGCTTTATCGAAGCGTGAAGCATCCCCTTTTTTGAGATCGCGCAAAACGATCGAGAATCTGTTGGCCTTCAGATGCCCTATCTTGATCGGCGCATTGTTGTAAAAACGCTCCAAAATCTCAACA
>JAMOOM010000110.1 GCA_027065515.1 Campylobacterales bacterium
ACATGAAAAGGATAAATAGAATGATCAAAAAATCACTATTGCTATCTACCGTTCTGGCGGCATCGCTTATGGCCGGCAGCGTCCATTTCCAGCAGGCTCCAGCGGGTACTCGCGTTATGCCGGAAGCGGGTAAAATACTCTCTTTCAACAAGGCTATCGCCCACGCCAGTATGTGCGTGGTCAACATATCCACGAAAAAGAGGGTGCGACAGGATATCCCTCAGGCGTTCATGGATCCTTTCTTCAGGCAGTTTTTCAATATGCCGTTTGGACAGATGATGCCGCGCGAGCGTATCCAACGCACATTGGGATCAGGTGTGGTGGTCTTAAAGGATGGATATATCATCACGAACAATCATGTCGTTGACGGTGCCGATGAGGTACGCGTGACTCTTCCGGGCAGCACCAAAGAGTATAAGGCCAAAATCGTAGGCACCGATCCGAAAACAGATATAGCCGTCGTCAAAATCGATGCCAAAAACCTTCCGGTGATCGAGTTTGGCGACTCTTCGGCTCTCAAGACAGGCGATCTGGTCTTTGCCATCGGTAATCCATTCGGCGTAGGTGAAAGCGTCACGCAAGGTATCATTTCAGCGCTTGGAAAAGATAGCGTAGGAATCAACCAGTACGAAAACTTCATTCAGACCGATGCGGCAATAAACCCGGGCAACAGCGGGGGCGCGCTGGTGGATAGCCGCGGCGTATTGATCGGTGTCAACAGCGCTATCATCACCAGAAGCGGCGCCAACAACGGCATAGGTTTTGCCATACCGGTCAATATGGTCAAAAGGGTCGCAACCCAGCTGATCGAACATGGAAAGGTCGAGTACGGCTATCTGGGGGTCAGCATCGGCAACCTCACACCACAGCTTCAGAAAGTGTACAAGCACGATAAGGGGGCGTTGGTTTTGGATGTGGAGCCCAAGACACCAGCCGCAAAAGCGGGCATCGAGCGAGGAGACCTGATTTTGAAGGTCGACGATAAACCGGTCAAAGATGCGAGCGATCTTAAAAACACGATCGGTTCCATGCCTCCGGGCAAAAAAGTCACATTGCAGATCGAGCGAAACAAAAAGGTGATCCATCTTGACGTCAAACTTGGCAAATTCCCCGAAAGCCGTCTGAAAACGGAAGGAAATCAAGGATTCGTGGATGGCTTGACACTGCAAGAGATCACGCCGCAGATCCGCAAACAGATGGGAATAGCGGACGATATCCAAGGAGTCATGGTCACCGATGTAAAACCCGAAAGCAAGGCCGATAAAGCGGGATTTATGCCCGGAGACATTATTATTCAGATAGAAGATACAATGATCAAGAGTATCGGCGATATGGATCGTGCCATGAAGAAACACCCGGGCGCCAAGCGGGTATATGTCAACAGACGCGGGATAATACATATTCTGGTCGTACAGTAAGGAGAAAAAAGGTGGTCAGGGTATTGATGATCGAAGACGATGAGGAGCTGGCGGAGATTTTAAGCGAATATTTGCAACGCTTCAGAATAGAAGCCATCAATGTGCCCGACCCCTTTCTGGGGCTGAGCAAGCTCGAAAACGAATCTTTCGATCTTGTGATACTGGATCTTTCGCTGCCCGGCATGGATGGGCTGGAAGTGTGCGAGGAGATTCGAAAAAGAAGCGATGTGCCCATTGTCATCTCCTCGGCCAGAAGCGATCTGACCGACAAAATCGTAGGTCTTGAAAAAGGGGCCGACGACTACCTCCCGAAACCATACGATCCCAGAGAGCTCGTAGCGAGAATAAAGACGATTTTGCGCCGTATCGGAAGAGAGAAGGGTGACGACTCGCACAAATCGCACGATCTTCGAATAGACGAATCCACGAGAATGATCTATCTTGAAAAGGAGCCTCTTCAGCTTACCGCCGCCGAATACGGCATACTCTCATATCTTCTCGAACATGCCAACGAAGTGGTATCGCGCGAAGACCTGATCTACAATGTCGATGCCATCAGTGAAGAGAGCACCCTCAAAAGCGTCGATGTCATCGTGAGCCGTATCCGACACAAACTAAAAGACAACCCCAAGCAGCCCCGCTTTATCCGCTCGGTACGAGGGCTGGGATATCGCCTGACGCCATGAGGCGCATATCGATATTCGCGTTCATCACCGCAATTTTCGCCATCGCCTTTTTGGCGGCCGGAACCGCTTTTTATTTCTACAGCATCAACGACAAATATCGCCATTCGCAAATGATAGTCCAGCGCAACGTGCTTTTTGCACAGAATATTCTTCTAAGGCTGGAGCAGAACAACGCAGCGGAGCAGATCGAAGAGACCGCCAAAAAGTACGGGATGAGGTGGATACGCGATGAAAAAAAGGGCGTAGCTCTTCTCAAGGAAGCCAAACTGCTGGGACGCCAGCCAACACCTTTCGGTTTTATCGATCTGCTCGAAAAAAGAGGGCATATATATCTTCTGATAAATACATTTGGTCGCCTGATACTGTTCGAAGATCTGCGGTATCACCCCTATAATCCATGGATCGTCTGGATATATTTCGCGCTCACCTCTTTGGTGATAGGACTCATATACTGGGCGATATGGTTCAAGCTGCGGCCACTGAAGTCGCTACAACGCTGCATACGCAAGTTTGGTGAGGGGGAGCTGGGTATCCACTGCCGTATCGAAGGAAGTGACGAAATCGCCCAGGTCTCTCAAGCGATAGACGAGGCGATAGGACGCATTCGTATGCTGATAAATTCCCGCAATCTTTTCATCAGAAACATCATGCACGAGCTGAAAACCCCTTTGACGAAGGGGCTGTTGACGGTGCAGATGCTGGATGAGAGCAGGCAGAAAGAGCGACTCGAGCGCATCTTTATGCGGCTTGATGGCACGATCAGCGAATTTGGCACGATCGAACAGCTCAGCAGCGGAAAATTCCCCCTGGATGTGCGTCCTGTAACGATGGAGGATCTTGTGGACCAAGCGATAGATCTGGCCATGATCGACAGGTCCAAGGGCACCTACAATATATCTCCCGTGCGGATCGAAGCCGATTTTAAACTTTTGAGTATCGCATTGAAAAATCTGATAGACAACGCCTTGAAGTATGCAAGCGACCGCTCATTTCATATCGAAGCCGATGCGAAGAGGATCGTCGTGGAGAGCAAAGGAGGCGCGCTCAAGCACCCGCTGGCATACTATTTGCAGCCATATACCCAAGGCAGTGACGCCATAAGCGGTCTGGGCCTGGGGCTCTATATTGTGGATATGATCGCCAAAGCCCACGGTTTCGGCTTCAAATACGAACACAGTGAAGGCTTGAACCGCTTCGTGATCGTGTTTTGATTTCAAGGAGGTCTTGTAATGTGAATTTAAAAAATAAAAGGTATAATTTCACTCTTCCTTCGAAGAAGACCCGTTAGCTCAGTTGGTAGAGCAATTCCCTTTTAAGGAATGGGCCGTTGGTTCGAATCCAACACGGGTCACCATGAGTCCAATGTGGATCGAATGTAAAAATGCGTAAGCTTCTTGCTCTTACGCCGTCTTCGGGTGCATAAATGCACATCGAATCGGCTTGCGAAGCTAAAAAAGCAAAGCAGTTTGCTTTTTCTTGACGCTTCTCAGGTTCGAATCCAACACGGGTCACCATGAGTCCAATATATCAATATTGGATAGAATCTCTTTTTGGTGCGGTGGTAGTTCAGTTGGTTAGAATACCGCCCTGTCACGGCGGGGGTCGCGAGTTCGAGTCTCGTCCACCGCGCCACTCTATTTCAGTTTAAAGCACCTCTCAGTTTTACTTTCACTATTCCAAAAAACTCATGCATTGCACGGTAGCTGTTGAACAGTGCCCACATCGAAGGCAGATAATCTCTCCATCTATACGAGCTTTTTGATGGATTTGTATAAAAATTCACCGCAGCAGGATATACGCGATGGATTCCGACGTGTTCGAAAAGCATAAGCGCACGCCGCATATGGTAGGCGGATGTCACAATAATGAGTGTGCAGTCATCTTTTCCGATAATCTTTTGGCTGAATATGACATTTTCATATGTATCACGGCTTTTGGTTTCCGGAATCAGCGAAAAGTGGCCTGTGGACTTTTTGGAGACGGGAATGTCATGGGCGAGAATCGGCTGCAAAGTATTCAGCGAGTCCAAAAGTGCATGGAATTCGTCGTATCCTCCGTGCCCCCTTCCGGCAACGATCACGGGAATATCGAGTGATTTGCCGATCGCCACTGCATATATGGCGCGCTTGAACGATTCGTTTGCGAGTGGGATTGGATCGCCACGCAATTGGCCGCCTCCGAGAGCTACCACGGCATCGGCTTTTGAGGGGAGGGGTCTGTTTCTGAATGGTTTTTCAAAAGGAAGCAGCAGCTTGTCCGCTACGGGATGGATGCTTGTGAGATACAGAAAGATAGCTGAAGCACCCACTATGCGGCGTACCCATCCCTTTGTGGCCCAGGTGAGTATCGCCAAGATGATGACAAACAGGCCGGGAGGCAGAAAAAGAGCGGTGAAGATTTTGGAGACCAGATAGGTCAAAAGAGCGTTACGCCCCTTTCACCCATTTTGAGCTCTCCGATAACATATCCGTCACTCTTTCGCAAGACGTTCTCGACTTCATCGGCAGCCACGACAAGGACCATTCCCACCCCCATATTGAAAGTGCGGAACATCTCATCTTTCTCTACATATTTGCCAATCAGATCGAAAATCGGTAGAGTTTTGATTTTGGAAGTGTCGATCACGGCATGCAGATTTTCAGGAAGTACGCGCGGCAGATTCTCCACAAGCCCTCCGCCTGTGATATGAGCGAGGGCGTGAATATGGGGTTTTAGCTTTTTGAAAGTTTTTACGTAAATACGCGTCGGCGTCAAAAGTGTGTCGATCAGTGGTTTACCATCGAAGGTATCGTCAAATTTCATACCGAGCTTTTCAAACAGAAGCTTTCTGACCAGTGAAAATCCATTCGAATGGATGCCGCTGCTAGGGAGCGCTACGAGCAGATCGCCATCTTTGACGTGCGAGAGTCTGTTCATTTCGCTCTTTTCGGCGATCCCTACGGAAAAACCTGCAAGATCGAAATCCTCTTCGCTGTACATGCCAGGCATTTCGGCTGTCTCTCCGCCGATAAGGGCGCATTCGCTCTGTCTGCACCCTTCGGCTATCCCGCCAACCACGGTTTTGGCGTCATCCACGTTCAGTTTCCCTGTGGCGTAGTAGTCCAGAAAAAAAAGAGGCACCCCGAAATTGCAAATGAGGTCATTGACACACATGGCGACAAGATCGATTCCCACAGTATCGAGTTTTTTGCTTTCTATAGCCAGTTTGAGCTTGGTTCCCACTCCATCCGTGGCAGCCAGCATCACAGGCTCTTTATAGCCGCCAGGAAGTGCGTAGGCGCCGGCGAAAGAGCCTATGCCGCCGATGACATTGGAGTCGAAAGTAGATTTTACGGCGGGCTTGATCGCTTCGACGAAGGCGTTGCCCGCATCGATATCTACGCCAGCCTCTTTGTAGCTTATATCAGCCATTTGAGTCCTTTTTATTCCAGTCGCATGGCCCGAATATTTTATTGAAGAACCAAAGCGAAGGGCAGAAGTTCGTAAAAGCCCATATCAGCATCATCAAAATGATGAAAACCTGCAAGATTACACCGATTTTGAATGAAAGGGCATCTCCCGCAGCTCCCTGAGCCAAAAACATCAAAGCGATTCCAAGCATTACCGCCGTCAATATTCGTTGAATTCGTTCAGCACACATTTTTGCATCCTTTTAATTTGAGGAACTATTTTGTTGATATTATATCTAAGCTTTTAGGAATTTTTAGAGGTGCTCTTGAGAAAGATGTTTTTGAATCGATAGGTAATTCTCCCATCTTTCAGCTCATGTTTCATAGTGCAGGTCTTTTTTGGGATTACCATGTTTTCTGTTTTTAAGTGTTTTAATTTTCATCATGATACCA
This sequence comes from Campylobacterales bacterium, assembly GCA_027065515.1. GTDB lineage: Bacteria > Campylobacterota > Campylobacteria > Campylobacterales > Hydrogenimonadaceae > Hydrogenimonas. The sequence goes on from JAMOOM010000110.1 coordinate 5,947, forward strand.
AAGTTTTTTGGCAAGATGAAATTTTCACGGCAGGGAAAATATATTTTTGTTGCTGTGTTTTTGTATCTAAGGTTTGTTTTTATTAAAAATATCTAATATTTCTATGATTTTTTCATCAGAGTTGATTTCATAAACTATTGTATATCCTTTAAAAATCATATCCCTAATATTTTCATTATCAAAATATATTGACTGCCTATTTTTATACGGGAAATTTGTTATATCTTTAATTTTTTTATCAAGGTCATTTTTAAATTTTCGGCTTGCAGTAATTTTGTCTTTTGAGATATGCTCAAGTATTGAAAAAAGTTTAGATAAATATTTTCTACTTCGTTTAATTTGCATACTTGCTTTCTAATTTTTCAAAAAATTGCTCTATCTCTTTGTCGTACTGTTTTTGTGTAAGCATTTCTGTTTTACCACTTTTTATATCATCTCTTATTTGTTGCAATTTCTTTTGTCTCTCATAAAAATACAGGTCAAGCTCCAAATTTTTATCTTTTGTGATTTTTACATTATCTTTAAATTTTTCAAGAGCATTCATTACTTCTGCTACTAAATCATCTTTGACTTGTATTGTTAATGTTTGCATGATTATCTCCAATGCTTTTATCTTTAGTGATTATAACAAAGATTTGATGCTTTTGTTTTTATCTTTACAATCCAATGTCCAATGTCCAAGCAATGTCCAAGGGGTCAAATGATAACAATAACACTATTTCCGCCTGCTTCGTCGTATTATTCCATGCACCGCAGGTTGTGAAATGCCTAAAACTTCCGCGATCTGGTGTTGCGAATGGCCTGCTGTGTAGGCCTTGCAGATCAGTGCGTTGCGCTCTTTTTTCTCTTTGGCCTGTCTGATTCGCTCCAAAAGCCTGGGATCGGGGCTCTCTTTTTCCATCGAAGCTTCGACGAGCGTGGAAGCTTTTTCAAGCTCGGCCAGGGCTTCTTGGCCCACCCGTATCGAAAGCACCGGCTTGTCGATCTGCTTTTTCAGCAGTGTTTCGAACTTTTTGTAATCTATTGGCTCTTCGAAAACGGTTCTTCGTTCGACACCGCGATTGAGCACATGGTAAAATCCCGGAATTCCGATACGTGGCTTTCTGGGCATGGGGCTCCTTCGATACGATTTGGTTGGAAGCATATTATCATAAAGAGCTTATTGTGCTATCACCTGGCCCCTTTGGTGCTTACGACCAGATTACGACCAGAATATTTGTCGAGGGGCTGAAGGAGCAGCTAGGCAAGGGATGGGACAGCTGTAACGATTTGACGATCAATGATCTCAAGAATATCAGTTTTCGACCCTGTCGGGCAGGAGAGGATCCGATGAATGACAAATGTTTTTCCGCTGCCAAGCATGCGGAGTTGAGAGCTTCGCTGCTGCGCGCCGCCAACAAGGGGGGTATCGATGCCGACAAGCTCAAGCAGCAGGCGATCAACTCGATGGCTATCCCCCACTAACGAGGTGGCGCTAATTTTCCTCAAGAAGATTGAAGAGTTTGGCAAGTTTCTTCTCAGCACTATCCATCGCGTTGTAGCCGAAGATGCTGTTCCACTCGTAATGGTAGAAGAATTGCTCCATGAAATCTTTCTGCACCGTTTTGCCGTCCGACATGCGAGTCAGCTTGTAGCGCATTGTACCTTCTGGCGGGCTTGAGCCAAAAAGCGCCATTGCGACGCCAACACCTGCGGCAACTCCTCCCGCGGTCGAGTGCCCTCCACCGGAGAGTGCCTGCCCAAGGTTGATGAAGCTTAAAGAGTGCGTAACGCCGTAGTCGACCGACGCAACATCCTTGACGTCGTAGGTCTGTTTTGCCCATTTCTTCAGGATTTCGATCTCTTCGGGCGTGATCCCCTTGTATTTATTGGGGTTGAGATAACCCTTCGTCCTGGCGATCTGGTAGTTGGCGCCATCGTTCCATATATATTTCCAGGGGGCAGAGTCGTCGATCCGACGAAGGTCCCGATAGGTGGCATTCTCGTGGAAGAGGCGCATCGCGCGATCAGGATCCGTATTGAAGGCTTCTGCGATCTCCTTGAAATAAGGAGGAGCGTCCTCGTCGCTGACGTGATTCATGAAGTCCTTGTAGAGCGGCTTCTTTTTGAGCGGGATCTCCTTGCGCTGAAAATAGAGGCCAGACGACCTTGTCATCTCCTCGGTGGGCCATGTGAGGCACCCGCACGCCACCACTTCCGTGTCGAGCCGGTAATCGGCCTCTTTCGGGTCGCCTACGATTTCATAGCCCATCTCGCTCAGCTTCACGACGGCTTCGGGCGTGAAGTCGCACTGCATGATCTGGTTGTGTTTGACAATCAGTGGGGTCAGGCCGTTCCAGACCGCCTGGTGGGGCTTGATCCCCTTGAATTTCTCCTGCGTGTGGGAGACGACGTAGATTTTCGGCTTGGCACCGTGCGCCGCAGCCGCTTCTACCGGCGCCTCGATGCCCGCCATCTTGGGGCCGCATCCTGTAAAACCAATCAGCGCCAGCGCCGCCGTAGCGATTCCCAGGATTCTCTTCTTCATTCTTTCCTCCGTTTTTTTGATGGTCTAATTTTAGCAATATTTGACGAAAGCCGCTACTCGAGTGTCACTTTTCAACACAGTCCAAGGGGTCAAATGATAACAATAACACTATTTCCGCCTGCTTCGTCGTATTATTCCATGCACCGCAGGTTGTGAAATGCCTAAAACTTCCGCAATCTTGTGTTGCGAATGGCCTGCTGTGTAAGCCTCACAGATCAGTGCGTTGCGCTCTTTTTTCTCTTTGGCTTGTCTGATTCGCTCCAAAAGCCTGGGATCGGGGCTCTCTTTTTCCATCGAAGCTTCGACGAGTGTGGAAGCTTTTTCAAGCTCGGCCAGGGCTTCTTGGCCCACCCGTATCGAAAGCATCTCTTTTAGTTCCTTCTTCTTGCGCCTAAAGCGTTGTGCCAGCCAGGCGTTTTTCAGATATTCGGGCAATTTCTCTTCACCCGTAAAGTAGTGGGCGCTGCTGTAGGGGTAACGCTCTGGCACATCTACTATTCCGGCTCTGACGGGATTTTGTTCGATGTAGAGCATCAGGGCATACAGATAAGCTTCGTCAGTTACGAACCAGGACTTGAAACGCCCTTGCCACAAATGACCGCTTCGGCCATATTTTTTGTTGAAGTAGATGGCATACGAGGCGTTGACCTGGCGCATGAATTTCGAAAGCACCGGCTTGTCGATCTGTACAAACAGGTGGTAGTGGTTATTCATTAGGCAAAAATTGTGGATCGTTACGCCGAACACTTCGCTCTGCTCTTTCAGCAGCGTTTCGAACTTTTTATAATCTATTGGCTCTTCAAAAACGGTTCTTCGTTCTACACCGCGATTGAGCACATGGTAAAATCCAGGAATTTCGATGCGTGGCTTTCTGGGCATGGGGCTCCTTCGATACGATTTGGTTGGGAGCATATTATCATAAAGAGCTTATTGTGCTATCACCTGGCCCTTTGGTTACTATTGTGCTATCACCTGGCCCTTTGGTTACTCTAAACACCATTTTTGAAATTCGTTCATGATCTATCCTACATACATATTGATAACGGTTGAGTACAAAAATATGTTACCCATTTTTGTAGTCTTTTAAGTTCTATAATGGTAGCTAAACTTTTGAACTTTTCAAATTTTTTTTTCGGCTAGGGTAACATATTTTTGTTGCTACGATTTGTTATGCTTGTCTAACTAAAACTTTATCATTCATGCTTTCAACTAAAAGATAGTAATTGCCTGTCTCTTCAATAATTTTTACTTTTGGCATAAACTCATAATGATAATTATATTTGTATTCTGCTTGTTGCCATTTTTTGCCATTTTGCATCTCAAAAATTGTTTTATCATCTTTAAAGCCATTAAACTCGCCTTTAAGTTGTCCTTCTTCTATTGCTCTCATAAATATCCTTTAAATCAGTCAATAAATAAAATTTTATGGACTGATATTATAAAAACTAATGTTTAATTTGTCGCAGGACAAATTCCACCAACACCAGCATTAATTACTCCACCATCACTATAATAACAAATAGTATTGATACCATTTTGACTTTGACCAGTTAATACACCAGCATAAAGTGATATTGCTAAAGCTGTCAGTGCAAAAACACCAAGTAATACTTTTTTCATGATTTCCTCCAATTTTAAACTCACTATTTTAAATCCTAAAATAGCTGTGTTCATATTTCAGAAATATTTGAAATGTGAGCATAACTATTTATTGATTCATCATATCCTATCAGTTATCGACTTAATCCGTCTTAAACTGTTCATAAAGGAAAGAAAAGATAGTATTATCTATGATTTCAATCATATTTGATGTATTATCAGGATATTCTGATACAAAGGTATCATATGGCTAAGAAAAAGCTCCTT